>JAISXU010000016.1 GCA_031270395.1 Oscillospiraceae bacterium
ATTAATTCGCACGATATGTCGTGCCGAATTAATAGTGCGCATATGTTTCGGTTGCCGCCATAGGCGGCGAGAAACATGCGCATATGAGCGAGAAAAGTCCCGAGCGGCTTTGCCGTAAGGATAAGACTTTTCGAGCGGATTAATATGATATTTTCCCGTCAATATCCTCATCAAAGCGCTCGCCCATCTTCGTGAGGATGAAGCGGCGCACGAAATGTCCGCCCGCTCCCGCCCCGCGGCGCTTGATATAGAAATATCCGATAGCGGAGAACACGGCCGCGCCGATGAAATTGACGATGAGGTCTTTCATCGTGTCGTACAGCCCTATGTCCACGTAGCCGCCGAGCACCGTGTCTTTCTGCATATCAGCTCCGAACAGGACGTCCATAGCGAACTCGAAAAACTCCCACACGACGCCGATCGTCATAGAAAAGCAGAACGCGAATACCGCGACGAACACGGGCGACAGGCTTATGGCGAACCTGTCCTCGCGGTTTAGTATGTCGATGAGCGCGAGACCGATGGCGGCGGCGAGAAAGCCGTTCGCGGCATGCAGCATCGTATCCCACGCGGATATGCTCTCATAGTAATCGTGTACCTCGCCGAGTATTTCGGCGGCGAATATGAAGAACAGAACGATGGCCTCGAGCGTGTCGGGGACGTCGATTTTGATCTGCCTTTCGATGAACGTCGGGATCGTGAACAGCGCGAGCGTCAGGACGCACATCAGCACGTTCTCCCAGTTCGCGTTGAATATCTGCGCTACGAGAACGGCAACCACGAACACGCGCAGCGCGGCGTAGAGCGCGAAGAGCCGCGGCTTGCGCTTTATACTGTTTTTTATCTCGCTAAACAGCGCTTTCAACTTCACGCCCTGCCGATGTCCGTTCTGTAATGCGCCCCGTCCCATGTGATCCTCCGGACGCCGGAATAGGCTCTGTCCACGGCGTCTCCGAGTGCCGCCCCCGACGCCGTGACGCCGAGCACGCGCCCTCCGTTCGTATAGAAGGCCCCGTCCGAGCACCTCGTTCCCGCGTGGTATACGGTGATGTCCGGGGGGAGACTGTCGAGGCCGGTTATGATTTTGCCCTTTTCATACTCCCCGGGATAGCCGCCCGACGCCATAACGACGCAGCACGCCGCGCCCGGCTTCCACCGTATGTCGATTTCAGACAGCCGCCCGTCCGTAACCGCCTCCATGATGTCGAGCAGCTCGGTATCGAGCAGCGGGAGCACCGCCTGCGCCTCCGGGTCGCCGAACCGCGCGTTGTATTCGACGACGCGCGGGCCTGACGGCGTGAGCATGAGCCCGAAATACAGCACGCCCTTGAACGGTCTGCCCTCCGCGCGGAGCGCGTCCGCCGTGGGCATGAAGATTGTCTCCATACAGGTCGCGGCGATTTCCGGCGTGTACAGCGGGCTTGGGGCGAACGCGCCCATACCTCCGGTATTGGGGCCCCTGTCGCCGTCATACGCGCGCTTGTGATCCTGCGAGGACAGCATCGGCATGAGCGTTTTGCCGTCGGTGAACGCGAGTACCGTCACCTCCGGCCCCGTCATAAATTCCTCGATCACGACGCGGGCGCCGGAGGCGCCGAATTTCTTGTCGAGCATCATAGAGCGCACAGCGTCCTCGGCGGCGGAAACGTCCTCCGCGACGACGACGCCCTTGCCGAGCGCGAGTCCGTCGGCCTTGACGACGATAGGCGCGCCGTGCTCCCTTATGTACCGTATGGCGTCGCCGGCGTCCGTGAACGACGCCCAGCGCGCCGTGGGTATGCCGTATTTCTCCATAAGGTTTTTTGAGAATACCTTGCTGCTCTCTATTATCGCGGCGTTTTGGCGCGGGCCGAACGCGCGTATACCGGCGCTCTCGAGCGCGTCCACCATGCCGAGGGCCAGCGGGTCGTCCGGCGCCACGACGACGTAGTCGATGTTGTTGCCGAGCGCGAAGCGCGTGACGCCCTCAATGTCCGTGGCCATTACAGGCGGACACTCCGCGATTTGCGCGATGCCGCCGTTGCCCGGCGCGCAATAGAGCTTTTTTACGCGCGGTGAGCTTTTCAGCGCGCGGCAGATCGCGTGCTCACGCCCTCCGCCGCCTATTACAAGAATCTTCATAGCTCGCTTCTTTCCAATTCATTTTTTATTGGTGATCTCAATGCAAGAACAACCTTACCCCTGTGAACGCCATCGCAATGCCCAGCCTGTCGCACGCCGCTATTACGTCGCCGTCGCGCACCGAGCCGCCGGGCTGGGCTATGTATTTTACGCCGGAGCGCGCCGCGCGCTCGATGTTGTCGCCAAACGGAAAAAACGCGTCCGAGCTGAGCGAAACGCCCGTCACGGAGCTTATCCACTCGCGCCGCTCGTCCGGCGTCAGAGGTTCCGGACGTCGGGTGAAAACGGCTTGCCACGCGCCACCGGAGAGAATGTCGGAGGCGTCGTCCGAGATATAGACGTCAATGGCGTTGTCGCGCGCGGGGCGCGGAATATCGGGCAAAAACGGCAGCGACAATGTCTTGGGGTGCCGCCGCAAAAACCAGTTGTCCGCCTTGCCCCCGGCCAGACGCGTACAGTGTATGCGGCTCTGCTGACCCGCGCCGACGCCTATGGCCCCGCCGTCCCTCGCGTAAACGACGGAATTGGATTGCGTGTATTTCAGCGTTATGAGCGCTATCAGAAGGTCGCGCCGCGCGGGAGCCGGCACGTCCTTATTCTCAGTGACCATGTTTTCGAGGAGCGTCCCGTCGATTTTGACGTTTTGACGCCCCTGTTCGAACGTCACGCCGTACACGTCGCGCCGCTCGACGGCGGCGGGCGCGCGGTGAGCGTCGATTTGCACGACGGCGTAGCCGCCGCGCCGCTTTGTCCGCAGAAAGTCGAGCGCGCGCTCCGTGAAAGCGGGAGCTATGACGCCGTCGGACACCTCGGGCAGCAGCGCGCGCGCCGTGTCCTCGTCGCACGTATCCGAGAGCGCTGCCCAGTCGCCGTATGAGCTCACCCTGTCCGCCCCGCGCGCGCGTATATACGCCGCGGCCTGCGGGGAGAGCTCCCCCTCCGGGGCGAAATACGCCGCCCGCTCCGTCACGTCAAGCGGCAGGCCAATCGCCGCGCCCGCGGGGGAGACGTGCTTGAAGCTCGCCGCAGAGGGCAGCCCCGAGACCTCGCGCAGTTCCCGCGCGAGCTGATAAGAATTCAGCGCGTCGAGCAGGTTGATATACCCCGGGCGGCCGTTGAGCACGGCGATCGGGAGCTCGCCGGAGACGGCGAACACGCGCGCCGGTTTTTGGTTCGGGTTGCAGCCGTATTTTAGTTCGAGCTCTTTCAAAACCACTCAGCCTCTTATCTGTTGATGATCACCCGCTCCGGCGCGCGCGCGGCGGAGCCGGAGGCGTACGCGTACAGTGCGACGCGGTTGTCCTCGTCCAGCGCGTCCCAGACGTCCCCCGCGAATTTATCCAGCCCGCCCGAGACGTCGATGCTCACGGGACGCGGCTCGCCGCGAAATGACGGCGGCGGGTCGCCGTCGTGCTCATATGTGTGTATCAAGTGCCCGAGCCCCGGTATCGGGGCGGAATACTCAAAGAAATGGCGCAGGACGCAGCCCGGATCGCCATGCGCGCTCTTTAGGATGGACAGCGCGTAACTGCCGTCCGGGTTCAGAATACCGGATATCCTCGGGGTGTACAGCGGCGGGTCAGGCTCAAACTCGCGCGTGAGCAGCGCCGCGCGGAACGTACCTCCCCCGGCGAGCGCTTCGCGTATGGTGTCGGTCTGGTCGCCGTTTGTGACGACGACGCGCCCGTCCCGCATACGGCGGACGGGGTGGTAGATCACAAGGCTCGGGTCGCGCAGACGCTCGGGGTCGCGCGCCGCCGTGCGTATGCCGTCGTCCGTCTCCGCGAACACGCGGTTGCGGCTGTTGAAGCTGCGGCCCATGATGAAGTATGCTATTATGTCGCGCGCGCTCCCGGCGTCGCGTCCGATAATGATCCCGCGTCCCGGATAGGCGTTGCCACGAAGGAGGTCGCGCGGGTCAGGACGCGCTTCCATCGTCCCGCGCCCCCTTTATCCTGACGATTTGCCCGTCGAGCTCGAGGCGTCCCTCGCAGTAGAGCGACACCGCCTCCGGCAGTATCTTCCACTCGGCTTCCTCCATTATGCGCCGCTGGAGCGTGAACGGCGTGTCGTCCGGCAGTATATCGACCGCTTTTTGGAGGATGATGGGGCCGGAATCGACCTCGTTTGTCACAAAATGCGCCGTCGCGCCGGAAACGCGCGCGCCGAACTTCAAGGCCTCCTCGTGAACGCGCAGTCCGTAGTAGCCCGGCCCGCAAAACGACGGAATCAGCGACGGGTGGATGTTGATGATCCTGTTCTGATACGCCTTGACGAGCGGGGGGCCGAGTATGTGCATAAAGCCCGCGAGGACTATGAGCTCGATTTCCAGCTCGCTGAGCTTTCTGTGCGCCGCCTCGGAAAAGCTCGCCCTGTTTGTGTAGCGCCCGGCGTCCACGACGTGCGCCGGAATGCCGGCGTACTCCGCCCTTGACAGCGCGTAAGCCGTCGGATTGGATGATATGACGGCGGCGAGCTCGCAGTTTTTTATCTCGCCGAAGATATGCGAGTCGATTATCGCCTGAAGATTCGTCCCGCCTCCGGAGACCATGACAGCCGTTTTTACCATATTATATCAACCCCTTTTTCGCCCGCGCCGCACTCGCCCGCGATCACGGCGCTCTCGCCGTGGCTCTGCAACTCCCGCAGGACGTCGTCCGCCTTATCGCCCTTTACGGCAAGCAGCATACCCGCGCCCATATTGAACGTGTTGTACATATCGCGCTCCGGCACGCCGCCCTTCGCGGCGATAATATCGAATATCGGCGGGCGGGCCAGCGCTCTCGCGTCAACGGTCATCTTTACGCCGTCCGGCAGACAGCGCGGCGCGTTCTCAAAAATGCCGCCGCCCGTGATATGCGCCGCGCTCCGCACCGCGCCGGGGAAGCCCCGGAGCAGGCCGAGCAGTGTTTTTACATATATCCGCGTCGGTGTGAGAAGCTCCTCCCCGAGCGTCTTTCCGAGCCCCGGGACGTATTCGGCAAGGCTCTGCGCCGTGGGTGAGAATATCTTGCGTATGAGCGAAAAGCCGTTTGAGTGGACGCCCGACGACGGCAGAGCTATTACGGCGTCGCCGGGGCGCACATTCTTCCCGTCGAGCATATCGTCGTAATCGACAAGCCCGACGGCGAAGCCCGCGAGGTCGTATTCGTCGGGCAGCGTCATGCCGGGGTGCTCAGCCGTCTCGCCGCCTATGAGCGCGCAGCCGGCCTCGCGGCAGCCCTCGGCGACGCCGGAGACTATCTCCGCCGTGCGCTCCGGGATATTCTTGCCGACGGCCATGTAGTCGAGGAAAAAAAGCGGCTCCGCGCCGGAGCATATAATGTCGTTGACGCACATAGCGACGCAGTCTATGCCCACAGTGCCGTGCTTATCGAGAAGAAACGCTATTTTCAGCTTTGTGCCGACGCCGTCGGTACCCGAGACCGTGACGGGGCGCTTCATACCTTTGAAATTCGGCTCGAACAGCCCGCCGAAGCCGCCGAGCGAGCCGAGAACGCCCTCGCGGTACGTCGATTTTATCATAGGCCTTATAAGTTCCACCTGTCGGTAGCCCGCCGTGACATCCACCCCGGCGGCGGCGTAGGCGTCGCTCATACCGTGATCCCGAGACGCCGAGCTATCTCGGCGTACGCGCCCTCAACATTCCCGAGATCCTGCCTGAACCTGTCCTTATCGAGCTTTTCACCCGTCTTAGTGTCCCAGAATCTGCATGTGTCGGGAGAAATCTCGTCGGCGAGCACTATTTTGCCGCCCGTGAGCTTCCCGAATTCCACCTTGAAGTCCACGAGCGTAACGTCGCACTCCGAGAGTTCCGATTTTAGGAAGTGGTTTATCTGCGTGACATACTCGCGGATGAGCGCGATATCCTCCGGCGCCGCGAGTCCGAGCGCGAGGGCGTGAGAGGTGTTGAGAAGCGGGTCGCCGAGGGCGTCGTCCTTGTACGAAAATTCCACGGTCGGGTTTTTGAATACTATACCCTCCTTGACGCCGTACCTCTTGGCGAACGAGCCCGCCGATATGTTGCGGACTATGACCTCCAGCGGCACGATGTCCACGCGTTTTACCGCGGTCTCCCTGTCGGAGAGCTCCTCTATGTAGTGCGTCGGTATGCCGCAGCCCTCCAGAAGGCGCATAAAATAGTTGGTCATGCGGTTGTTTATGACGCCCTTTCCGGAGATTGCGCCCCGTTTTTCACCGTTGAACGCCGTGGCGTCGTCCTTGTATTCCACAATCAAGACCTCAGGGTCGCCTGTTTTGTATATTTTTTTTGCCTTGCCCTCGTAGAGCATGTCGAGCTTCTTCATACGCTATCGATCTCCTTTTGCAGCTTTTCATCCTTTTTCATTACGCTTTCCTCCATACCCGACTTGAACGCCTCTAGCGTCTCCGCCAGCGCTTCGTCGCCGACCGCCAGTATCTGCGCGGCCAGAACTGCGGCGTTACGCGCGCCGTCCACGGCGACGGTGGCCACGGGCACTCCGGGCGGCATCTGCGCCGTTGACAGCAGGCTGTCGAGCCCTCCGAGCCCCTGCGCGCCTATCGGCACCCCGATAACGGGCAGCGTCGTATGCGCGGCTATGGCGCCCGCCAGATGCGCAGCCTTGCCCGCCGCCGCTATCACGACGCCGAAGCCGTTTTGTCGCGCGTCGGCGGCAAAGCGCGCCGCGCGTCCGGGCGTCCTGTGCGCCGACATGATGTGCGCTTCAAACGGCATTCCGAACTCGCGCAGCGTTTTTATAGTCTCCGCCATCACCGCCAGATCGCTGTCCGAACCCATCAGCACCGCCGTTTTTTTCATTCTATCCGCAGCTCCTTTCCGGCGGGCGGGGCGTCCGCCGCCGCCATTTCCATCCCCGCCATACATGATAATACATCCCGGCGCGGTTTGCAAGGCGCAGTCCAACCTAAAGCGAAAAAAAACGCCGCCCCGGTTCCCGTCGGGGCGGCGTTTTCAGCGAATGGCTGAGTTATTGTAACGGCGCCACTGTTACGGAGCGACAGTCCAGTCCTTGATCCGGTAGCCTGTGCCGCCGTACAGATCGAAGTTTCCGATCTTCTTAGAATATGTGACGGTGGACTGCATATCGAGGACGGAATACCACGGACATTCCTCCTCAAAGAGCTTAACGAATTCTATCATTTTCTTTGCATACTCCTCGGGATCGTCCGTCCCCATGATCTCCGTGCCCGCCGCGACAATTTTATCCCGAACCTCGCTCGGCGCCGTGAAGCTGACAAAGGTGGTCATTACATCGGCGCCAAGTCCGCAGGGTCCCGCGCCGACTGAGGTTGACAGATCCCACCGTTCCGGATCGCCTGTGACCGTGTAATATGTCGCCATATCATAGTTCGAGATTTTCAGCGTGACGCCAATCTGCTCGAGGGACTCCTGTAATATCTGCGCCATCAGAATGGAGCCGGTATCGCCGTATGTGACGATCTCGACTTCCTTTCCGACAAGTCCGGCCTTCTCCGCGTACTCTTTCGCGAGCTCGACATTGTAGCCCTTCGTGTATGTGTCGTGGAGGTTTAACAGAGCGTCGCTGTAATCGTTGAGGGACGCGGCGAACGGCAGCTTGGATTCGGTTGCGTACCCGTCGAAGGCGGCGTTTATGATCGCCTGCTTATCAACCGCGTAGGCGACGGCGTAGCGCGCATCCTTGTTGTAAAAGATGGAAGCCTCATTCAGATTAAACGAGAACGAAAGGGCGTATCCCAGGTCGATTGTGCGGGTTTCATAGTCCGACAGAGACTTGACGTACTCAATATCGCCGGTTGGCACGCCGCCCACAAGGTCCACCGTGTGGGCGTCCAGCGCGTTGACCTTCTGGGCGTCCTCGTTGATAACCTTAAACTCAATATTTTTTATGGACAATTCTCCGCCCCAATAATCATCGCGCGCCGTCATTGTGACGTAGCTGTTGATCACATATTCCTTTATCACATACGGCCCCGTTCCAACGGGGTTTTGCGAGAAGTTGTCCTCGTCGTAGGTTTCGGCGTCGACGATATACACGGCGCCGAGCATCGCCAGCTGCCCGACGTTGTAATGCGTATACCAGAGGTCAACGGTGTATTCGTCGATTTTTTTCGTTTTTTCCATATCGACGGCTTGCAAGTAATGCGTGCGGGACGGGTCATTTTTCCACAGATTAAACGTGAAAATCACATCGTCGGCGTTGAAGGCGCTGCCGTTGGAGAATTTGATATTTTCCTTGAGATGGATAGTGTATTCAAGCGAGCTTACTTTGTCCCTCGTGTCCGCGAGAACAAAGGATTCCTCATTATTGTAGCCAAAACCCCATAACGTCTCGGAAAAGCAGTTGATAACGGGGAAAAATCCATCGCCGCTGACCTTGCGCGGATCCAGCGACCCCACGTCAGACGCGATTGCCACGGTGACGCTGTCTCCGCCCGTGACGGCTTGAGAGGCGCCGGGTGAATCCGCCGCGCCGGACTGAGAAGGCGGCGGCGACGATGTGCCCGGAGTGTCCGCGCCGCCGCCGCAGGCCGCAAGGGAAAAGACCGCCGCGCAGCACAGCATGAGAGATATTGCTTTCAAGAATTTGTTGTTCATTTGAGATGTTCCTTTCATTTCATTTATTGAGTTCTCCGCATTTGCAGCAGGAGACAAAGTGGTTCGGGGCGTATTCCTCCAGTATCTGCGGTTCGGCGCACGCCTCCGAGGCGTAAGGGCAGCGCGCCATAAAGCGGCAGCCCGGCGCGGGGTTTATCGGCGAGGTTATCTCGCCATGTATCAGGATGCGCTCCTGTTGACAATGTATGTCGGGCTCGGGAATCGCGGAGAGAAGCGCTTTCGTATACGGGTGAAGCGCGTTCTCGAACAACTCGTCCGACGGCGCCTTTTCGACCATCTGTCCGAGATACATCACCATGATTTCGTTGGAAATATACTTTACGACCGATAGATCGTGCGTGACAAAAATGTATGTCAGCTTGCGCTCCTCCTGTAAATCGAGCAGCAGATTCAACACCTGCGCCTGAATGGAGACGTCGAGGGCGGAAACGGGCTCGTCGCAGACAATAAACCTCGGGTTAAGGGCAAGCGCGCGGGCGATGCCGATGCGCTGACGGCGTCCGCCGTCAAGCTCGTGCGGGTAGGCGTTCGCGTAACGCTCCGCCAGACCGACGGTATCCATCAATTTCCGCGTCTCGGCCTGCATGTCGTCGCGGGACAGCCCGCTGTGTATCAGCAGCGGTTCCATAATGGCCGCGCTCACCGACATGCGGGGATTCAGCGAGGAGAAGGGGTCTTGAAAGATGATTTGCATTTTTCTGCGTAAAACGTGTAGCTCCGCCCGCGACGGGGATGTGATGTCCTCTCCCTCGAACAGAATACGTCCGCCCGTCGCGTCGAGCAGATGAAGGATCGTCCTGCCAAGCGTCGATTTCCCGCAGCCGGACTCGCCTACGACTCCCAGCGTCTGCCCCTGTTCTAGGGTGAAGCTGATTCCGTCGACGGCGTGCAGCATCCCCCTGCCGGTTTTGAAGTATTTTTTCAGGTCCTTGACCTCCAGCAGCGCGGGCATCAGTATTCACCTCCCGCGTAAAAGCATTTGACCAGATGGCCCGCCTCCGTCTCGCGCACGCCGGGATTTTCGGCGTGGCACACGCTTTGCGCGTGCGGGCACCTCACGCCGAACTTGCACCCGGCCGGCAGGTTGGAGGGGTCCGGCATCAGACCGCCTATCGGCTTGAGGCGGCGCTCCGACGACCTCAGTCTGGGCAGCGAGTTAAACAGTCCTCTCGTATACGGGTGCGCCGCCCGGTCGAAGATGTCCTCCGCCGTCCCGTATTCGACAATCTCCCCGGCGTAGATCACCGCGACGACGTCGCAGATATTCGCCACGACGCCTAGATCATGCGTGATAAGGATGATGGATGCGCCCAATTTCTTTTTTAGAGACTGCATCATTTCGAGTACCTGCGCCTGAATCGTGACGTCGAGGGCCGTCGTCGGTTCGTCGGCCAGCAGCAGCTCGGGCTTGCAGGCCAGCGCCATGGCGATGACGACCCTCTGCTTCATGCCTCCCGAGAACTGGTGAGGATATTCGTCGTACCGCTCGCCGGGAATCCCCACCATTTCCAACATATCGACAGCCCTGCGCTGGGCGTCGGCGCGGAGGATTTTGTTGTGCAGCCCGATCGTCTCCGCAATTTGATCGCCGACGCGTTCGATCGGGTTGAGCGCCGTCATCGGATCCTGAAAAATCATGGCGATCTTGTTTCCGCGGATCTTACGCATCTCTTTTTCGGATATGCGCATGAGGTCCAGTCCGTCAAAAAGGATTTTCCCGGCGCGAACTCTCGCCTGCGGGTTTGGAAGAATGCGAAGAATAGAGCGCGCGATCGTCGTCTTGCCGGCGCCCGTCTCTCCGACTACACCGAGCGTCTCGCCCTTTCTTACGACAAGGTTAATCCCGTTGACCGCGTGGACGACGGCGTCGTCCGTTTGATATTCGACCGCGAGATCTGAAATCTCCAACAAATTCTGTTGTTCCACCGGCGTCACCTCAGTTCTTCAGACGCGGATCCAGCGCGTCTCTGAGTCCGTCGCCGAGAAGATTGAAGGACAGGACGCTGATCATGATGCATATCCCGGGATATATAACCTGCGAGGCGTGCTGCCGCATATAGTTTCTTCCGTCCGCCAACATTCCGCCCCATTCCGCGACGGGGGGCTGCGCGCCCAAGCCTATGTAGGTGAGCATTGCGCCCGAGAGTATCATGCCGCCGATGCTCATAGTGATCTGCACGATCATCGGAGCGATGGCGTTCGGGATAATGTGCTTCGTGATGATGCGGAAGTCGCTCGCGTCGATTGCCCGCGCCGCCTCGATGTATTCCAATTCGCGGATAGTCAGGATTGAGGCGCGGATGAGACGCGCATACCCCGGCGCCGAGCAGATACCAATCGCGACGGTGGCGTTTGTCAGCGAGGGCCCGAGCGCGGCGGCGAGCACAATGCACAGAAGCATCATCGGAATACACTGGTAAATATCTAGAATCCGCATCAGTAGATTGTCCAGCCAACCGCCGTAGAATCCGGCTATCGCGCCTATAATAATTCCGATGATGGCGGCTATCGCCACCGAGTACAGACCCATCTGCAAGGATTGCCGCGAGCCGTATAACAGCCGGCTCAGCACATCCCGGCCCAGATTATCAGTTCCGAGCAAATGCTCCCTGCTGGACGGGGCGAACTTCTGCAGCGGGTCCTGTTCGACATAGGAGTATGGAGCGATAACCGGCGCAAAAATCGCGATAAGTATCAAGAGAACGATAATGACAAGGCCGGCCATTGCCAGCTTGTTCTTCTTTAGCTGACGCCATACCTCCCCAAAAGCCGAGTATTTCTTTTGCTTGTCACTGCCCCCGGATGCTCCCATTTGATATGTTCCCCCCTTTCTTGACCTTTTTGCTGCTGTATTGAGACCGTATCCTCGGATCGACAAACGCGAATAAAACGTCAACCACCAGCATAACGATACCGAACGCGATTGCCAGATAGAGTACGCTCCCCTGAATGACAGGGTAGTCCCGCTGCGTCAGCGCCGTGAGCGTATAGCTGCCGAGGCCGGGGATGGAGAAGATCGTCTCCGCGATGAGCGCTCCGCCGAGTGACATACCGAACATGCCGCCCAAAATCATTATGACTGGAATTAAGGCGTTTTTTAGCGCGTGCTTGTAGAGCACCTTATTCTCGGTCTGACCTTTAGCGCGGGCGGTGGTTATATAGTCCTGCCTTATCACATCGAGCATACTCGAGCGCATCTGCCGCGCGATGGACGCCGTGTAGCCGATAGCCAGCGAAACGCAGGGGAGTATCCAGCCCGTCCACGGCTTGATGCCCATTGGCGGCACCAGACTGAGCCTGATGGCAAAAATATTGATCAGTATAAGCGCGAACCAGAAGCTGGGCATGGAAACACAGAACAGCGATCCGAAAATAGCCGCGTTATCTTTCCATGTGTACTGATGCGTAGCCGCGTAAATTCCGATAGGTATCCCGAGGAGCACGGCAATCAGCAGGCTTACGCACACAATGATCAGCGTATACGGGAACCGCACAAAAATATCCTGCGTCACATCCGTGTGCATCGTGAGCGATTTCCCGAGATCGCCCTTGACCGCGTTTACAACAAAGCGGTAGTATCTGACGGGGAGCGGATCGTCGAGACCGAGCTCCGCGCGCAGCTCGGCGACCTGCTCGTCAGACGCGTAGTTGCCGAGTATCATCCGCGCCGGGTCGCCGGGTGTGATTTCTATGAACAGCAGAACCATCAGCGAGACGCCGAGCAGCGTCGGAATCATCCACAGCAGCCGCTTTATTATATATTTTATCATTGCACGACCATCCTTTCCTCATTTTCAGTCGGACGGCTTCATATCTATTTCCCCTCGTTTTTCAGCCGGAAGCATTTTCCGCAGTATGTACACCTCTCCTTTGACGGGTCAAGCACGCAGCCGTGCATGATCTCGGGCCCTCCGTAGATAAATTGCTCGTTTCCGTCCTCGTCGACGCGCCGTGATACGCGGCCGCAGGTGCCGTCCAGATATACCGCCTGGAACAGAATCGGCTTATCAATCCTCTTGAAGTCCATTGGACAGTGCCACATGCTGCCGGGAATTCGGATAATGGACGGTTTGGTAATAACGTGCTTTTCCATTTTGCTTACGTCATAGCCAAGCCATATCTCTATTTCTGCGTCGAATTCTTCGGGGTGGTAGAGATCCGCGTTTATGAATACGAGATACTCCTCCTCTCGGTGGAAATGGGGGTCGGGTTCCATCCAATGTATGGGTTTTGTGAATATCTGCCAGCCCACATTGTATTTTGCGCCCGGAATTTCCTCGGCGCCGCGGAAATAAAGCTGAGGCGTATAACACCAATCCCCCCATTCCATATACTGCGGTTTCAACTCGAACACCATGTCCTTGTATTTCAATTCTTCCATTTTTACACTTCCTCCTTCAATTTAGAGAGTTGTATACAATTATATTATGTTTAATATCCCCAATTAAATGTGCCGGCGACACAGAAAATCGGGCATATTGCTGTACCCGCAATATGACTCCCGCTTTTCCCCGCGACTTCCCCGCCTCCCGCGATTTGGTACGTCTTTGTGCGGACAAAGGCGACGCGCACGCAGCCGCCCTCACGGGAGGCCGCGTGCGCGCCAATAAGTAATCACTCCGCGAACGCGGGAATATAATGAGAGTATAGAAGGTATAGGGGGGTGGCGCCGCGTGTTGTGCTGTGTCGCGGATTTAAGGTGCAGAGAGGTAATCAATATACATACCGGGCTCAGGCTGGGCTTCGTGTGCGACGTCGTCGTCAACACCTCGACAGGGCAGGTGACGGCGATTATCGTGCCGGGGCCGCGTCGGTATTGCGGTTTTTTCGGACGCGAAGACGACTACAACATTCCGTGGGAGTGCATAAAGCGCATCGGGGACGATATCATACTGATCGAGGTCTGCGGGGAGTACAGACGCGAGCGGCGAGAGCGGAGGTTTTTTTGAGTTTTTCCCATTCGCGCGAGTTCTTACCCGGATCCATTGGAAACAGGCGTGACCGTGAGACTGCCCTCGCGCGCACACGCGGCGCGATTCCTCACCGGACGTCCGCCGCTCCGGGCGGCCCGTTTATGTTCCTCACATGCGCGACGGGAGACCAATCGCTGATTTGATTGCCGTAAAGAGCAATATCCGTCAGGTTCGTCAGGGCAGACAGCGGGCTGATATCGCTGATGTGGTTGTTGGCAAGGACAAGATACGTCAGGTTCGTCAGCCCCGACAGTGGGTTCAAGTCGCTGATTTGATTCCGTTCAAGGGCAAGAAACACCAGATTCGTCAGTTCCGATAGCGGGCCGAGGTCGCTGATTTGATTGAAGTCAAGGTGAAGCTGCGTCAAATTCGTCAACCCGGACAGCGGGCTGAGGTCGCCGATTTGGTTGCTCATAAGATCAAGCTGCGTCAGCTTCGTCAAGCTCGACAGCGGACTTATGTCGCTGATGTCGTTGGAGTGAAGCCAAAGCCTCGTCAAAGTGGTCAGTCCCGACAGCGGACTCACGTCGCTGATGTCGTTGTAATGAAGCCTAATATTCGTCAGGTTCGTCAGCCCCGACAGCGGGCTGAGGTCGCTTATTTGATTGGAGCCAAGATCAAGATACGTCAGATTCGTCAGCCCGGACAGCGGACTCAAATCGCTGATTCTATTGGAGTAAAGATCAAGCTGCGTCAGATTTGTCATATGCTTCAGCGGTTCAATATCCGCGTCCGTCAAGCTCATATGCCTGAACTCAAGCTCGGTCAGGCTTGTGCTGTACCGATCGCCCCCGATGGTGATGTACTCGACTTTTTCCGCCGCGTACCCTTTCCCCGTGTCAATCACAATCGTGTTGCGCGCGCCGTCCCAGTCGACGCCGAAGTCGAACGCCTGTCCGATGTCGCGCAGCTTGAAGTAGTTGTTGCCGTCGATATTGTAAGCCGTGAACGATACGTCTTTGCCGTCGAGCGTTATCCTCGACGATGTGGCCACGGGCGTCTTGTCGCCCGCGCCCTTGCCTGTCATCTCGCCGCCGACCGGCGTATACGCCACGCCGGTCGTGAGCGCTATGGCTCTTGTGACCTCATCGTAGCTCACCTCGAACTGTTTTTCAGTGCCTGAGAGTATAAACGCCAGATCACGCAACTTGAAATAGTTGTTATCGCTGATGTTGTAAGCGTCGAACGCGACGGACTTGCCGTTGACAAGCACGGCGGAAGCCGTGGGACGCGCGGTGAGCGCAGCCGTGGCCGTGGCCGCCGCAGCCGGCGCCGTTCCCGCGGGCGCCGCGCAGAGGGCGAGCGCCAAAAGTATCGCTGTCATTTTGCATTTCATAGTGTTGTTCCTCCTCGTTTTTTGTTGTGCGCGCGCACGCGTGGCGCGATTCCTCGCCGGACGTCCGCCGCTACGGGCGGCCGACTACGTCCTCAACATGCGCGACGGGAGACCAATCGCTAATTTGATTGTCGCGAAGATCAAGATACGTCAGCTTCGCCAACCCCGACAGCGGGCCGACGTCACCGATTTGATTGGATTCAAGATCAAGCACCGTCAGATTCGTCAAGCTCGACAGCGGACTTATGTCGCTGATTTGATTGGAGTCAAGACTAATATCCTTCAGATTCGTCAGACCCGACAGCGGGCTGATGTCGCCGATTTGATTGTCGCCAAGCCCAAGCTCCGTCAGATTTGTCAGACCCGAGAGTGGTCTGATGTCGTTGATTTGATTGTAGGTAAGCCCGAGCTCCGTCAGCTTCATCAGGCCCGACAGCGGCCCGATGTCGCTTATTTGATTGAAGCCAAGATAAAGCGTCGTCAGTTTCGTCAATTCCGACAGTGGCCCGGCGTCGCTGATTTGATTTTCGGAAAGGTCAAGATGCGTCAGATTCGTCAACCCGGACAGTGGACTCACGTCGCTGATTTGGTTGAAGTCAAGCCAAAGAAGCGTCAGATTCGTCAGACCCGACAGTGGTCTCAAGTCGCTGATTTGGTTGCCGCTAAGGAGAAGCCGCGTCAGATCTGTCAGCCCCGACAGCGGTCCGATGTCGCTGATTTGATTGTGGGCAAGCCCGAGCGTCGTCAGCTTCGACAGTCCCGATAGCGGCTCGATGTCGCTGATTTGGTTGCCGCCAAGCCCAAGCTCCGTCAGATTTGTCAGCCCCGAGAGCGGTCTGATGTCGCTGATTTGGGTGCCGCCAAGATAAAGCGTCGTCAGCTTTGACAATCCCGACAGCGGGCCGGCGTCGCTGATTTGGTTGCCGTTAAGATCAAGATATGTCAGATTCGTCATATGCTTCATCGGTTCAATATCCGCGTCCGTCAAGCCCATATACCTCCAATCAAGCCTGGTCAAAGCTGTGCTGTACCGCTCGCCCTTGATGGTGATGTACTCGACTTCTTCCGGAGTGTACCCCTTGCTTGTATCGACTGTAATCGTATTCCGCGCGCCGTCCCAGTCGACGCCGAAGTCGAAGGCCGCGCCGATGTCGCGCAGCTTGAAGTAGTTGTTGCCGTCGATGTTGTACGCAGCGAGCGATACGTCTTTGCCGTCGAGTGTTATCCTCGACGATGTGGCCACGGGCGTCTTGTCGCCCGCGCCCTTGCCTGTCATCTCGCCGCCGACCGGCGTATAGGCAACGCCGGAGAGCAGATTTATCGCGTTATTAGCGCCGTCCCATGTCACCTCAAACTGTTTTTGGCTTCCGTTCAGGGCATAGGCGAGATCGCGCAGCTTGAAGTAGTTGTTATCGCTGATGTTGTAAGCGTCGAACGCAACGGACTTGCCGTTGACAAGCACGGCGGAAGCCGTGGGACGCGCGGTGAGCGCAGCCGCCGTTCCCGCCAGCGCCGCGCAGAGGGCGATGGCCAAGAGTATTGCCATGATTTTGCGTTTCATATGTATTGTTCCTCCTTATTTTTTTGTCGATTTTGTTCTCGCATTTGCGCCCACAATCTACGCCTCCCCCGCCCCGCGCGTCATATGTACTGCGCATTGCTGCAATCCCCTTAATATCCGACGTCGTAGGCAGCGTTCATAAACCAGTTAACCATCTCCATATCGCCGACCGATCTACCGTTTACTTCGGCGTAAACGACGACATACTTCCCGTCATACACGCCATACTGGTCTGAGAACTGAATTAGTATTTCGTCGCCGCTTGATGTCTTCCCTGTAAATTCCACAACCTTTGAATAAGTGTTTGAAGTGAACTTCTCCCATTTTTCGCTTTTGCAATAGCCGTCAAGCAACTGCCCGTAGGTGATATTGACGCCCATGCTCGAAAGCCCGATGTCGGTGTTCTTAACCTTCTTGATTTCTGCGCTGTCCGCGCTCTTTACGGCGATAAAGATTATCAACGCGATAACGGCGATGATAACCACGCCGGTGACATTGCGCTTGTTGGTTCCGGAAGTCTTTTTCGCCACAGCCTGTTTAACAACGGCGTCAATGTCCGGTTCCAGCTTCGTGCCGCATCCCGTACAGAAGACGGATTTCGGAGAGTTTTCTTTCCCGCAGATTCTGCATTTATTCATATCGTCTCCCGTCTCCTTATGAGTGCGCAGACGACGTAATCTTCGCGTTTGAATCGACAGATAAAACCAGCGCCTTGAGCGTTTCCGTTAGCGTGACCATTTCCTTTGCGTACGGGCACACGCCGTTGCTCTGCGTCCACGAAATGAAGTTGAACACGGCGGTCGTCGTCCCGTTCGTCTCTGTGAACTTCATTCCGGCTTTGACGTGACGGATAGTCCCGGTCGCGTACTCAATGCTGACGACTCCGTAAGCGAAGCCGAGCATGTCGCCGTTGCGGGCACAAATCCAGTTGCCTTTCCAAGCAAGGCGTGGGCTTGTTTCCGGAAAGTGGTTTTTTATCGTCGCAATAAGGCTTTCCTTGTCAACGCCGGATTCAAATTCCCAAACCTGTCCGGTCATCTCCTTTTCGAGCTTGTAACTGCCGCCCGAAATAAGTCTGTTCGCGCCACGCCTGATCGCGCGCATAACGTAATAGATAACGATGCTGACCCCGATAAGTAATACGATAGGTAGAATCTGCTGCATATTCTTTCCTCCTTCGGCGTATTCCCGCCGTTTTTTTGATGTAACAGGTTCCAGTGCCTGTTACAATAAAATCATACCCGGCATCCACAGAGCTATCCGCCAGGTCTGCAATCCAAAACAGATTCAAAAACAACCAAACAGGACGACGGGCGGCGTTTGTCTCTATCCGGCAAACGCTTTGGTTAGCCCACGCGCTTCAAAAAGGTGGTATCCGAACCGCCGTATATTTCGATTTGATCCTCATCGACTATTTTTATTGTAAAACTCAGGTTCTCCGCGAACATAAAGCTCGTGACGTCGAGTTGATATTTGCCGTCATTCTCATAAAACGCGTATGTATCTCTCGGGCTGTAAAAATTGCAATTAACGCCGTCAAAAACCACGATTGCGCCCGGTTGCGCCTGCCCGAAGCCGTATTCGCCGACGCTTTTCCATTTCCCCTCGATTACGAAATCACCCGTGTATTCAGCCTCGACCGGTGGGGACGAAATCTCGGCGTCATAGGACGGCGTTTCCTGTTCGGCGGGCGGCGTGGGTTCGGGAAGTGTGAGCAAATAGAGCTTTTCCGCGTCAATTCCTTCCTCTCCCTCGGCAAACGGCATCCTATCCTCGGGATTCATATATACGCCGTCATACCCCCCGGAATAGTTCTCGGTTACATTGCCGCTGTTCGCTCCGTAATACGATACGCCGCCCTCAAACCCGCCGTTGACCATGTTCCCCTTATAGGACGAAACGAGTTCCCATGTCCCCGCTATGTACCAGTATTCCTCATACGCCCCCGTATACATATTCTCTTTCACGTCCGATTTGCCGCATTTGAGCGCCGTCGCAGACGCGCCATTATATTCAACGGGCATACTCCACATGAAATATTCAACGCCGTCAAATACGCCGTTTGCGGGAATATCGGCGACGTTAAACAGTGTAATTACCATCTCGCCGGACACAACGCTTGCGCAAAAACCATCGCCGGAGATATACTCCGAGCCGGGGCTGTTTTCTACAAACGACTTGAACGTGTCCGAGTCCGCGTACCCGTACGCGCCCGAATAATCGTCGGCCGACAGCATGCGCTTAACGTCTGCGATAAGCTCATCGGCCACCGCCTCCGAAATCCGGGATCCGCCGTCAGACGGTTCGCTCCGCTCATCGCCGTCGTCATACGACGGCGGCGTAGAAGCGGGATCTGTCCATGTCGTCACGTCTCCTGAACCGCCGCAGCCCGCGAGCAGCGCCGCGCAGAGGGCGATGGCCATGAGTATTGCCGTGATTTTGCGTTTCATTTGATGTGATTCCTCCTTATTTTTTACATCGGTTTTGTTCTCGCGTTTACGATAATAATCTACGCCTCCCCGCCATGCGCGTCAAGCGAATTGTAATGAAACGCGCGATTTATGTAATGAAATGCAGATTTTGGATGTTTCGCTGACAGGCCGGCCATGCCCTCGCGCCGCCGGGCGGCTCACACCAAAATCAGCCTGTGGCCGCTTTTTACGCCGGCGGCGCGAAGCGTCAAATCGAGCGGGACGCGCGACCGCGCGGTCTCGTCGCACAGTGTCGCGGTGAGCGGAGCAAGCTCAATTGCGCCGTTCTCCGTCTCACGGACGGCTTGTATTATCTGCGCCGCCGCGCGCTCCGCGGGCATATCGCCGTCCAATTGAAACTCGTACGTCTTGCCATTACCGGGCGTGTGTACGTCAACCAGCAGTTTCACCATCAATACGTTCATCCCTTCCTTTGATAGCTTCGACGAGCGACTTCTCGTCTTTGTACAGCGAAATTTTCAGCGCGTCCGGTATCAAACGATACGGCTCTATGAGCATGCAAAAACGTCCGCCGCGCAGAGCGAATACGCCCGGCTCGCGCTCCTCGGCGTCGGCGCTCACCGCTTCTTCCGCAATGAGCCGCAATTCCTGCCCGAGCGTTATGCCGCCGTCCTCGTCAAAGACAGCCAGTCCTTTATCGACGAGCGAGGCCGCCCACCCCTCGCCGGTGCGCGCGAAGTTCCACTCGGCGCGCGTGAGTATAAATGCCGTCGTCACGCCGTTTTGCCGCCTCCTGTCTTGTCCAGCGCGGCGTGGACGGCATCGCGATAGGTGCGGGAGAACGGCACCGCGCTTCCGTCGGACAGCGTCAGTATACCCAAAGCAAAATCCGCGCCGAGCACCTTCTTTGTGTTCACAATATACCCCCTGTGACAGCGCAGGAACCAGTCGGGCAGCTGCGCCGTAAGACCATCAAAACCTGAATAGAACGATATTTCCTGCGCCATTGTGCGAAGTGCGATCTTTCTGCCGTGTGATTCGAGGAAGATGATGTCGCACGCGCGCAGAAGCCTTGTCTCGGAGCCGATTTTCACGGGGAATACGGAGCCGTCGTCCTCGTCGCTGCGCAATACGCGTATTTCGTCAAGCAGACGCTTGATCAGCCGCCGCAGCATCGGAGACTTCTCCAAAGTCCGGCTGACATCCTCATCGCGCAGTACACTTCGCACATATGCGCCCAAATCCTCCTGCAAACGTCCGTCACCCCCGAAACATTACGTGATTACATTGACGCGCTTCGTAACGCCGCCGTCTACGACGTGCCCCTGCCCGGCGGGCAGCTTCTGCCCCCTCCGGAGCATGGGAATCTCAAAATCGAACACGCGTTGGTTGTCGATATTCCCGCCGAGATGCAGACCCTCCCTGTGTGCCGTAAATTTTCGCAGCAGCGGCTTTGTGCCCCATTCCCCGGCAAAATCGTCGGGAGATATGCAGGCGAATATGTAGAACATGTGGAGTTTGCCCTTCGGCAGCAGGATAGTCTCGATATACCCTTTCATGTCGCGCTCGGAGTTGTATACGGCGTCGCAGAACGCGGAGTAATCGTTGACGAAAAGACATATTTTAGGCTCGGACGCAAAGTGCGCGTCAGGGTCTATGCGTCCGCCGTCGATAAAATCGCCCTTAGCGGGATTGCGCCTTTTTATCTCCGGTACGAGCTCGTTTTCAAAAAAATCGTAGAGACCGCCGGAATCCGCGATATACCCGGCGCCAAGCTCGCGGGCGAAGCTTTCAAGCTCGCGCGCGGCGCCGTCATACACACGGAGCGTAAAGCCGTTTCGTCCGCACAGCGTCATCAGCGCTTTGAGAAGCGTCGTCTTGCCGCTGCGGGGTCCGCCGCTTATTGTGTAGCAGAACGTGTCGGTTAAATCTATATACAGCGGCGCCGCCTCGGTTATATCGTATCCGAGCGGAATGTAGCGTCCGCTGCCGCATTTCTCCGCTATTTCCGGTATGCAGAGCAGATTATCGACGCTCAAATCGTCCGGTATCTGCGGTATGCGCGGCGCGGCGCGGACGCCGGGGGTCGCCGCTATGCGCTCAAACTGCGCGCGCAGACCCGCGTTGCGCGTCGCGCCGTCCGGCTCGTCGAACGCCAGCGCGAATTGCACTTCCAGGGCTTCCGGCTTATCGCCTACGGCGCATACGGCCAGGCCGCGCCCCGTTACGCGGTCGTCGGCGAGAAATTCGGGCTTTTGGCCGATGACCTCCTCATACTCAAACCTGTCGGTCATTTGAAGTCCGATGCCGCAGCCCATATTCTGCCGTATCCTGCCTCGCACGTCGCCCGCGCTTTGGCATGTGAGGACGAGAAATATCCCGTAACTCGCCGACTGTCGCGTGAGCTGCGTCAGCGCGTCCTGCAATTTGTCTTTGTTCTCGGTAAACGCCGCGAAATTGTCCACGGCGAAGATGATGGCGGGAACGTCGCCGTACAGCTTCGAATACTCCCTGTATGTGCCTATCCCTTTCTCTGAGAAGCGGGCGACCCGCCGCCCGAGCTCCCTCGTGAGCATTGTCATCAGCTTGTCCGTCTTGTCCGCGTCGTCGTCGAAAATAACGCCCCCGCAATGTGGCAGACTTGTGAATACCCCGAGCGTGCGGCTGTTGAAGTCGGCTATGTAGAAATTCACCTGTTCTGGTGTGTACCGCGCCGCCAGCCCGTACAGCAGAGTTTGAAGCAGCGTCGTCTTGCCCGAACCGCCCGGCCCCGCTATCATCAAATGCCCTTGCGGTATGAGGTCAAGCGTATAACCGAACTGGCGCTGCCCCGCGGGGTAGTCGGCGAGACCGAGCGTCACGGCGAGACTGCCGTTTACCGGCGCCGGCTGATCAAAGTCCTCCGGTGAGACGAGTTCCGGCAGAGGCGGCAGCCAGATGTCCGCTATAGCCGTGATGCCGTGCTCCGCCGCCACGCTCGATATATGTTCAGAGACGGCGCGCAGTTGCGTCACCTTCTCGCCGCCGGAATCCGTCTTTTTCTTCGCGGGTTTGACGGCCGCCTTACCCCACAGATTTATCATCTTTACATCGTCACGCGTCCGCTCGCCGTACGGCGTCTCCGGCTCATAGGCGGCGCCGCTCCAGCCGGACTGGAACAGCTCGAATATCTCGTCGTTGCCCACCTGAAAATACCCGCGTCCCGCGTTTGTTATATGCGCCGCGTCGGGGCGGCGCAGCACCGCCTGAGAGTTTTGCTTGCCCGCCACGCGCAGACACAGCTTGAATCTGGAGTTACTCCATATCTCCTCGTCAACCGACGCGGACGGGTCCTGTGTGGCGAGAATGAGGTGTATCCCGAGACTGCGCCCGACGCGCGCCGCCGAGACGAGTTCGCGCACGAATTCCGGCTGCTCTTTTTTGAGTTCCGCAAACTCATCGGATATAATCAGCAGGTGCGGCATCGGCGCGTCCGCGCGCTCGGCGCGGTAGAGCTCTATGTACTCGTCTATGTGCTTCACACCGTAGTCGTTGAACACCGACTGGCGTCTTTTTATCTCGCTGTTTATAGACGCGAGCGCGCGGTTAGTCTGGTTGCCTCCAAGATTGGTTATGATACCGGCGACGTGCGGCATCCCCTCGAAGCTCTTTGCCATACCGCCGCCTTTGTAGTCGATAAGTATGAACGACACCTCGCGCGGGTCGAAGCTCACCGCGAGGGAGAGGATATACGTCTGCAGCGTCTCGCTCTTGCCGGAGCCCGTCGTGCCCGCCACAAGACCGTGCGGGCCGTGGTACTTCTCGTGTATGTCGAGGTAGAGCGGCGTTTCGGCGCCGCGATAGCCTATCATCGCTTTCATACTCTCATAGCTGCGGTTTTGCAGCCAGTTGCGGTATACATCCAGATCCTCCGCGCGCGATACTTTATACATGTCGAGGAAACTCAGAGACGAGGGCACGGCGCCCGCGGCCTGTTCCTCTCTTATGCGCATATCGGAGAGCGAGCGGGCGAACTGCGCGGCGTCCCGCGCGGAGATCGCGTCAAACCGCACGCCGCCGCGGCTGTCGCAAGTGCCGTCCATACTGAAAAATCCGCAAAACTCGTCGTCACACCGCACGAGGATGTTGCAACTGTTGGGCAGCCGCCCTATCGTCCCGAACGGCAATACGACGGATATGCCCATGCGCGACGTCGGGGCGTAAAGGTACTTCGACGCCGCCTCGCCCTCTATAATCGACGGATCGGAGACAAAAATCACATAGTGCGGCGCCGGGGACGCGCTTCCCGCCGCGTCGTCCGCGTCCTCCGTCCGCGCGCGCAGGAGCGTTGACAGGTGGTAGAGCACCTCGCCCGTGCCCGCGTCGTCACAGGCGAGCATACGCAGTTGCCCGTCCTCGCTCCACACATGCGGCAGCAGGCGCGCGAACTCGTATTTTTCCTGCTCGGCCTCCTTGTACAAAAACACCATACGCACATCGTTGTACGAGTGGTACGCCGCGATTTGCACCGCTATGACGCGCGCGATGTTTTCGGTGTCATGCGCGTTGGCGGAGATAACGCCTATGAGGTTATTCTCGCGCAGCGGCAGGGTGATGGGCACGTTTTTGAGTTGCGTATATTCGTCCGCTATTCTGTGCGGTTCCTGAGCGAGTTCGTCGTCAACGAGCGTAAATTTCTCCTTTGGCGCCTTGACGAGATTGGGAGAGGGGATATTGCCCAGCCCGAGCCTTACGTGCAGGAAGTCCCTGTGATTGACGTTTCTGTCCCAGACGCGCAGGCTCCGCTCGCGCGCGAACTGCGGCGCGGCGGACGCCGGCGGGTACAGCTTGCCGAGCAGGGCGCGGTTCATGGCGTGCTTTTCCTCCAGAATGCCGTGTATTCTGTCTAAGTATTTGCGATACGCCTCGTCGCGCAGCCTCGCGTCTTCCGCTTCGGTTTTTTTCTGGTAACGCAGATTCATGAGCGCCCAGAATATGCCGATAAACGCCGCCGTCACGGATGTTATTATGCCCATGAACATAAACGCGCCCGCGCTCTGCCCGCTCTGGCGCGCGGCGAACATTGTGAACAGCGCTCCGGACGCCATGGGTATCACCATGGTCATGGACGGGCCTATGGTGAATAAAAGCGGCTGGCGGCGGCTTCTGTTTACGGCTGGCGGCGCCTCTATCTCTATCTCCTCATCGTCAGGCGTCTCCACAAGCCGGGGCGAGCGCTGGTAGTATTCGCTATCCTCGCCGGACTCCCGCTCCGGAACGTCGGGACGCAGAGGCGGCGCGAACGGCTCAATACCGGTTATACGGCAGTCGTCCGAGGGGCGGTTTACGGCAATAATATCGCCGAGATACACGATTTTCAGCCCGAATATATCTATGGTTTCCCCGTAGGCGAGGGGCCTGACTCCACTGATTCTCCTGCCGCCGACGAACGTGCCGTTATTGCTCATGTCGGTCACGGAGCACGAGAGATCCTGCGCCACGTCCAAAACGGCGTGATGGGCACTCATCAGCTTCTGTGAGCCGCAGTAAATGTTGCTGCCGTGTTCGCGGCCTATTGTCAGGCGGCCGGGGACAAGGCGGTATTTATCAAAGCCGGTGCTGCCGGGCGGGCGCGCCGCCGTCACGACGCTGAACCGGCTGCCGGAGCGCTTCTCCTCCATAGGTACGCGCAAGCCGTCGCGAAGCTCTACGAACGCGCGGCGCTGCGGGTCGCGGTAAAACCCGGCGGTCTCGCTCTCGCGCAGACGCCACTGCCCGTTCCACACCTCCAAGTCGAGCGTCACGTCCGTCAAAAAGCCGCTGACGCCGGCGGGAATGGCGGCGCTTATCGCGCTGTTATTCACATTCGGCAGCGCGTATTCAAAAAAGCTGTTCTCAAAATGCACGGATAAGACAAGATTCATAGCACACTCCTGACTGCGCCGCTGCGCGGCGAATTGAGAGTTGAGAATTGAAAATTGAGAATTGTTGTGTCCGCTGCGCGGACGGTTTGAAAATTGTGCGTCGTCGGGGCGGGTCACGCTATAGGAGGGACGTCGAGGACTGATCCCCTACGGGGGTTACGCGCGACGCTCACGCAAGCGGGGTGCCGCGGTAGCGGTATTGTGTCTTCTGTTCGACTTCCCGGTCGTTGGTGGCTGAAAGTTCTGTTGTGGACCAGCTTGACCAACTGCCCCATTTGTAGTAGGTGTATTCATACACCTTATCGCGGTATTTGTATGTGCTGTACGCGCTTCGCGTCTCAACTTGTACCGTCGCAGAAGTCTCGTTCCACCACCAATCAGGCAATACGCTCCCATATGGGCCGTATCTGTCGCTGTTTTTATGTGACTCACCTCTGCCGTGATTTGTCAGCTTGTTATCAAGCTCAATACTTTCATATGTGCCACCGTAACTGCTGTTTTGCGCGGATACGGTGCTGCTGACCAGCCATCGGTTATACCGCCAGACGGTCTTGGTGGTATACTCTGCGGGATGGTTCGTTTGCTGAACCTCTCTCGTGCTTGAAGAGGAGACAGACGTCGTGCCATTGTCCTTCCACGCCGTCCATGTATATGTTTCTGAGTCGTATACCCAAGGTGAGCTCTGCTTGGAATTGAATGTCTGCGTCGTCTTGTCCCTGTACCTGTAAAGCGATTGTGTCTGTTTCTCGTAGTCGCCGGAGGGGTTGGTGTCTTGCCATGTTGACCAGTCGGGGCCGTTGCTGACGACGATGCTTACAGACGCCTGATCCTTACGGACAGATGTTCCGGAGGCGGGGCTGCTTGATATGACGCTGCCGCGCGCGACGGAGCTGTTGTACTGTGAGGTTTTTGTCACCGCGAAACCTTGACCCGCGAGAGTACTCTCCGCCGCGTCCATGTTCACGTTTACAATATTCGGCACCGTTATCATCTCGGGACCGAGGCTGACGACGAGCGATACGGCGTCGCCTCTGTAGAGTGTGGCGCCGGACGCGGGCGACTGCGATATTACGCCGCCTTGCGATACCGTGTTGCTGTACTCTTGCGTGAGCGTCACGCCCAGACCCCAGTTCGCGAGCGTTGACCGCACGCTCTCGCCGTTTTGCCCCGCGTAGCTTTGGAGCGTGTACGGTTCCCTGCCACGGCTGACCTTGAGCATTATCGTGTCGCCCCTGTAGCCCGTGCCGCCGCTCGGGCTTTGGGAAATTACGCTCTGCGCGGGTACGCTCTCGCTGTATTCCTCCGAAACGCTCACCGCGAAGCCGAGCGCTTCGAGCTGCGACCTCACCACCGCGCCCGTTTTTCCCGCGGAGTCTGCGGGGATGGTCAAAGGTTCTCTCCCCCGGCTCACCTTGAGCGTTATCGTATCGCCCTTATAGCCTGTGCCGCCGCTCGGGTTACCGGAGATAACGCTCTGGGCGGGTACGGTCTCGCTGTATTCTTCCGAAACCGCCACCTTAAAGCCCAGTGCTTCGAGCTGCGTCCGCGCGTCCGAGGCTGTCGATCCGACGATGTTCGCCGGGATGGCCACCGGCTCTTTACCTTTACTCACTACGAGCGTCATTGTGTCGCCCTTATAGCCCGTGCCGCCGCTCGGGCTCTGGGAGATTACGCTCTGCGCGGGTACGGTCTCGCTGTATTCTTCCGTGACGGTCACCGCAAAGCCGAGCGCTTCAAGCTGCGGTTTTACCGCCGAAAGCGGCTGCCCCGCGGTATTCGGTATGTCTATTGGCTGTCTGCCGAGACTGATTGTCAGTGTGGCGGCGTCTCTCCTGCGCACCTGCGCGCCCGACTGCGGATTTTGCGAAATGACGCTGCCTTTCGCCACCGTCTCGCTGTATTCTTCCTTAACCGTTACGGCGAGCCCGAGCAGTTCGAGCGCGGCGCGCGCCTCGCTCTCCGTCTTGCCCGATACGCCGGGCATATTGACGGGCTTAGGCCCGAGACTGACCACGAGAGAGACCGTGTCGCCCTTTTTGATCTCAGCGCCCTGCCACGGGCTCTGCGATATGACACAGCCCTCCGGCACGTCGTCGCTATATTCCTGCGTGGATTTTATGGTGATGTCCAGTCCCATTTTACCCAGCGCGTCGCGGGCGCCGCTCTCGCTGCTGCCGGTGAAATCCGGTAGCTTTCCGGTTTTTTGCCCGAGACTGACCGTGATGGTCACCGTGTCGCCTTTGTATCCCTTGCCGCCGCTCTTGGGGCTTTGCGAAATCACGTTATTTTCCTGTACGCTGTCGCTGAAGTCCGTCACGGCGGACACGTTGAAGCCCAGATCTCGCAGTGTCTTTTCGGCTAGCGACTGTGATTTGCCCGTGACGTCCGGTATGGTGATAGACTCCGGGCCGAGGCTCACCGTCAGCACGACGTGCGAGTTCTCCTCCTGTTGTGTGCCCGCCGCCGGAGACTGCGAGATTACAAAGTCTTTTTCTACCGTTTCGCTGTGCGCCTCTACCACGGTGTATTTTAACTTCGCGCCCGTGATGGCCGATTGAGCGTCGCCGCGGCTGCGCCCCGTGACGTCGGGCACCGCCACGAGCGCCTTTCCGCTGCTCACGGTTATAGTCACAGTGTCGCCGCGGCTTGCGGACGCGCCCGGAGACGGCGACTGGCGTATGACGGCGCCCTGGGGTACCGTGTCGCTCTTTTCATACTGTGTGGCGGCGGAAAAGCCCGCGCCGGCAATGGCGCCCTTTGCGTCAGACTCTTTCATGCCGGTAAGATCGGGCACGTTTACGGACGCGCCGCCGGAACTGACGGTTATCGTGACGGAAGCGCCGGGATCGAGTTCGGTCTTGGACGACGGGTCCTGTGAGACGACATGCCCTTTTGCCACGGTCTCGCTCTCCTGATACAGTATTCTCGCCTCCAAGCCCTCGGCTTCCAGCATAGATACGGCGTCGTCGAGCGGCTTGTACTGGATATCCGGCATATACGCCCGCGGCGCGCCGCGCGATATGACGAGCTGTATGACGTCGCCCGTCTGCCCGTCCGCGCCGGCTTCCGGGTTTTGCGATATTATCTGTCCGGCGGGTATCTCCACGCTGTATTCGTACGCGGAGACAATCACGGCAAAGCCCGATAGCTCCGCTTCCGCTATCGCCTGCTCAAAGGAGAGCAGCGTGAGCTTAGGCGCCCGGGTTGAGACCTTTTCCAAAATCGCCGCCGGGTCGCGTCCCATGGACACACGCAGTATTACAGTCTCCCCTACGGCAAGCTCCGCGCCCGCGTCGGCGCCGGCGGCTATGACGCCGCCCTCCGCGACCACCGCGCTGTATTCGGGCACGACGCGCACCGCGAAGCCCAACTCCTCGAGCTGCTGCCTTACGGCGTCTATGTTCTCTCCAACGACATCCGGGACGATTTTTGTCTCCGCCCCGCCGCTTACGGTGATCTGCATGAGACTGTTTACAGCCACAACGGAGCCCGCACTGAGGTCCTGCGTGAGCACAAAATCCGCAGGTATCACGGTCGAATACTGTTTATCTACTATGGTATATAATAGTGACGACGCCATTATCCGTTCCTCGGCTGTCACAAGTTCATTGTTTACGATAGACGGTACGCGCGCCATGCCGTCCGGTATTCTCATCGACGTGGGCAGAAACGACTCGAACCCGATAACGCCGAACGCGAACAGCGCACTGAGCGTCGCCACGGCAGCCGCGCCCGCGGGCGCGGCTATCTTCGCCCACAGCGGCCAGCGCAGCACGTCAATGCGTTTGATTTTACCGTACCGCCGCGCGACGGGCGTCCGGCTCGTCAACTCTCCGGCGAGCGCCGCCATGTCGGGCGTGCGGTCTTCTATTCTCACATTGAGCGCGTTGAGTACGGCGGTCTCCTGATTTTGCGTCAGGTTGACTTTGAACTTAGACAGCGGTTTTAAGATGTCACGCCGCTTACTCTCAAACTGCGCTCTGCGTTCCAGCGCGTCGGGCGGGGTCTCGCCCGTGAGCATACGGTAAAGTACGGCGCCCACGGCGTATACGTCCGTGTACGCGCCCTGGTCGCCGCGGCTGCGGTATTGTTCCTCCGGTGAATATCCGGGCTTGATTATCACGGTCAGGCTGCGGCTGTGCGCGGTGGTGGCAAAGCGCGCCGCGCCGAAGTCTATGAGCTTTATCCTGCCGTCTTTTGTGATAAAAATATTGTCCGGCGCTATATCCCTGTGTATTATGCCGTGCTGATGCACGTTGTACAGCGAGCTGATTATCGGCAGGAGCATTTCAAACGCCTGATCGGCGGGGACGACACCCGAGCGGCGCAGATACTCCGAGAGCGTCTCGCCATCGAGATACTCCATAATTATGTACGCGGTGTTGTTCGCCTCAAAGCTGTCAAATACTTTCACTATGCCGTCTTCGTTTTGGAACTGCGCGAGTCTGCGCGCCTCCTCGACGAATTTCCTCAAACCCGTCTGATATTGTTCGAGCTTCGTATTGTCGGTGAATACCGTTATCTGTGTTTGCCCCGGGACGCGCGTTGAGAATTCTCCGGGCAGATACTCCTTGATGGCGACCGTGCGTTCAAGCTGCGCGTCGCGCCCGATGTAAGTGACGCCAAAGCCCCCGTAGCCGAGTACCCTGCCCACGATATAGCGATCCGCGAGGATACTGCCCGGCTCCATATGCAGCGCCTCGGCGGCTCTCGTTCCCTCCGCGTAACCGCACAGAGGGCATATGCTGCGGCTGTCGTCATACTCCTCAAAGCATCCCATACACAGTTTCATAATGATGTGATCGTCCTTTCAGTCCATCGACCGGATCAACGCCGACCGGTTCGATCGCCTTGATTTTTGAGGTAAAAGCGTATACTATATAGGTAAAGATTATAACGCGAGTGAAGAATGACAGGAGATGCACATGTTATGGATGTTGCGAGAATATCTGTAAAAGGTCAGATTACAGTACCTTTTGAGATCAGGAAGAAATTGAAATTGAAAGAAGGAGACAAAATCGTCTTCATGGAGAAGGGCGGCGAGGTGGTATTGCTCAATTCCAATCGTCTCGCTTTCGAGGAATTTCAGCGGGATATGTCCGGAGAGGCAGGTAATGCCGGTCTGAGTACGGAGCAGGATGTAGTCGATTTGCTGAGGCAGATCCGGCAGCAGATGTGGGAGAAAGAAAATTGACCGTTATGCTTGATACCAATATCCTCATTTCGGCGGGAATATTTTCGGGCAGACGCCTGTCTGATCAGGCGGTTCGGATAGCGGAAGAATTCAACTTGGTGCTGTCCAGCCGAATCATCGATGAGTTGTGGGTTGTGATGGATTTGAAATTCTCACACAAAAAGTCTGCGATGGAGCGTTTTCTCCGCCGTTTGAATTATGAAATTGCTTACACGCCAACCGAAATTGACGAGGATATATTTCCGAAAATCCGAGATAAAAAAGATTATCCTGTTTTAGCCTCGGCGATAATAGCCGACGTGGATGTGTTTGTCACAGGTGATAAGGATTTTGGCGGACTGGATTTGGAGCGTCCCGAAATAATGACAATATCGGAATTTGCCGGTAAATATTTGTGACACATATTACTCACGGATAGTGTACCTGTCTATATTGTCGAAAAATCCGGTGAAATCGGTGTAAACTTCGCAATATGTGGTCAGCACGCGCTTATTCAGCGGCAGCGCGCCGCTGTGACGACGCAGATGCAGGTAGTCCTGCGCGTTGTCGCTGAGCATATAACGCAGAAAGCGTTTTGCCGCCTTTTGCGCGTCATTGCCGCACGGCGCGAGGCTCCACGTGTCGGCGAATTCCGCGGGAATTTCCCCCATGTCAAGGCGCAGCAATCTGTAACGGCCGGGAAGCGCCGCCTGGACTTCAAAAAATTCCGGCGTCCCGCCCAGATATGACGGCGAGCGTTCCGACAGAAATTCGTCGAGCGACTGTCCCGCGCCGGAAATGTCGGACACGCCACCATCCTCCGGATCGGCAAGCGTCGTGTTGACATACACGGCGGGCGCCGTGAACCCCAGCGGAATTTTTTTGCCGTCCGCAAAGCCGCTGTACTTGCCCAGGAACCAGCAGTCCGCTTTTTCCGTGTCGCCTATAACATCCGAAATGTCAAGCGCGTCCGCCGTCACGGCATCGTCAAGCCCCGAGGACTCAAACAGGACGGCGGCGTTTTCCCCCGACGCATCCTCTCCGTTCGCGCCGGTATATTCCCCCGCGCCGTAACCGACTATCGCTATTTCCACGTTCGGAAAAGTGCTTCTGAACGCCGCGGCTATCGCGCTGAGCGCGGCCTCCTTTGAACTGTCGGCCGCGGCGTCTCCGCCGCGCGCGTACCGCAGTTCTATCGTCGCGTCGGGCAGCGTCTCCTCCTCGCGCTGCTTATTGTACGTCAACGCGAAAACCGACGCGCCCGCGGTTACGGCAAGCATCGCGGCTATCACGCCCATCAGGCGCCGTCTTTTTCGCGCCTTCTTCTCCTGCGCCAGGGTGGACACCTTCTTCGACCCGAGCAGTCCCTTTTCAAAATCCTCGACCGTATTGAAGCGCATATGGCGGTCAACAGCCAGCGCTTTCATTATAGTATTGCTGATATTGACGGGAATACCGGCGTTTATGACGTGTGGCGGCGGGAGGTTGTCCTGTATTTTTCTGTTTGTGGATTCCTCCGGCTTCACGCCGGTCGCCATGTAGTAGAGTGTCGCGCCGAGGGCGTATATATCAGTCCAGGGCCCTTGGACATTCACGCGCTCATACTGTTCCGGCGGCGCAAAGCCGGGCTTTAATATGATGGTGAGAAGTTTGTCCTCATCCGCCGCGAAACGCGCCGCGCCGAAATCTATGAGCTTCACGGCGCCGTTCGTGCAGATGAAGATATTGTCGGGACTCACGTCACGGTGGAGAACGCCCTGCCCGTGGACTTCGCGGAGCGCCGAGGTCACCTGCCGTATAATATCTATGCAATCGTCCGGCTCCAGCGTGTTATCCTTGAGAAAATCTCCCAGCGTTATGCCGTCGAGATACTCCATGACGAGATACGCCGTGTTGTTCTCCTCAAAATACTCATATATGTTGACGATATTCCTGCAGGAACTGAATTTTGCCATGTTGCGCGCCTCGTCCAAAAAGCGCGTCAGACCATGGTTGTACTCCTTTACCCTGTTTTGGGCAAAGAGAATGACGTTTTTTGTGCCCGGCGCCCTGTTTGCCAGCCCGCTCGGGTAGTATTCCTTGACGGCGACTACGGAGCGCAGTTTGCTGTCCCACGCCTTATATGTGATTCCGAAACCTCCGAAGCCGAGCACCTGACCCACGCTGTACCGCCCGCCCAACAGTAAACCGGGATACAGATAGAATATCTCCCCCGTCGCCGCTCCGTCGGCATATCCGCAGTGCGGGCAGAGCTCGTATTCTTCTGAATATTCCTCAAAGCAGTTGTTACAGCGCCTCATACTACATTATCCTTTTCGAGTGGTTTCGTTTGTTACGGCGAAGCCGTGACAAACGAATAGGTTATTCCCATGAAAAGTGCTCGCCGCAAAACGGGATGAAAATCAGCTCGCAGCCGCCGACGCTGATTTTTGAGTAGGCATTCATCTGCACGGGCGTCAAAACAAGCACACCGTCCAAGTATGTGAGACCGCCGCTCTCGCCCGGCTGCACAAAAAACATTCCGCTTTTCGGCTCGAATACGATTACCGTGTGTTTGTTCCGCGAAACACTGATCTCTTTTTCCAGCCAAACGTCCATGTTCACGGCGCGTCCGATAAAATTCTGCCCCGATTTGAGGTTGAACGACTGACCGCGGTACTCGCCCTTGACACAGACGAGCCATCCGACGACGGGCTCGGATTCGCTCAAGCCGTAAAACGCCACGGTTTTCTGCTCCGCCTGTGGCGGCAGCTCATACGGCGCCGCTTCGGATACCGCGCGGTGCAGCGGGGGCGGCGGCGGAGTGTGCGGCGCCTCGGGAGACGCGCCCGCATGGACGGGAGCGGGCGGCGGTTCCGGAGGCGGTGTGTCCGGGCGCGCGGGCGGCGTACGCTCCGGCGGGGCGTCCGCGTACGCGGGCGCGGGAGTATACACCGTCACAGCGGGCGGCGCCGGTGTGGGCGCCGGAACCGGAGCGGGAGTATGCGCTGCCGGAGCGGGAATCTGCGGCGCCGGCGCGGGCAGATCCACGCTGTCCCAGAGTGCGGAACCGGACAGCCGCTCCGTCTCGCGGTCTTCCGTATTGCGCCAAACAGGCTGTCCCGTCTGCACCTTTGGCGGCCGGCTTTGCGCTCCGCAGTGCGGGCAGGTATCATACTTATCCGCGTCGTAAAAATGGTTGTTTGTGCATTTTGTGAGCTTCATGCCGTCAACTCCTCAAATACTTGATAACTATGCAGGTCGTGTTGTCCCTGCGCGGACCGGAATTGTCCGCCAGATGTGTCAGCCGAGGCGCCTTGTCGGGGAGGTCGTCGCACAGGACGCGGCCGATCGTTTTCTCATCCACAGCTTTGTACAGTCCGTCGCTCGTCAGCAGCAGCGCGTCGCCGTGCAGCAGAGTAAGCGGCGAGGTGTTTATGTCCATCACGTCTATGCCTCCCATTCCGATAAAACTGATCAGCGCATCGCCGCGCTTTGCCTCCGCTTCGTACTGTTCGCGCGTCAGCGTTTTGATGCCGCCCAGAGTGAGAAAATAGTTGTGATCGCGCGTGATTCTCTGGATTTCGCCGCCGCGCGCTATGTATATGCGGCTGTCGCCGACAGAGAGCCAGCAGAGCGCGTCGCCGTCTATGACGGCGGCCGCCGCGGTTGTTCCGGCGCGGAGTCGGACGCCGCGCGCGTCGGAGAGCTTGTACACGCACTCGTCAAGCTCGCGGACGGCGTTCGCCATAAAATCCGTCCGGCTCTCATCCGGCGCTTTGCGGGAGTAAAGTTCAATGAATCTGTCCGCCGCCGCCCCGCTCGCAAGCGCGCCGCCGGTCAGGCCGCCCATCCCGTCGCATACTATGGCGGCGACGGCGTCCGCGCTCTCACGCACGCGGAAGCTGTCCTGCTGCTCCTTGCGCGAACCGGCGACGGAGCTTGCCGATATCTCGTACCTCACGTGTTCTCCCGCGCCATAACCGCGATAGCGGTGTAGTTGTCCATGTCGGCGCCGGCGCCGTTACTCTCGACATAGGACGTCATCGCGGACAGCCATTCCTCGGGAGACGGGCTTTTTTTCAGGCGCCGCTCCATCTCCTTTTGCTCAATGAATTCCCAGAACCCGTCCGTACACAGCAGGAATGCCTGAACCCCGGATACGTCGAGTTCGTCGGAGACTTCAAAACGCGGGGAGTCCCATTCCACGCCCAGAACGCGCAGCAGCCTGTTGCGGTCCGGGTGGCGTGCAATCTTTTTTTCTTTGAGTTCTCCCGACAGCGCGAGCATCTGCGGCACACTGTGATCGAGCGTGCGGATGCGCGCCTTGTTTTTCCGGAACATATACAGACGCGAATCGCCGCAGTGCGCCCACGCGCACTTGCCGTCCGTGACGATAAGCGCGACGCCTGTCGTCTTCATCTCAAATTTCGCGCTGCGAGTTTTCTGCAGCTTCAATATCTCATCCTGCGCGGCGCTGAACGCTTTCGCGAGAAACGACCGCGCGTCCTCAAAATCCGCGCTCTCAAATTCGCGCCCAACGACCTCGACAAACTTTCGCGAGGCGTCCTCGCCGTGCGCGTGCCCTCCAAGCCCGTCGGCCACCGCGAAGCAGCAGTCCTCCCCGCGGCGCAGGCAGAGCGCGCTGTCTTCATTTGTCTCCCGGTTTCCGATATTTGTAATTGAGTGGTATGTGAGCATATTTCCCTTCTCGCTTATATGATACGCGTGGTTAAAAACCTATACTTTTTTAACCGAGGTGTTGCGCATTTTGGTAATGTGCGGTATAATTGATAAAAATTGGCGAGATTAAGTTGAAAACGGTCTGTACAGCGATTTTTGCCGCCCTCCGCGCGAGCGTGTGCGGCGGAGAAACGGCATAAAAAAACGGCGGTTCGCGCCGGTTAAAAAAGTATAGGTTTTTAATCGAATAATCGCGAAAGCGGAGTCCGGAGTAAGAGGTCGATAACCAAGCTGCGAGAAAAAGTTCCACAAGTCAAGAAACCCGCTCCCGCGGCGGCTTTACCGGGATGGCGCGGGACGGGGTCTCGCCTGCGCGGACTCGCGCGCGGCTGCTCTCTCGATGTAGGAGATGAACGATTCGACGGCGGGATTCTCCGTATCCTCATGCCAGAAGCATTGGAGCTGCTCCGTCTTGCCTATCTCATAACAGATAAGTTCGCTGTGCAGACTCATTCTGCTCAGCATGGTCGATACCAGCACTCCCTGCCCCAGCTCCGTGGCGAGATACGCCGACTCGAGGTTCGGCGATATGATGATCTCCGACGGCGCAAAACCGAGCTCCCGGCACTGCCGCTTCGCCCTGTTCCGGCTTGCCGTGTGCGTCTCGTGACTTCCGGCGGCCTTGATGAACGGCTCGTTGCGGAAGTCGTCGACCGTGGCGCCGGGCGCGACGGCCGGATTGTCGGGCGCCACGAGCAGCACAAGCGGCGTGTCGAGCACCTTGCATTTGTTTATCCCGGCGCCCCTGGGCGCAAATTCCGAATACGTTATGATAATATCCAGCTTCCGCGCCATAAAAAGCTCTATCAGGTCAAACTGGGAATGGCGCTCGCCCGTATACCTTACCGAGGGGCGTTCCGTCCTCAACTGCTTGACAGCGCTCGCTACGCGGTCGGATATCTCGAGCCATTCGAGATACCCGACGCGCAAGGAACTGAAAATTCCCTCGTAATACTCCAGTACGTTCTGAGATACGGCCTCAAACTCAGTGGAAAACCTTGAGAACATGTCATAAAATATCTCGCCCGCCTTTGTGAGCGAGACGTGTTGGTGCGTCCTGACAAAGAGGCGGAACCCGAGATCCGCCTCGAAATTGGACACTATTTTGCTCACGGACTGCTGTGTGAGGTACACCTGCTTCGCCGTGTTGGAAAAGCTCAGCGTGTCCGCGAGCGACAGAAAGCAGCGTACCGCCGTCTCGTTTATCACGCCGCTTTCATCTGCCTTTTCGGGAACACGAGACTGAATATCACCGTCGCCGCGAAAGCGACTATGACGGCGGCGTATGTCTCCGTGAGCCAGTCGGCTACCGGGAAATGGCCCTTGTCTAAAAACAGGTTGTAGACCTTCCAGAACACCGCTACGGCTCCCGTGAGCACCATGCTCCAGCACGCGCCTTTTTCGCTCGCCTTTTTCCAATAGATGCCCAGCAGCACGACGACGAAGATAGCGCCGCGCAGGCTGTACGCCGCGTACACTATGTCGAGCACCGCGGACGCGTTCACGAGCGCTATCGCGCCCAGTGTGCATATGACGCCGGAGAGCGCCGTCGTAATGCGCGACATTTTAAGCACCTCCGCGTCCGTGGCTTTTGGACGCAGGACGCGCTGGTACAGATCCTTTGTGACCATAGTACCCGCGGAGAGGATTATGGGCGACACGGTGGACAGTATGGCCGCGAGGATCGACGCCAGCACGAGTCCGCCGACTACGCCGCCGACGACGGGATTGTCGTGTATGTTCATCATAAGCGTCGGCAGAGCCGTCTTGCCCGTGATGAGCGCGCCCGACTCCGCAACGAGCATATCGCCCTTGTTAAACATGGACTTTGCCGCCATGCCGAGAAACGCCGTGAACAGTCCGAACGGCGCGGTGACGAACGCCGTGATTATGCTCGCCTTTTTCGCGGTATGGACGTCCTTCGCGGCGAGAACCGGTTGGATACCGGCCTGCGCCGTACACGCCCCGAGCAGGGACGCTATGACCCACGACGAGACCTTGCTGAAGCCGATCGTCAGCATCCCGAAAAAGCTGCCGGACGTCGCCGGCTTTGCGGTCTGTCCCGCCGCCGCCAGAGCGTCCTTTGTCGCCTCGGACATGTTAGCGCTGTCAAGGCCGCGGACGAGCTCTCCGAAGCCTCCGAGACGCGACACTACGAAAATTACCGCCACGATCACGCCGCCATACATCACGAACAAGTGCATCTTATTGGTGGACGCCACGGCGTTCATGCCTCCGGCGAGCGTGTAAACGATGAAGATTATGGCGAACACGATCACCGACGGAACGAACGGCACTCCTATCAGCGATTCCCCGAGCTTGCCCGCCGCCACCATCTGCGAGAGCCCGACCGCGAGCATGACGATGGTGAGCAGTACGCTCGACACGGAACGCGCCTTGACGCCGAAGAATTTCTCTATTATACCCGGCACGGTGACGGAATTTAGACTGCGGTAGAGCTTGGCGAACAGCATGGCGAGAAAAAAGACGCCTATGCCGTTTGATATGGTGTACCACGCGCCGGACAGCCCGTAGTCGAAGCCGTATTCCGACACGCCCGTAGTAGCCGTACCGCCCAGCCACTCCCCCGCCGAGGCCGCGACGATGGCGAAAAGCCCCATCTCCGCGCCGTGGAACGAGTCCGATGTCTTGGATTTCTTCATCGACATCACGCCGATCAAGACCGTCAGCGCGAAGTAAACAAGGATGATAATTGTCTGAATCACAGGGAATTTGCCCCTTTCAAATTTTTATGGTACGCCCGCTTTGCGTCTATATCATCGTCCCTATTTTATCGGGTATTATGAGCTGTGCGTCCGTCTTGGATACGACCTCCTCGACGGATACGCCGGGAGCGAGCTCCTCCAGCACGAGACCCGCGTCCGTCTTATGCAGGACGCACAGCTCCGAGATGATATAGTCCACCTCGCCCGCAGCCGTCAGCGGCAGCGTACATTTTTTGAGTATCTTAGGGTTGCCCTTCTTGTCACAGTGCTCCGTCATTATGAGGACTTTTTTCGCCCCCGCGACGAGATCCATAGCCCCGCCCATGCCGGCGGCGGTTTTGCCCGGTATCATCCAGTTGGCGAGGTTGCCCTCCCCGTCGACCTCGTAAGCGCCGAGTACCGTCGCCGCTACGTGTCCTCCGCGTATATACCCAAACGACGTGAAGCTGTCGAAGCAGCAGCCGCCCACGCGCAGCTTTGACACGCCGCCGCCCGCGTCCACGACGTCGGGGTCTGTCCACTCGCCCTCCGCAGGCGGGCCGGCAAGGCCTATTGCGCCGTTTTCCGTATCCACCCAGACGTCTATGCCCTCGGGCAGAAAGTCAAGGCATTTTGTCGGCATACCGATGCCCAGGTTGACAAGGTCGCCGTCCTCAAAGAACCGCGCCGTCCTGTAAGCGATCAAATCGCGCCCCGTAATATCAGCCATTTTTCGATTTCCTTTCATTCATCAAATATTGGGAATTCAACTTCATCAACGCAATAGTAGGCGCCCTGATAATGATTATAAGAGAAGTCCAGTAAAAATCTCCCCTTGCCTTTCGTCTCATACTCACATATGAAATATACCAATCCGGGGTGCTTTTCAGAGTACAAGTCATATCTCCGCATAGCGGAATTTATCTCATAATATGGTGTCAGCGGTGTACGAACATCTTCTTCAATGAGTGATACGAGCGTATCAAACAGCCGATAGTCCTGAACGGCTTCTTTCCCCAACTTCTCATTAACCTCATGCAGCTGTATATAATCCGGTTCAAATTCCTTTAATGTCATCCAACCGCTGCCGGCATTTCTCCACATTATCAAGGTTCCTCCGCCAACATATTTACTGCCAACCCATTCTTTGATATCCAAACCTTTAATCCGATAAAAACATTCGCTTCCCACTCGACCTATCAATACAGCGTCAGAATACGTGCGCAAACTGCTTAGCTGAACATATTCCCTGCCGTCAATACGGCAGAGTCGACCGTTGTCGTATTCAACTGTCAGACCGTGTTCAATGCCGTATGGATTGAATAGCCATAATCTGTCCCAAAATGCTGCAAGGATGATAATGATGATAATTGTGCGTGATATTGCCTTTATCATTTTTGTTTTTTCACTTACAAGCACGGAAGATACATCCCTTCGTGCGGCGAAGCATGGCGGAAATGCAATTTTCGTCAGGCGATGCCGCTCGTGCGCAGACAGTATGGAGATACGGCAAGCGCGTGCGGCGAAGCATGGCGAAAATTATATTGCCACTACGGCGTCGACAAGCGCGCCGGGCGTCATAATCAGATCCGGATCGAGCTGCCCGACCTCGACGACTTCCTCCGCCTCGACTATTACCCAGTCGGCCGCCGTAGCCCAGATTTGGTTGAAATTGCGCGCCGTGCGGTGATATACGACGTTGCCCATCTTGTCCGCTTTCCACGCGTGTATGAGCGCCACGTCGGCGCGCAGCGGCTTTTCGAGCAGATAATCCGTTCCGTCCACATTTATTATTTCCTTGCCCTCCGCTATGGGTGTTCCCAGCCCCGTCGGCGTGAGTACGCCGCCGATGCCGGCGCCGCCCGCGCGGACGCGCTCACAGAGCGTACCTTGCGGCACAAACGTCACGTTAAGCTCTCCCGCGACTACTTTTTCGACCGTCTCCGTGTTCGAGCCGATGTGCGAGCAAGTGATATGCTTTATGCGCCCGTCGTGGACTAAGAGGCCTATCCCGCGGCCCTTGACGCTCGTGTTGTTCGAGATGACGTTTATGTCCTTTACATCCTTGTCTATCATGCCCTGTATCAGCTTTTCCGGCACACCGACGTTGACGAAGCCCGGTATGAGCACCGTCAGCCCGCTGCGCACCTTCTCCATCGCCGTCTCCAGCGATACCACTTTGTTTTTTGCCATTTATATGACCACACCTTTCTTAAGCGCGTAAAGCGCAAATTGAGCTGTATGCGCGGAATCCTACTCCGGCTTCCACGTCGCGGGCTGCGTCTTGCCGTCGCGGAGCGTGTGGCGGGTTATGCCGAGTATCTCGCGCGCGTCGTCCGCCGTGGCTATATCGCGCTGCGCGAGCTTTGATAGCTCAACGGCGCGCTCGACGAGCTGGACATTCGTCGCTATGGCGCCGCGCGAGTAGTAGATGTTGTCCTCCAACCCCACGCGCAGCCCGTCCGCGCCGAGCGCCAGACCCGCGAGCAGCATCGGCAGATGACCGCGTCCGATTCCGGAGACAGACCACGTAGAGCCCTGCGGCAGCTTGCCGACGAGGAACGCCAGATTCTCCGTCGTCGCGGGCATGGAACCCCCGACGCCCATGATAAACTGGATGTGCGGCGGCTTTGGGATGTCGTGCTTCTCGACGTAGTACATGACGCTGTCGATGTGTCCCGTGTCGAATACCTCGAACTCCGGCTTTATATCGTGCTTGACGACTTCTTTGCTCAAATAATTCAGGAAGCGCGGGCTGTTCTCAAAGATATAGCTGTTGGCCCAGTTTATAGTGTTCGGGTCGAACGAACACATCTCCGGCAGCAGCGCGCCGAGGTGTCCCAGACGCTTCGCGTCCTCGTATTCGCCGCCCGACGTCGTCAGGTTTATGAGGATATCGACGCCCGCTTTTTTACACGCCTCGCGCGTGACCTCGACAGCGTCGGTGAATTTTTGCAGACTCATCGACTTGTATCCGATCTCGAGCTTGCCGTCAACCTCCTTGTCCTCGCGCACGTGGATGTGCGCTATCGACGCGCCTGCCTTCGCGCAAGCGACGATCTGCTCCGCCAGTTCCTCAGCCGTGTAAGGGACGGTGGGCGCCTGCGCCTTTTTTGTGCCCGCTCCGCACAGACACACCTGAATGATGATTTTGTTGGTTTTAGCCATTTTCAATTTTCCTCCGTTTATTGTGATTTCGTTCGTGATGGCTTGCCGCGCGTACTGTAAGCCGCGTTGAAACTCACTTGGCGTGAGCCAAAAACTGTTTGAAAGCATTATACGTTTGATCTATGATTCGAGTATCGAAAGTGAGTCTGGCGATGACCGTGTCGATTTTTTCGTCAGATGATACAAAAAACGTAGTGAATACTTTGTGTATTCACGAGGCTTTTTGTGAAATATGGCGAAATAAATCGCCGGTCAGCGGTGGGCGAGACTTTTGACACTTGAATCAGACATGACGGCGGCGCGTAAAAGCTCCGCGTCCGCGGAAGAACACGGTCAGAAAGTGGTGTTATTATTCAGTATGGGCGAAAAAATAAATTATTCGGAAATGACCCCGGAGATTGCGAGACTCTCCGAAAAATGCGAGAGATGGCGCATACCGGACGACATGTACACACAGTATAAGGTGAACAGAGGGCTGCGCGATCTGTCCGGAAACGGCGTCCTCACCGGACTGACGAATATCTCCAATATCACCGCGAAAAAAATCATCGACGGAGTCGAAGTCCCCATGGACGGCAAGCTGTACTATCGCGGAATAGATGTCGAGGAGCTTGTGGGGGGCTTCATTGACGAGCGGCGCTTCGGCTTTGAGGAGACGGCGTATCTCCTGCTGTTTGGCGAACTGCCCGATGCGGCGGAGCTCGGCGATTTTTCGCGGCTTCTCGCGGGATACCGTGACTTGCCCGCGGCGTTCACGCGCGACGCCATAATGAAAGCGGCGAGCCGCGATATGATGAACGCGCTGGCCCGCTGTGTTCTCACTCTCTACTATTACGACGACAATGCCGACGACGTATCAATCCCCAACACCCTGCGGCAGTGTCTGCGCCTCATCGCCGTGATGCCGATGCTGGCGGTGTACTGCTACAACGCCTACGACCACTACGGACGGGGCGGCAGTCTCTTTATACACCTGCCGAATCCGGAGCTGTCCGCCGCGGAAAATCTGCTCAGTCTGCTCCGTCGCGATAAGAAATTTACCCAGCTTGAAGCGCGCGTACTCGACCTCGCGCTCGTGCTTCACGCCGAGCACGGGGGAGGCAACAACTCCGCGTTCACCGTGCGCGTCGTGTCGTCGTCCGGCACGGACACGTACAGCGCCGTCGCCGCCGCGCTCGGCAGCCTGAAAGGCCCGAGGCACGGCGGCGCGAATAACCGCGTAATGGCGATGATGGACGATCTCAAGGCAAACGTGTCCGACTGGACGGACGATGATTGCGTGTCCGGCTATCTGAAACGTCTGCTGCACAGGGAGGCTTTCGACCGCTCGGGGCTGATATACGGCATCGGACACGCCATATACTCGTTGAGCGACCCGCGCGCGCGCATTTTCGAGAGCTTTGTCGAGCAACTCAGCGCGGAAAAGGGACGCCGGGACGAGTACGCGCTGTACGCGTCCGTAGCGCATCTCGCGCCGGAGCTCATCGCGCGGGAGCGGAAAATGTACAAGGGCGTCTCGGCAAACATCGATTTCTACAGCGGTTTCGTCTATGAGATGCTTGGTCTGCCGCGCGAACTGTTTACCCCCCTGTTCGCCGTCGCGCGTATCGCGGGCTGGAGCGCGCACCGCATCGAGGAGCTTGTCGGAGACGGCCGGATAATACGCCCGGCGTACAAGGGCGTTACCGATATGGCTTCATACGTACCGCTGGACAGGCGCCAGCGCGGCGTATGAGGGGTCGTCGCGCGTTTTCGAGCCCCCGAACACGAGCGGCGGTTCCGGGAGCGTCGCAGTCTTGATGAAGTCGTTACAAAAAACACGCTTTTTTATAAACCACTCTCCGTCGCGCTTTACCCATTCATCCACGAACCGCCCTGTTCCGCTCGACGAGCGAATGACGCCATCCTCGTCTCGGGCGACGATAAGAAACGTAATGTACGCCTCGCTGCCGGCTGAGTCCCCGCGCACACGGATGGAGATGTTTGTCAACTGGTGCGACTCGGTGACGACGCGACTGTTTTCCTCACGCGCGAGCCTGTCCACGAACCCGCGCCCGGAGCCGCGATAATACGGGCCGTAGTCCGCCTCGCTGTCCTCTGTGAAAACGGCGTACCCAAGCCGTATATCGGTTCTGTCCATACTCCGGCAGTACATGTACAGCTTTTCACGTATGGCGTCCTTCGCGGCCAGCGTTTCGATTATTTCGCGTTCATTTATCTCAGGCATATCCTATCTCCTCTGGCTGGGGCGCGCCGCCGCTATCTGAGCATTTCAGACAGCGGCGGCGCGTCCTAAAATTTCATCTCCCGTTCTCCGGGAGCGGCGCCGATGTTTTGGATCGGATAGTGGCAGGCGATGAAGTGCCCTTCGTCCGATTCTATAAGAGGCGGAGCGTCGCGGCGGCACACGCCGTCCGCGTATTTACAGCGCGGCGCGAATTTGCATCCGCTCTCGGGACGGAGTCCCGGGTCGGCGGCGTCGCCTATAACGTCCGCCCGCCGCCTCATCTCAAGCTCGGGATCCGGTATTGGCACGGATGCGTACAACGCGCGGGTGTACGGGTGGAGCGCATTGTAGTATATCTCGGCGGACGACGCAAGCTCGACGACGCTCCCGAGATACATCACGGCTATCCTGTCGGATACAAGACGCACGACGCTGAGATCGTGCGCTATAAACATGTACGTTAACCCCAGACGTTTTTGCAGATCCATCAGCAGATTGATGATCTGCGCCTGTATGGATACGTCGAGCGCGGAGATGGGTTCGTCAAGCAGAATGAACTGCGGTTCTACCGCGAGTGCGCGAGCAATCCCGACACGCTGTCTCTGCCCTCCCGAAAACTCGTGCGCGTACCGTCCCAGGTGTTCCCCGCCGAGACCGACGAGTTCGAGGTACCGTACCGCACGCTCGGCGCGTTCCGCGCGCGTACGCGTGAGTCCGTGTATATCCGGCCCCTCCGAGACGATATCGCCGGCTGTCATGCGCGGATCGAGCGCCGAGTAGGCGTCTTGAAAAACCATCTGAACCTCTTTTTTGAACCGCCTCTTTTCCTCGCCGGCAAGAGTGTGCACGTCGGCGTCGCAGTACAGCGCCGAGCCGCCCGTCTTCCCGTAGAGTCCTATAAGCGTTCGTCCGCACGTCGTTTTTCCACAGCCGGATTCGCCGACGACGCCGAGCGTTTCTCCCTTGAATATCTTGAAGCTGACGCCGTCGAGCGCGCGCAGAAACCCGCCTCCCGTACTGTAGTGGCGTGACAGCTCCCTCGCCTCGAACATCGCATCTCCGCTCACAGAAGACCTCCCCCGTCCGTTCCGGGCAGCGTTTCAAACCAGCACGCCGTGCTGTGGCGTCCGTTGCTTTCCGTGAGCTTAGGCTCCTCGCGGCGGCATATATCCATGCACAGGGCGCACCGTTCGGCGAAAGCACATCCTGAGGGCGGATCTATAAGCTCCGGCGGAACGCCTTGGATGTATGGCAGAGGAAGCTTGCTCTGCATCGTCATGCGCGGCACTGATGCGAGCAACGCTTTTGTGTACGGGTGCGCCGTGTGATAAAAAATATCTTCCGAGGAGCCCGATTCGACTATCCGCCCGGCGTACATTACGTAAATACGCTTCGCTATGCCGGCGACGACTCCGAGGTCGTGCGTTATAAGCACAATGGAGGCGCGCGTTTCGACCTGGAGCTCGCGCAGCAGCTCCAGTACGCGACTCTGTATAGTCACGTCAAGCGCCGTGGTGGGCTCGTCCGCTATCAGCAGGCTCGGTCTGTTGGAAAAAGCGATGGCGATCATTACGCGCTGGCGCATGCCGCCGGACAACTCGTGCGGATACTGTCTCGCACGGCGCGCCGGATCGTCAAAACCGACTCGCCGCAGAAGCTCGACGGCCTCCGCACGCGCCGCCGCCGCGGAAATTCCGCTGTGCGCCCGCAGATTTTCCTCAATCTGACGTCCGGAGCGCATGGTGGGGTTGAGGGCGGACAGCGGATCCTGAAATACTATGGAGCACTCCCCACCCCTGTATCTGCGCAGTCGCTTTTTGTCAAAGCTCAAAACATTCTCGCCGCGAAACAGAATCTCGCTGCCGCTCTTTATGTCGCCCGCCGGGCGGCGGACGAGCCGCAGAATGGATCGGGCAGTTACCGACTTCCCGCAGCCGGATTCTCCCACCACCGCGACGACCTCATTTTCCCCGACGCTGAGATCGACGCCGCGAACGGCCTGAATTTCTCCCGCCATCGTGTGATACGATACGCGCAGTCTGCGGATTTCAAGCAGATCCGACATGATTCACCTCCTTAGTCTGGGGTCGAGCGCGTTGCGCAGTCCATCCCCAAGCAGATTGAACGCCAGAACGATTAAACACAGCGCGGCGCACGGGAAAAGCAATTGATGGGGCGCAAAATCCATGTGTACCTGACCGGAAGCTATGAGCGTCCCGAGACTTATGTTGGGCGGCTGCAGTCCGAGACCGACAAACGACAGTCCGGACTCCATGAAAATATACTGCGGGATACTGCTCGTGAGATTCACTATTATAATACCCGCGGTGTTTGGAATAAGATGCCGCGTGATAGTGCGCCACGCGCCCGCGCCAAGCGTCTCGGCCGCCAGAATGTATTCCGTCTCGCGAAGCTGCATTATCTGTCCGCGGATCTGCCTCGCCGTGCCGCACCAGCTTGTGATGGAGATTGCGAGCAGGAGCGACAGCACGCCGTTACCGAGAATCATCATGACGATCATCGTAATCAACAGACCGGGAACCGATGAGATTATCTCAATCACACGCATTATGACGACGTCGACTATCCCGCCTAGGTAACCCATGAGTCCGCCTATGAGGCTGCCGAGCACTATTTGCGCGGCGCCGCAGACGACGGCCACGGTGAGAGACACGCGCAGTCCGAGCCACAGATTCGAGAACAGATCGCGCCCCATGTCGTCGGCGCCGAACCACAGCTCTCGGGACGGCGGGGCGTTTTTAGCCTTGACATTGATCACCCCGCCGTCAATTCCGCGCAGACGCGGCCCGAGCACCGCCATTATCAGAAACAGCGCTATCAGCCCGAGCGCCGCCATCGCCACGGGGTTTCGCCGCAAAATCCTCCATGCCACAGGCGTATCACCTCTTTCCGGCGCGCTCAAGCCGTATACGCGGGTCAACGAGCTTATACAGTATATCCGTTACAAACACGACAGCGAGCAGAAGCGCCGCGATGAACACCGTCAGTCCCATGACCATCGACAGATCACGCTGCTGTACCGACTTGACATAGTAGTAACCAAGTCCCGGTATCGTGAACACGGACTCGACAAAGAACGACCCGGTGACGCACATGGCCACAGTCATCGGCAGATATGTTATAATGGGTACAAATGCGTTGCGCAGTACGTGCCGCGTCACGACACGAAATCCGGATATGCCTTTCGACTCGGCCGTCATTATATACTCCTGTCCTATAACGTCGAGGATCGACGACTTCATCAGCCGCGCGTAGAACGACGTATACACGAACGCTCCGGCTATCGTGGGCAGAATTGTGGACTTGAAGCCCGACCAGCCGATTATCGGGAGACCGGTTTTCGCCCCCGCGAAAAACTTTTGCAGCAGCAGCGAAAATACGAGCTGCGGGATCGACACCGCGAACGCCGCGAGCGCGATTATGGCGAAATCCGCCGCCCTGCCGTTTTTCAGCGCGGACACCACCCCCAGCAGTATCCCCAGCGTCACGCCGACGAGCATCTGCTGGAGACCGAGGCGCGCGGAGACGGGCAGCTTAGAAGCGATGATATTCGGCACCGTGTCGCCCTCGTACACGGCCGACATGCCGAAGTCGCCGCGCAGAAGCCCGCGCATCGTTATAACGTAACGCGGCCAGAGGGGTTTGTCGAAGCCGTATTTGGCGTAGAGCTCGGCTTTTACCGTCTCAGGCATACGCAGCGTCCGCGCCGCTATGGGATTGCCCGGCACGGCGTTTACGAGGAAGAATGTCGCGGACGCTATTATGGCGAGCGTTACGACCATGAGACCGAGCTTGCGGAGCGCGTATTTGAGAAAGCCCATACCCTCAGTGCTCCACGATGTACGCGCGGCTGTACTCGTATGGCGAAACGAGCGAGGTGAAGTCAAAATTCCTGATGTACGGCTGCGCGAAATATTCAAGCTGGCTGTAGTAGATGGGAACTATCTGATAGTCCTCCGCGACGAGTATGCGCTCGAGCTCCGCGTATATCTCAGCGCGTTTCGCAGGATCCGATTCTGCGGCGAGACTGCTCAGCGCCGCGTCGTACCGGGGTGAGTTGTAACCGCCGAAGTATTGCGCCGTTCCCCCGGTACTGCTCCATATGCTCGCCCAATGATATGGATCATTGTAGTCCGTGCTTATATTATTTGAGTACGCGACGTCGTACTCGAATCCGAGCATTTTCTGATATGCAAGGCCCTGATCCGTCACGAGGTCGATGTTGACGTTTATCCCGAGCTTTGTCTCCCACGTCTGTTTGATGTATTCCTGCAAGACCTTCAGCGATTCCACCACGTCGGTTGTGAAAAACGAGAGCGTCACGTCGGCGCGCGTCCCCTCAAAGCCCTCCTCCGCAAGTCCGTCGTCGAACAGCTTCCGGAGCGCCGCGTCGTCGTTTACGTACTGCGCGGCAAGCTCCGTGAGCGGCTCGCTGACGAGCTCTCGCACGGGCGTTCCGCTGATCGATACACCTGTCGGGTACAACCCGTAGGCCGGGAGCTGCAGACCGTTAAACGCAAGATCAACCGCCTCTTGCCGGTCGATGGCCAGCGAGAGCGCCTGACGTATTTTCAGGTTATTCGTGAGTCCCGTGGTACCGCCCTCCCACGGGAAATCCAGCCGCGCGAGGCGTCCGTTGAACCGCTCTACACGGACGATCTCGCCCGCGTCGGCCTGCGCCTTCCATGTTGCAAAGTAGTCAGCCGCGCCGGAAACGACGTCAAGCTGTCCCGCGTTGAAAAGCTGCGCGCGTGTGGAGTCCTCGTTTACCACGGTGAGCGTCACTTTTTCCAGACGTACGCTGTCCGCGTCCCAATACTCCGGATTTTTGACCAGCGTCACGGATGTATCGCGCACCCATTCGGCAAATTTGAACGGCCCGTTGCTTATCGTCTTTTCGATACTGCTGCCCCATGACGAGTCCGTATCCGCCCCGATGAGGTCGGCCCGGACGGGGTAGTAGACCGGCAGCGTAAGCTTATCGAGGAAATAGGGGGCCGGCGCCGTGAGCTTTATTTCGAGCGTCTTGTCGTCCACAGCCCGCACTCCGATCTCCGTTGGCGGCACGGCTCCGGCGAGCGCTTCGGCGGCGTTCACGATATCCTGATAGAAAAACGAGTATGTAAACGCATTTTCGGGCGTATGGACTCGGACAAAGGCGTCCACGTAGTTTTGCGCAGTCACAGGCGCGCCGTCCTCCCAGTTGTGGTCGCGCAACTTAAAAGTGTACGTGAGGCCGTCGTCGGAAATCTCGTAGCTCTCCGCGCCGGCGAGTTCGCGCACGTCAAAACCGTTCTCGTCGGCAAAAACGCGGAACAGCCCCTCGCCTGTCTGCCCGAGGATGTGCCACTCAAACGGGTTGTGCGACGCGCCGGTGTCAAGCGAGTAGACGCGGTTGTCAAACAGCAGCAGATTGAGCTCCTGGACGGCGGCGAGCTTCTCGCCGCCGTCCGAATCCTCGGGCGCGGCGGTATCCCCTGTGTTCTGCGGCGCCGCGCCCGACCCGTTTTCGTCCGCGCCCGTCTGCGTGGGCGCGGACGGGGAGCTCCCGTCTTGAGCGCCACACCCGGCGACTACCCCTGTAAGCAGCGCCAAAGCGAGTGTGAGCGCGAGTGTCCGTCGTCTCATTTCAATATCCTCCTATACATATATGCTATAAAGTTTTGGGTGTCACAACTATACACACGTTTTCCCGCCGTGTCAAGTGTTTTTTCGTTGACATGTTTTTTCGTTGACATCAATTCGTTTGTTACGACTGTGTCGTAACAAACGAATTGATGTTCTTGATTTTTGTGTTGATTTTTGGTTTACCTGTTGATATACTTTCCGGGGTAGGAATTTATGCTGAGAAGGTGATTACCATGCGTTATACCATAGATGAGATTCAGAAAAAAGCCGCGCCAATCGCCGCGAGATATGGCGTTGATTCGCTCTATCTGTTCGGATCCTGCGCTTACGGTGGCGCCGAGTCCGGCAGTGATATTGACTTCCGCGTCAATAGTGGCCGGGTCCGTGACCTTTTTGAGCTCGGCGGACTGTATAGCGATTTGGAGAATGCATTGGGCACAAAAATTGATCTTGTTATGACCGAAGGGCTCAATGAAGATTTTCTGCAAGAAATAAGCCGTGACGAGGTGCTGATTTATGCAGGACCGTAAACGTGATTTGACGGTTTTGCAACGTATTGTCCACTATTGTGACAGATTGGAAGAGCATCACGGCGAGCTGAACCCGGTGCTTGAGTATGAGGTATTTAGTAAAAGCCGCGCTTATAGTGATGCTGTAGCTTTTTGTGTATTTCAAATAGCAGAACTATGCCAGCACTTGTCACCGGAAGCCCGCGCGTTCGCGCCGGACATCCCTTGGCACGGGATACGAGGTATGCGAAATATTGTGGCGCATAACTACGGCGAGATAAAGCCGGAAATATTGTGGAACACGGCGGTTGAGCGGATTCCGGAGCTCTGCACAGCATGCACGGAAATTATTCAAAATTTATCTTCCCAGCAATGAGCGGCGTCATTACAACGCCGCCACGCATCCTATAAATTACTGCTTAGCTGTCTATGCTTGCCGCTTTTGTCGTTCAAGATTTCAAACGAACACGCACGACATCGCACTTGATGTGGGCGTATCTGATGATACAGCAAAGCGCTGGTTGTTACTGCTTGAAAAATCAGGTGTAATCTTCTATAGGGTAGAATCCCAATAACGGAGAAACGTACAAAACGCATAACCGGCAGGCAGTCTGTTTACCCTGCCTGTCATTTGACCGCTATATAGCCTGTTTTTTCCACAAGCTCCTGTCCCTGCGCTGAGAGTATCCAGTCAATCAGCCGCTGCGCGTTCTCCAGCCGGGCTTTTTCGGCATCGTCTTTCGGCTCGCGGCCCACGACCGTCACGGCATAAAAGGAGTCGCCAAACGGATAGGTGCCATTTGCTATGTTTTCGGGCGTGGGGGCAATGCCATCGATGGAGAGCAGCTTGACCTGGTTCAGCTCGGCGTCGTTCAGCATGCCTTCGATGTAGAAGCGGAACGAGTAGCCGATGGCGTTCTTGTAGTTTTTGTAGTTGGCGACGGCGTTGTACAGCCCGCCCATGAATGAATATACCTGTTCACCCTTTGGTTCCATTATCGGAGTATCAGCCATGATTTTCTGCAGGGCGGTCTGACTGCCGGAGCTTTCCGGGCGCTGGTATGCTTCGATATGGTCATTTGCGCCGCCGACCTCCCGCCAGTTGGTTATCTCACCGGAGTATATCCCGCGAACCTCCTCCCGCGAAAGGTTCTCCATCTTGTTCTTGCTGTTGACGAGGAACACGAACGCCTCTTTGCCGATTGGCGTCATCTGAAGCTCCACGCCTTCACGCTCCGCGAGCGCCGCCTGCTCAAGCGAGACGTCCATGAGGAAAGCGATGTCGGCGTAGCCATAGACAAGATTCTCGAACGCGCCGCCCGTCCGGTTGCAGACGACGGGCGATATGTCTATGGTAAATTCTTTCCCGTCTTCGGCATACTTGGCAATATCAGCGGAGTAGTCCATTTCTTCGGCTTGGGTCGGCAGCGGGTAGTACGGATTATAATCCCCCTCCGGGTAAGCAGCTCTGACGAAAGCCGAATAGAGCGGATACAGCGCGGTCGCCCCGTCCAGCAGGGGGTAATTGTCGGTGAATGTAAGCGTGGACGGTTCGTCCAGCAGCTTGACCAGCGTGCTTCCGCCGCCGATTGTTGCGGTATCGCCATACGGCATATATTCGTTCAGCGAAATCTCCACGTCGCCATCCCTAATTTCGATGAAACTGTTCCGATAGAGACCAACGCCGGCGGCGAAACCCGTCACTATGACGAGCGCTGCAGCCAGCGTCAGCACGGCGATTCTGCGCGGCTTTGCCTTAAACGGCTTCCAGATGAAAAGCAGGCTTATAAGGAACAGCCCGAGGCAGACGACGACGGCCAGCCACAACATTGATGTGCCGAACAGCGTGTCGAAAACCGGGAAATCGGCCAATATTTCAAGGATGAAGGCAAGGACAAAGAACGCCTCAAAGCTGAGGACACTTCCGAATATCCTCCAAACAATCGGTTTTTTCATCGCCGCGCCGACTGCAATCCCCACAATCGGCAGCGCGGCAAAAATCAGGAACATACTCTCCAACGTCATGCCATCACCTCATCAGTAGTTTGCAATTTCCCAATAGTCATCTTTCTTGGAACCAATTCGTCGAATAACATTTTTCTTGCCAACATCTTGTGGGCAATATCACGCCAGCGCCCCGCGCACATAATCGTCAACCTCCTCCAGTATGCCGGGGTCGACGGTAAGATGGAACGGCTCATATGCGACCGCTATGAACGACAGTAAATCCGTCCGGCGGTCGAGTTCCAAGAAAGCTCTCCTTACTGATTAGCGTCAGGCATTCAACCGCTCGCCTTGTTCAGCGCTCTCTGCGGCTACAGTATACTCGGAAAACCGTGGTACCGCAAGATACCGGTAAGCGACATCATCCTCACGCCCACCGCCGGCGCCCGCGGAAATATTTTTCCGCGGAAATATTTTTCTTGGCAACGTCTCGCGGGCGATATATAACTTGACTTTGACAGCAAAGGAACAAAAACAGGCCCACAAAGTCTTGCTGGGCAAGGGTTTGTGGGCATTGTGTATTGATAAAAAGATGTAGAGAAAATCAGGTTTTTTTGACTGAGCC
>JAISXU010000087.1 GCA_031270395.1 Oscillospiraceae bacterium
ACGATAATCCCCGTATGCTCCGATTCCGGGTCACTGTCGAACTGATACAACGCCACATCACCCGGCCTGTACCCAGACGTCACGAACTGCTTACGTTGCTTCGCCCAATTCATCAGCGCCGTACATGACGCCGTGCGCATAATCAAACTCGACAACCCCGCCTGATTGAACCAATACTGCACCGCCGCCATACACCACGGATAAGCCGAGCCGGACACCTCTTTTCCGTAATACCACGTGTTGAACTTGCACCTATTACTGTTCGGCGGCGACTCCTTGACGCCGACATCAGACTTTGCAATCTCCAGCAACCTCTCAACTTGTCCCATACCATCACCTCCGTCCGTCGTCAATTATCCATTCTCAATTCTCAATTCTTCATTGCGCAGCGCGCAGCGCGCCTACCTCTCAATCAAATACTCTCTGATATGCTCCTTCGCCGCTTCCAGCCTATCAATGTGGTTGCCCGTAATCTCGTGGTCGAGCAGCGCCAACATCGCGCCGCATAGCACCTTGATGGCCTTCTGCACGTCCTGTATCGCCACGAAATCATTCTTTGACTTCTGCTCCAACGCCGTGAGTCTTGTCTCTGCGCCGCCCTGCCACTCGTCCAGTTTCGCTACATCAGTCGCGCTATCCGCGACCTTGCGCCCCAACTTCCACGCCGGTTTCACAATGTTCAATATCACCTTACCCGCGTTCGCGAGTACCACGATGATACCCGCCGCCGCCGCCAACATCTGCCAGTCCAATACGCACCAACACCTTTCATAGTTGTTAGGGACACAGTTACTAGTTACTAGTAGACGGAGACGCGTCCTACGTCTACTAACAACAAACCACTATATCTCTAGGCACTAAAAATCGCGCCCTGCCGTCAAAATTCCTCTTGACAACCGGCGCGACATGTAATATATTATGGGCGAGGGCAGCCATACGGCTCGCCGCACAGATAATCGTCTACTGAAAATAGCCGCTATCTTTGCGGGAGGGCGGCTATTTTCGTTTGCCTATGTACTGGAGTATCGCCACAATCAATGTCGCTAACGCGATAATAATTGCAATGACATCCAAAACAATCGACACCCGGCATCACCCCCTTTCGGGAGTGCGGCAAGCCGTCCCTGCCCTCGCTTGTCCTATTCTACACGCTCACCCGAGCGCTGTCAAACGCGGTGGCTATCACCACGCGAATAAATCCCCATCACATCGCACGGATAAAAACTTGTGCAGTTGAAGCAGTTACCTTAAGTGGAAAGGGCTGCGCCCCTCCCGGTGAATTAACAGTAAAGCCTTTAATCGTGCGATAAAACATGCCTGTGGAGCTGCCGGAGTACAGTGTGAACCAATCAGCGGTGTAGTCTGTCCCAATATCTGGAAACCCAAAATCTCCAATAAATGTAATAAATCCAGTAAGAGTTGTCGTTCCGTTTCTCGTAATGTCATACGAATAACTGCCATTATAAGCATACATCATGCCAACATATTCCGTCTCCGATGTAATTTGACCAGTTATCATCATCTGGACTTTTGATTTCCCGTGCAGCATCTCCATTTCAGCGGCGGTAAGTATCTCCGCGCCACCAACGTATGACCCGTAACTTACGTTATAATTGCCCGGACTAAAAATCGGAACGGTTTTCTCCCAATATTCGTTACTATTTACCCCCCCCCCCCGACTAAATCGCCAAATCCGTGTAACAAAGTAGACATGTTCTTGTTGCTCCTTTCGTAGTTTGTGAATAGTTCATCTATGCCATAGTTGCGCTTCAAAGGAAGTATGCTATTTCAATGTCGTTTGTCGTCCACGATTCTGGATCAGTATTTCTAAGCGTAAAAGCATTACTACTCTCAATAAGCGCGAATGACTTGTTGCTCACAATGTTGCCACCATCCTGATTCGAATAATAATGTTGTTGATACGAAACAACCAACGGAGTATCTAGTACGGTAGTAAACTCTTCTGGCTCATCATAGTACCACTGCTCAATCGGTATTTCTGTCGGTGGAGAGCGTTCTTGTTTGAACTTACGATATGCGCTGCCGTTCTGAGTGATTATGACCGCTAACGAGTCGTGTCTATATTTATTGTCGGTTGAGACCGTGCCGGAAGGGTAGCATCTTATACGTATAGCACTAGGCATTACGGGGCTTGCGGTGGAATTTGCAATCCTAAATGGCTTGTTGATGGTTACCGTGGTGTAATTTGTGCCTCCAAAACCACCAAACACACTTGCTAAACATCTACCCAAATTCACACCACTTTTACTGTCGCCACATAAGGCCAATGAACTCATTATCGTCGCCATGCCTGTCCCCCCCCTCATTCCTCAATAATCGTAATCGGCAGCGCTATAGTCGGCACAGTCCCATAAGCTTTGAGTACAATCGTGTTCGCAGCTTGCAGCGTGTCGTCAACGACAATATCCGCGTCAGCCGCCGCCTTGCGTACATCTGCGTCAATGCTGTTTAGTTTTATGCTCTGGAAGCTCGTGGGCGTGATACGCACCGCAGTAGTGCTTATAGTGTACGTGTACGGCGCGGCGCTACCGACCCATGACGCCGCCGCCAGTGTGACATTGGCAGACCTCACGGCAGTCTTTGGATTGAGCAGCTGCCAGTACGTCCCATCATAGATGACATGCGCCACCCAACCGGCGGGAATCATATCCGGCGTAGCAGCCGCGCCATAGCAGCGGATAGCCGCCGCAGTAGTCCCGGACAGCGCAAGCGTGGGACTTGCCGCCGTGTTGCCGTTGGTGAATGACACAAGCGCCTGGGCCCCCGCCGCGAGCGCGAAACCCGTGATAGTGCCCGTAGTCTTTGCCGCAGTAGCCGCCGCCGTGGCGCACGTAGTATCATGACGTATGGCAGCCGAGCCGTCAAAGCTCACACCGTCCACAGCCCGCGCAGTACCGAGCTTCACCGCCGAATTTGCCGAACCGCCCGTGAAATATGAAAACAGCGACTTCACGTTATTGCGCAGCGTCTGCAAAATCGACGTCAACGCCGTTGACGTCGTGCCCGGCAGCGTAGTATCGCCCGCAGCGTCAGTCAGCGTCGCGTTGATAGGCGCCTTGCCCGAATCAATTGTATCCTGTGCCGATGCCGTGCGGTACGGCGTCAAGTCTATGGTAAAATCCAATGGATTCCACTCGCCATTGAACCAATACACGCCGTTCGGCCCGCTCGTGACATTGAGATTACTCCACAAGTCGCCGCTCGTCGGCGAATAGTTCGCGTCAACCCACGCGCTTGTGGCGAAATCCCACGACTTCACCGCCAGCGGGAACGACGTCGGGAACGAAGTCGCCGAGTTCTGATACCAGTAATTAGGCGTACTTGGATTCGGCGTCATCGTACCCGTCGGGTCAGACGATGACACCACGCCCGTATACGTCAGGAAACTCCCCTGCGCCACCAAGTCGCGTATCTGTGTCTCCGTCAGCGCTCCCACCTGCGCCGCCGTAACGCCGTGCGGATTTGACGTATTGCCGGTATGCGACGACAAATCATCGCCCACATCGCCTATATCGCTCGCCAGACCCGCTAAAATATCATCAAGCGTCTCACCCGTGGCGGGATCCTCTATCTGTCCGAGTTCCATAGAACCGCTGTCGCCAAGATCCGCCTTGCTGTCAAGAATATCCTGTAGTGCCTCCCCGGTGGCCGGATCGAAAATCTGCTCCACAGACGTCTTGGGATACATGATATCATAGCCGCTATCCGTGCGCGTCCTGACAATCACAAGCCACTTGCCCGGCTCCGACTCCGACGTATCAATCCAAATCGCGCCGGCAGGCTGATAATCGGGCTCCGTCGGCGACACAATGAGATACATAGCGGCATCCAGCGCGACATCGGAATAATAATGCGCGTTATCGGTATCCTCATCCTCGCGCGTACCCGTGCCGCCAACAGCCCACGACCGCGCCTCCGTCGCCGACGCCTGCGAGTCCTCCGAGTAGCCGCGCGCCGCGTCAACCGCCTCCCAGGCGTAGCTGTCGCGCCCCTGCAACCCCTTAGGCCCGCGCGGCCCGACAGGCCCCATCGGCCCGACGTCGCCCTTATCGCCCTTGTCGCCCTTATCGCCCTTAGGCCCCGGAACACCCTGCTCGCCGGTCTCGCCGCGCACATCGACAGCCTTCCACTGCGAAGATACCGTATCCCAGACGTACAGCAGATAATCGTCAGGCCCGTCCCCGGTACTGACCATGTATGTCTGCCCCGCCACACCCGACGGATGAGCCGCCTCAAGCTCCGCAAGACTGCCGTATTCGCCCAGCACCTGCCAACCCGGCCCGACGTCGCCCTTTAACCCTTTAGACCCGCGCGGCCCCACAGGCCCCATAGGCCCGATATCACCCTTTTCACCCTTCGCGCCGCGCTCTCCGACCTCGCCCTGCAAGCCGCGCGGCCCCACAGGACCCACGACATTGACATCAATCCACTCGCCATTGACGCTATCCCACGTATACAGCAGATAATCCGTAGCCAGCGGCCCCGTGGACACCTTGTACGCGTCGCCCGGCTCGCCGCCCGAAGGCAGAGCCGCCTCAAGCTCCGCAAGACTGCCATACGCCGTCAAGACGCGCCAACCCGCGCCCGGCGGCCCCACGAGCGACAACAAAAAATCCTCTTCCGTGCCTGCGCCGCCATGCTTCAACCACAACGCGTACGCCGACAAAAAATAAGGATGATTTATAAGCCGCGGGAACTTACTATTACCAGCCACTGCGCCACCTCCGCAAAGAACTCCGGTTATATATACTCTCCCAGCCCTCGTAACCCTGCGCGGGCTGATACGCGTTAATAAACCACGCCGCGAACTCCCTGTAACGCGCGTCATAGAACGCCGCGCTATTCAAATACTTCTCAGCTTCACCGTTATGAAACTCAATTTGCGCCCGAACATACAAATCATAAATATCATCATCAGGCGCGGCGATAAGCACTTGCCAATCCTTGCACTCCGGCCACGTATAATCAAGCTCCGCTATATACTCCTGCAAAAACAAATCGCGCCACAGAAGCATATCGAGCCGCGCAATCCAACGCGTTTTGACCGAGGACGTGAACGAGTTCGGACACACATCGTCAACCTCAGCGATAATACTCTCAATCGTCCTCGCCTCGCCGCCCGGAATATCCATAACCGCACCCCCTTACTGTCTGCCGCGCAATGAACGCAGCGTACTTCCGAGATACAACTCACGCGTTATACCGTACACCTTGCAGTCGCCCGTACCCGTGAGACGCAGCCGGAAATGATCCGCCCTGCGTGGAATTATCGGCACGGTGAAACTGCGTTTTTGCTGCCGCTCCGTACGGTCTTCCGTCGTCCAGACAGACGACCACTCACCCACGCTGTCATAGCGTATCCACAGATCCACAGCCGCGTCCTCATCCGCCTCCAGACGCATATAGAACTTGGTGACGCCCTTCTTCTCCGGCGCCTGCTCGCTGAAATCGGCGAACTCGACGCTCCACTCGACGCGCTCCGTCTCGATAATATCGTCCGGCGGCGACATCACATTACCGACAATCCACAGCCGCCCATCGTCGCACAGCATATACAAATTGCCGTCATGATAGGCAAAACCCAGCGCCCGCGTCTCATCCTCACGAAACCACAGACCGCTCTCCGTATCGAACACGAACAAATGCGGCGAACCGCCCTCGTCAAGCATGGAGATGTAATACTTCCGCCTATCACTGCCCGACACGCCGCCCGTGTACAGCACGCCGCCGAACATCTCATACTGACGCGTAGGCATACTACCCGTGTACGACATCACGCCGTTACGCGACAGATAGAACAGCATATCGCCCGAGACAGCCAGCGAACCGCCGCTCCCCGGCTGAACACCGCTCGAAAACGACGCCGACGTCTCAAAATTCTGCGGCTCCGTACCCAGCACCTTGTAGATAGCGCCGTCCTTGAAGAACATCGGATACCCGATATACGACACGCAGCCCGTAAAATCGCCCTCGCTGCCCACGGGCACCGTCCAACTATCCGACGCCAGCCCGTCGAACACATACCAATTGAAAATATCGCCCATCTTCGACGCGAAAATCTCATCGCCCTTGCACCCCCACAGGCGATTTTCATTCGAGCAGATGAACTCCAAATCCGGCATCTTGCGTTCAAACGTGACAGGCCCCGGCTCCGTGTACGCCACCGGCGCGGTAACAGTACCGTTGAGCGTAAACACATTGGCGTAAAACGCCATCGTATGCCCGTCGCTTGAAATCTCCCGCACGATAGGCGTCTTATTATTCTCCGAATGAACAGTACACCCGGAAATCGTCACAGCGTCGCCCGCCTTGAAATAATCGTTAAAATCCACGCTTGAAACCGTTAACGAGTTGGCATTTGTCGCGACACCGTACAGCGTACCGTTCGTAAACAGCACTGAACTCGCCGCAACGCTCGCCTCGATAGACCCGAACTCACCCGTAAGAATGTTCAGATACGCCTTATCCGGCAAAATCACGATATACGCGCCAAGCTCCGCGAACGTCTTACGCGAGTCCTCGACCGTGCCGACACTCGCGCCCTTGTAAAACACATCCGTCCCGTCGACCCACATGAGCCCATCCTTCGCGAATATGCCATTTGGCCGCTCCAACTCACGCAGGAGCAGCCGAGGTTCACGCGGCGAGAGAACGGGAGCGTAGTCGCCCGTCATGTTGCGCGTATCGTAAATCGCGCCATCTCCGGCGTACAGATTGTGATTGTAGCCGCCAAACTGCACTTGCGTCAGCTTGGTAAGCCCACTGCCGCGCGGCAGACCCGGCAACATAGGCATGACGCCCCGCCCCCCTTATCGTCAGTGGAGAGTTGAAAGTGGAAAGTGGAGAGTTGGGGACGAGAGTCGCGTCTCCGTCCTCACTGTCCACTGTCCACTATCCACTGTCCACTGTCCACTATCCACTCTCAACTGGTTACAGCGCGTCGCCGCGCGCCACGCCGCCGAGGCAGAACGCACGCCAATCGAAGAAACCCGCGCTCCAGCGCGCGCGACCGTTCCACACAGCCGCGTCGTTGTTGTGATCCTCGTACGCGTTGACCGAAAGCGGCTCGCGTTCATACCACACCGCGCCGTCGAACTGACGCATGAAGTCCCCGGCCACCAGCGCCCACGGGAACGCGTCCGCCGACGCCGTGCCGGACGGAATGAACTCGTTGAGCGCGGGCCATATGACGACCTTCCACGCCCCGAAGTGATAGTTCCAGTTGTTATTTGCCGTATCCGGCTGAGAGTACGCCCCCACCACGCCAAACACCTGCTGAATGGCCTCCGCGTCGTTTGGAATGAGAATCGTGTCGGGCACGATCTCCAGCACCGATTTATTGTCGTCGCGGAAGTTTATCATCGTGGACTGCGCGCGCGAAAGCGCCGACTGCGAAAACGCGTCGGAGAAGCAGTTTGACTGCGTGAACGTCGGATCCGTCTTTGACGGATGCGCCGTATCGAACAGCGGCCTCCCGTCCGCGCTCGCCGAAGCCTGCTCAAACGTCGATCCCGCGAAATTCAGATCCGTATTCCCGCTGATAGCGGAACCGTAGAGCGCCGCGCCAAACCTCTCGCGCGTCTTACTGAAGCCGTTGAGAAACCTATCCGCCAGACGCTTTACCGCGCCTATCTGGTCGTCGTCGGCCATCACGCGCGACACGCTGAAGCTGTCCATCCACTGCTTATGCTTGAACAGCTTGTTGAAGCTCTCCGCGACCTGATCGCGCGGATACGCCCCGTTTTCCTCCACAGGCTTGAACCCCTCAAAACCCGTGGTCGAGTTGATAGACTCCGCGAAATGAGAGCTGGTTTCAAAGTTGAACAGCTCCTTCAGCCGCGCGTCACGGTCCTTTGAAGCACCGTAATCCTCTATCATCTTGGCAATCGGATACATGAATTTGCCGTATATACTGTCCAGTAATCCGCTTACCTCGGTTATTGTAATACCGGCCATAACTTATCTAGCCCCCTTCCCTTTACAGGCTGGCGGCATCAAGCCGCGCCTCTACATCCGCCATACGCACGAGCAAACTCTCGCACACGAAGCGGCCGATGACCCAGAACACACCGTTGACATCCGTCCAAGTCTTTTCCACCGTGAAATTCGCCGTCGCCGACGTCGTATCGAGCGCAAGCCCGTCCGCCGCCACATCGTACCCGACACCGATAGTCGGCTGCAGCGGAGCCGTCGTCTGATACCTCACATCGGAATAGAGCCTATGTACGGCAAGAAGCTCGCCGTCCTTGTGCCCCTCCGACCGCTGCACGCCTATATACTGCGCGGCGTTCGTATCGCTCGCAGTAGTGAGCTTGCCATTCTCCAAAAACAGCGCCTGACCAACGACATAATCGCCCGCGACAGCGGGCAGCGCCTCGTTGGGCAGCGTCTTATCGACATCCGCGCTGTAAGGCATAAAAGCCATTAAAAATCACTCCCTTTTCAAATTACCGGTTGTGTCAAACAACCTTGCGTTTGTTCGCGGTCTGCGCCGCTTTCACGCGCGACGTATAGACACGCGCAATCTCATCATCCGTCGCCTCCGGGAAAAACGCCCTGTACGTCGTCTCGACGTCGCTCGGCGGCGTCAAAAGCGTATCGCCCGTCTTACCCTTACTGGCTCGCAAGTGCGCCTTGCTCGCCGTGTTCTGCTGCTGCTGACGCAACTTGGCGGTAACCTTCGCCTCGGTAATCGCCTCCATGTTAGCCAGCCTGTAAGCATTGTAAAAGTCCGAACCCGCCGCGACATGCCTGCGGAAATCATCCTGCGTATCCATAGCGAGGATATCATCCACGCTCTTGATATCGGCATTGAACTCACGCGCGATACGCGTAAGCTGTTCCGCAATCGCCGCGGCAATTGCCTCCGGAGCCTCCGGGGCCTTCGGGGCCTGCTGCGCCGCTCCGGCCACAGTCTGCGCCTGCGTCTGCCCCTGCAAAAGCGTGAGGTCGTCAAACGACAGCTCGCCGCTGCGCAGATTGGCGTTGAACTTCTCCAACCTCTTCTTTGCCGCGTAGGCCCTCGCCTGTTCCGGCGTGGCGATAGTCTCACCGGCGTCGTCGCGTAAATCCAGCGCCGCAAGCGCCGCCGCAATCTCGGCATCCGCTAAACGCCTGGCCTCGGCGATGGCCGCCTCACGGCGACGCCGCCCTTCCGCCTGACGCGCGCGCTCATCCTTAGACTGGTCACGCGCCTTATCGTCGCCGGACTTATCCGCAGCACCGTCACCCGCAGCCTCACCGCCGCTATCGTCCCCGGCGCCCTCACCGTCGTCAGCGCCCACCTCAGCGCCCTCACCGTCTCCCTGTGCGCCCTCGACGGCCTCGCCGTCTCCCGCATCGTCCTCGGCGCTCACGACGCCATCGACACCCTGTGCGCCACGAGTGCCGTCAGCGCTCTCAGAACCGGTCTCCCCGGCATCATCGAGCTCCTCAGTATCACCCGTAACCGCGCCTGAAACGGACTTCTCTACCCACTTACCATCAATAAAACTCAACATTACAAAAACACTCCTTATACAATGATTTTTACGCTACCAGCGACTACCTTTTTGCGCGCGGCCCGCGAATTAGTTGTTAGATATATAGTGCTTAGTTTTTAGTAGACGTAGGACGCGCGCCCGTCCACTAGCAACTAGTAACTATCTTGCTAATCACTAGACGAGAGACGCGTCTCCGTCCACTATTCACTAGTAACTATCTTGCTAAGCACTATTTGCCTACGCGGAGGTCCTTGCCCTTGATGATAGACGCGCCCTTGCGGGCGTCTATCTTTTTGGGCAACGGCGCCTTTGTAACGCCGATAACATCGACCTTGCCCGCATATCCGCCCTTATCCTTAGACATTTGCTCCACCTCCTTTACCATCCTCAGAATTGACGCTTTTTGCGCGTGCGCCCCGCGACATCATGGATTTTTTGCGCTATTCCAAGCGACATAGTAGGGTTTTTGCGCTATCCCGAGCGAAAATATATGAAAAGGACTTCAACCTCCGGAACCCAAAACATCGCGCCTTGCCGCCTCGCGCGCCGCCGCGTCTATGTCCGCCATAACCTCCGGCGTGACACCCTGCTGCGACTGCTGCCCCTGTGGGACACCTTGCTGTTGCGTCACACCCTGCGGCACTGCCTGTCCCTGCGCCGCGCCCTGCGGAACACCACCCTGACCGAGCGCCTGACCCTGCTCCGCCGCCTGAAGCTGCTGCTGTAACATCACCGCTTGCTGCTGCTGCATGGCGGCAGCTTGCTGCTGCGCTTCGAGCTGACGCTGGAAATACGCCTTAGTGCTCGCGGCGTCGGGATAACCCGCGCGCTCCATCTTGCCCCAAAACAGCACAAGCGCGTCGAGCGTCTGCGGATCGCCGTACGCGCCCGACTGGAAAAACCCGAGCGACTCCTGCCACATCGACTGACGGTTATTGGCCAGTTCACCCGCCGGATCGATAGAGAACAGGAAATCGTCGTTCCACTCCCACTCGCCGCGCTCATCGCGGCGCAGGAAATCATATCGGCAGAACTCCGTATACTCCGGAATGCCCTGCTCGTCATAGCTCAAAATAGACATATTGCGGTCGGCGTACGCGAGCTTTAACTTGAACATCCGCTCGTATAGCTCCGAAAAAACAGCCTCCTTCATGCGCCGCTTGCTCTCCAACCGACCCGCCGACTGCGCCGCCGCGAACTGTTTCGCAACGCCGCTCTGCGCCGTCGTATCCTTGCGCCCCTGATAGCTATCCGTGATACCTATGCGCTGACGCGCCTCCTCGTAGACCTGAGATAAGTACACAAGCTGCTGCGACACATCGCAGTCTAAATTGAAAACGCGCAGTTCATCCGCCTGCGCCGCGTTTTCAAACACTACAGTCTTGCCATCCTTGCTATCGATGCGCAGATCCGCCTTCGGCGGCTTACCAATGACGCTTCCGCTCTGTATAATGCGATCTACAATCTTCTGTTCCAGACGGTTCGTCGTATTCTGCTGGTCTATAATCGCGTCTATATCCGACAGCCCAAGAAGCTGCCCGAAAGCCGACACATTTTTGTGCAGGACAAGCGGATACTTGTCCATCTTGTAATACGGCACACGCACAGGCTGCTTATACACCACCCCGTTATCGTCCGTCTTAGTCTCCATACCGCCGAGAGACCGCCCGAGCGGCGTCGTTATCGACGTCGCCAGCTCCTCATAATCGACGCTCGCGCGCCGGAAGGACTTGCCGCCGCAGTACGGACAGCTATCGCCCCCGTCGTCCTCACCGTCCGACACCACAAGCAAATCGGACGTATCCTCGAGCACCGGCAGCCCGGCGCTCTGCCAAGCGGCGGCGCGGGCAGCGTCCTCAACCTGACCCTCGACACGCTTCATAGCCAGCTCCGGAGAAATATCCGTGTCAAAGAGCGGCCGCAGCCGGTCACAATCGGAACAGCGCTCCAACTGCCGCGCCCAGAAATCCTCCAAATCCTCCAGCGGCGTATCATTGACCCACGCAAACCGCCCGATACCGCCCTTGTCGTTGCGATAGTACCCGTAGTACAGCGTGACAAGATCGTCAGCCACAACGACATCCTCGTCAAACGACGACCTGATGCCCGGATCGCTCTCCCTCTCCCCGTCCATCGAAACGCCGAACCGTGTCTCGATGTAGCTCTTTGTCTGCCCGAACGCCACGATGAAATAATCCATGCTCTCCACATCGTCCGTAACGCCCGACTGCGGGACGACCTGCTTGGGATGAATGACTTGCAGCGCAATATTGCCCTCGCCGTCAACGCCACTATCCCACTCCGCAAGCCAATAAGCCCCGCCCTGTATCGGCACAAGCCTCTCCATGAGATCGCCCAGCCGCTCAATACCCAGCCGGTTGATCTCCATCTCAAGCATGTGCTCGATAAGACGCGCCAGCCCCTCATCCTCGCGCCGCTTAGCCGTCACCTTCGGACGCGGCACCGTGGCCGACACCTGCGCCTCGATGAGCTCAGCGGCGATATTGCGCACATGCGCCGTGCGGTAATACTCGCCGCTCGGCTTGTGGTCGTACGCCGTGAGCGGCTCGATAAGATTCTCACCGTGGTAGTACCGCTCACGCTGGTCGAACAGCACACGATCAACAGGCCTCGCGTCGCGATTAGTCTCCAACCGCCGCTTCCACAACACAAGCTGCTCCGCCAGCTTCTTCGGCGACCCGCCTGCCGGACGGGCAGGCCCGCCGGACGGCTTGCCCTTCTTCGGCGGCCCGGAGCCATTCGGACGACGCTCGCGCCTATCTGCGTCCGACACCGCCTGACCGCCGTCAGGTCTGCGTCTCATAGCCGCCATAACACCATCAAAAATAGACACGCTCACCAACTCCCCCTGCCGCCGCGCAGCATACCAACAGCGCGCCGCTGCGTCTGCGCCGGCGTCTTATACCCCCGCCGCGACACATCCGCCGTACCCTCCGGCGCGGGCGTGCCCCACGCCTCCTCCATCAACGCGCGCTCACTCTCGCTGCGCGCGTTGTGGTAATCCTCCCACTGACTCTCGCTCCACACCACGCGCCGCGCCATATCCGCATCGACAAAGCTCTGCTGCTCGCGGCTTGCATACGCAATGGCCAGCGACATCACAGTATCGTCATGCGCGCCCTCCTGCGCCTGCGGCTTGCCGCTCTCATCGCGCACAAACGTCAGCATCTCATCAATCGTCGTCTTATCCGCCAAAATCTCCGGCGTCTCACGCACCATCTCAATGAGCTGCCCGATAATGCGATTGCGATTGGCTGCGGACGTCCACCAGCCGTACGTCTTGACCATCTTCCCGGTGTACGTATCCTCGCGCTCCCGAACCCACAGCCTGTTATAGCCCAGCCGCGCAAGCGTCTCGACCGGATACGTGCTGAAATTCGCCTCGATACTCACGAGCGCTGTGTTGTACATATGACCGAGACAGTACACCTGTTTGGCGTACAAATCCTCGTCAAACTGCTGCCGCAGTATCGCCACCTGCTTACCCGAGACATTATCGATGACCTGAGCCACAAAATAGTCCGACCCCAGACCCGCCGTGTCGCCGCCAATCACATACGGCCTGCCCGGAATCGGCCGCTCATAAATCTTGATATACCCGAGCTTGTCCTCAACCCACTTGACGCCGCTGATTGCATTGCCGTTACAGTCGTACTCAAACCGCCCGCGCTCAATCGGAGCGGCGAGCAGCTCCAACCTCGCCATAAGAAGCTCCGCATCAAACACGCTATCGCCCACGACGCCCCACTCGCCCAGACCCGCCACACGGTAACGGCGCGGCGTCTCGGCCGCCATGCGCTCAAACCTCGCCCTATCCGCGTCGTCAAGCCACTCATTGCACTTGTACGTCGTCGTCATGGTCAGAACATCCGGATCGCCCTCGCGGTCAAAGAACCGCGTCTTGAGCCACGTAGCGAACCACGGATTGAACGTAAGCGTGATCTGTTTGTACAGCTTGTCATTGGACAACTCGCCGCGTATCACATCGTCGATAAGCTCAAAATCATCCTCCGACAGCTCAAAAGCTTCCTCAATCCAACACCAACACAAATCCCCGACCGGCACGGTGATACTCGACACCTTCAGCGGATCATCCAAACCGCGAAAATATATCCGCTGACCCGTAGGCGTATAGATCATCTCCAGCGGCGACTCCTTGCACTGCCAATACGCATCCACCTTAAGCCGCGTAATCGCCCACTTGAGCTGCGCGTAAGCGCTGTCACGGATCGTGTTGAACACCTTGCGGCACACTAAAGCGTTAGCCCCCGGCGTCGTCGAGATGTATGTAATCAGCCACAGTGCCATCGTCGTGCTCTTCTTACTCGCCCTGCTCCCCTTGACCACGCGGTAACGACCCTTAAACCGCCAGAACTTGGAGTAGCCGCCGCCGACCGTCTCCTTGAGCGACACAGCCATGCCGCCCGCGCCCGACGCCCTGCCCTTGCCGCCGCCCCTACTCGCCATCCTGCTCCCCCTTGCCCAAGTCGTCTATGAGCGCCACAGGCACCGCGCCGTCAATGCGGCTCTCCGTCCTGGTGGAGTAGCCATACTTCGACATCCACAGCGCCGCGAGATTGGGCGGGATGACGCCAAGCTCAAATTTTCTGCGTACATCAATCTCGCAAATTTCCCGTATGCGCGTTGCAACGTCAGCAAAGCGCTTGTTATTGCAGTAATAGTCGTAATAGCTCGCCCGCGACAAATCGAGATAATCACAAAACCCCTCAATCGTGTACGTTATCGCCCTACGCAGCTCGGCGCTCACAAACTCACTGTTTTTAGCGCTGAAATCGTGGGTCAATACCATCTGATTGTCGCAAAAGTCCCTGTATTCAAGCCACTTCTCCCAAAGCTCCTCCGGCGTCTTGTACTTCCTCGGCCGCCCGCCATTGTTTCGACCCTGCACTTCCAAACTGCCCACCTCCTCTCGCACCTCAGATACCCTAAAGACTTACGTATATTCTTACGCTCGCCACACATACTCATCTAAACGTAAAAAGAGACGTACGTGTTCCGTACATCTCTAGTAAAGAAAGAGAGGGGCGCACTCCCGTTTGAGTACGCCCCCTGTGTGAAGCTCTTGCCGCGTAGATAATCGGCAGGCACCGCAACCGCCGCTGTTATCGCCGCCGCTATTATACACTTTATCACACCACTTATGTGAAAAACAATGAAAAGATGTGAAAAGATTTTGAGAGCGTTCGAGCAGAATCGCTTAACACTTTCTTAACATTTAATAACAAACATTTTACAAGGTTTTCTGTAAAAAAGTGTTGACTGATATACCCTAGCGGCGTATAAAATGAGCACTAAAAGAACCGAGCGAAAACGCCGGGCAAGCGGAGAAGGAGGCGAAGCACAATGGCGCAAGAGATTTTGAAAAAGATAGCCGAAATTCGCGGCATGGAAGTCTGGAAGCTCGAGAGGGAGTACCCGCGGGAAAAGCTCGCCGCCAGCGTCGCGGAGGACGCCGAGGGACTGACGCCGGAGCAAATCGCCGCGCAAATTCCGGCAGCAATTCCATTAGCAACTTCATTAGCATTTGTTTGTCTTACGTGTGGTTTTTTGTTCTCTTATGCGTAACACGTGTATCACGTGCGAAACACCGCAAACGCATACAGGGACGGTGTTTGAAAGAAAAAAGCCCTACAGTCACGTACTGCAGGGCTTTTGGATTTTGGAGCGGGTGATGGGAATCGAACCCACATAACCAGCTTGGAAGGCTGGCATTCTACCACTGAACTACACCCGCGAATAGCGCGCCGCCGCGCCGATAACGGACGCTCCGGTCACCGCGGCGTCGCCTGAAACCACCCCCGGCGCTTTAGCTTCTCCGCGCTTCCCTATACTCCCATTGTACTACACGCGGTGATATATTGCAACAGGCATTTTTCTTTGGGTGGCAAGTTACAATTTGCCGGCGTCTGTAGTATAATGGTAGTGCTTCCCTTTGGAAGAAAACCGGTGGTGAGCCGCGCATTGCGGCCAATCCATGTGAGGTGATTGTTATACGTACTGTCATTATGACGTCGCTCGGGCTTGGGTTTGTATTTTTGATGACGTCGCTCGGCTCGTCGGCGGCGCTCGTACTCGGTAAACGCTCCGGCGGCGTGACACAGAAGATATTTCTCGGCTTTGCGGCGGGCGTTATGATCGCGGCGTCCGTCTGGAGCCTGCTGATTCCCGCCATAGAGGAGGCGGAGGCGGCGGGACATCCGGGGTGGATACCGGCCGCGGGCGGGCTGATAATCGGGATATTCTTCCTGTACGGGCTCGACAGGCTGATCCCGCATCTACATCCTGCGTCAAACACGCTGGAGGGCCCCGCGTCAACCGTAAAGCGGACGACGCTGCTCGTCTCCGCGGTAACTCTGCACAACATACCGGAGGGCATGGCGGTGGGGCTCTCGTTCGCGCTTGCGGCGCAGCACGCGGAGGACGCGTCGCTCTACGCCTCCGCGATGGCGCTCGCGCTCGGCATAGGTATACAGAACTTTCCGGAGGGGGCGGCCGTGGCGCTGCCGCTGCGTCAGGAGGGTATGAGTGCGGGCAAGGCATTCTTAGTCGGCTGCCTGTCGGGGGCGGTGGAGCCTGTTTTCGGCGCTATAGCCGTCCTGCTTGCCGGGGTGATAGCTCCCGTAATGCCGTGGCTGCTCTCGTTCGCGGCCGGGGCGATGCTGTACGTCGTCGTGGAGGAGTTGATACCGGAGGCGCACCTCGGCGAGCACTCCAACGCCGGCACCTTCGGCGTGATGGCGGGCTTCCTGATAATGATGACGCTCGACGTCGCGCTGGGTTAGCGCTTTTGCCACGTGCCGCGCGAGTTGACACGGCGCGGCTCTTGCTATATATTAATTCGCACGATTGAAAGGGGTGGGCGCATGCTGCGAATCGACGGATTGACGAAATCGTACGGCGGGAAGCGCGCCGTTGACGACCTCTCGCTCCACATCCGTCCGGGCGAGATATACGGCTTTATCGGACACAACGGAGCGGGCAAGACTACGACCATAAAAGCCGTCTGCGGACTGCTGCAATTCGACGCGGGCGAGATATACGTTGACGGCGTGTCGGCGCGCCGGTCGCCGCTCGAGTGCAAAAGGCGCATAGGCTACATACCCGATAATCCCGACCTTTACGAATTTATGTCCGGAATCAAGTTTCTCAACTTTATCGCGGACGTATTCGGCATACCGTCCGGCGAGCGGCAGGAGCGCATCCGCAAATACGCGGATATATTCGAGCTGACGGGCGACCTCGCGCAGCCCGTCTCGGCGTATTCGCACGGCATGAAGCAAAAGCTCACGCTCATATCCGCGCTGATACACGAGCCGAGACTCATGGTGATGGACGAACCGTTCGTCGGCTTAGACCCCAAGGCGTCGCGCGCCACAAAGGACATAATGCGCGAGAGGTGCGCCGCCGGATGCTCCGTATTTTTCTCTACGCATGTCTTGGAGGTGGCCGAAAAGCTCTGCGACAAGGTCGCCATAATAAAGCAGGGCAAATTGGTGGCGTCCGGCGGGATGGATGAGGTCAAGGGCGACGCCTCGCTGGAATCCGTGTTCTTTGAGCTGGAGGGGGAGAGCTGACGTGATTGCTAAGCTGATAGCGCTGAACGTCAGGTCGATCTTTGCGGGACTGTTTCAGCGCCCGTCGTCCGCGAAAAAACGCGGAGGAGAGCGGCGCGGCGGACTTAAAGCGCTGCTCGCGCTCCTGTTCGTCTACGTAGCCGTGGCTGTATTCGGCTTATTCCTCGCGCTCTTCATATCGATCTGCCGGCCGTTTTTTGAGTCCGGCATAGGGTGGCTCTACTTCACGCTCATGGGTATTATCGTGTTCTCGCTGTGCGTGTTCACGAGCATATTCACGATGCATGCGCAGCTTTTTACGGCGCGGGACAACGCCCTGCTGCTGCCGCTGCCGATAAAGTCCTCGCACATACTGATCGGGCGAGTGGCGACAATGCTGCTGTTTGAATATGTGTTCGAAATATTGGCGGCTGCGCCGGCGTTTGCGGTCTGGCTCAGCAGCGGTTACGGCTCGGCGATCGGCGTCGTATTCTTTATGCTATCCGTATTGCTGCTGCCTCTGCTCGCTATCGCCGTGGCGTGTCTCGGCGGATGGCTCGTGGCGATGGCGACCGCGCGCGCGCGAAATAAGAACATAGTTACCTTTGTGTTTTATATGGTGTTTTTGGCGGCGTATTTCGTCGTATATTTCAACGCGTCAAAGTATATGTCGCTGCTGGTCGAGCGCGGGGAACAGATCGCCTCCGCCGTCAGGGCGGCGATGCCCCCGGCGTATTTTCTCGGCAGCGCCATAGCGGACGCCAGCGCGGCGTCTATGGCGCTGTTCGCGCTCATCTGCATCGGCGCGTTCGCTGTAATGTGGCGGCTGCTGTCGCTCAATTTCATCAGGATAGCCACGGGAAACCGGGGCGCCGCGAGGAAGACGTACAGGGAGGGGCGCCTGCGCGTATCCAGCGTCCGGCTCGCGTTCCTCAAAAAAGAACTCGCTCACTTTTTGAAAAATCCCATGCTCGTGCTCAACATGGCGTTAGCGTCGGTTCTCATGCTGGCGCTGGCTGTTTTTACCGTCATAAGGCGCGACGTTGTGCTAAACGCCATAGCGACGCTGCAGGCCATAGCGCCGGGCGTGACGCCGGGACTGGCGGTCTGCGCCGCGCTGACGGCGCTGGAGGCCATGAACGACGCGTCCGCCGCCACGGTGTCGCTCGAGGGCAAGACGCTGTGGATAGCGCGGTCGCTCCCGGCGGACACGCGCGACGTGCTCATGGCGAAGGTCCTCATGCACTGCGTCGTGTGCGGGCTTCCCGCCGCCGTCGCCGCCGTAGTCTGCTCCGCGGCGTTGGCCGCGGAGCCCGTGTGGCTGCTGCTCTCGCTCGCCGCGCCGCTGTCGTACACGGTATTTATAGCCTTCGCCGGCGTCGCGCTGAATCTGCTGTTTCCAAAGCTCGACTGGATAAACGAGCTCCAGCCCGCCAAGCAGGGGATAAGCAGCATGGTGACCGCGCTTGGCGGGATGGCGGCTGTCGCCGTCTTGGCGCTGCTGTATGTGTTCGTGCTCTCACAGGGGTTAGGCGCGGAGGTGTATGTGCTCGTCTGCTCGGCGCTGTTCCTTTGCGCCGCCGCCGCCCTGTACCGCTATATCACACGCGGCGGCGCGCGGCGGTTTGAAGCGCTATAGGCGCCAGCCGGGACAAACGAAAATATACTCTTGCAATATGCCCGCCGCCGCAATATAATTGTGCACGGAGGAAGGCGGTGAGCGTGAAAGGCTTTGAAGACAAGGACGGCGTATTACTGTGTTGAGTGCGGCGCGGAGACGCCCAAGTGGCAGGGCAGATGCCCGGAATGCGGCAGTTGGAACACCGTAGTCGAGCAGCCCGCCGAGGCGCGGCCCAAGAGCGGCGCGGCGCGGCGCTCCGGGGCGCCGCCGCGGGCGGTTCCCAAGCGCATATCCGAGCTGGAGGCGTCGTCCGAGCAGCGTTTTACCACGGGACTCGGCGAGCTTGACAGGGTGCTGGGCGGCGGTGCCGTCGCGGGTTCGCTCGTGCTTGTGGCGGGGGCGCCGGGCATAGGCAAATCGACGCTGCTGTTGCAGATATGCGGCGTGCTGTCGCGGCGCGGACGCGTTATGTACGTGTCCGGAGAGGAGTCGGAGCGGCAGCTCGGGATGCGCGCCGGCAGACTCGGCGTGCCGGACGGAGAGCTGTACGTACTGGCGGAGACGGGCATATCCGAGATCATCGCCGCCGCCGGAGCGCTGAGGCCGGACGTGCTGATAGCCGACTCCGTGCAGACGCTCTACAGCGGGGAGCTCAATTCGGCGCCGGGCAGCGTGTCGCAGGTCAAGGAGTGCGCGATGGCGCTTCTGCGGTACTCAAAGGATTCGGGCGTGACGGTATTTCTGATCGGCCATGTGAACAAAGAGGGCGCCATAGCCGGGCCGCGCGTACTGGAGCATATGGTGGACTGCGTGCTGTACTTTGAGGGGGAGGCGACGTCAAGCTATCGCATACTGCGCGCGGCGAAGAACAGATTCGGCCCGACAAACGAGATAGGGGTATTCGAGATGTCCGGGGAGGGTCTGGCGGAGGTGCCGAACCCGTCGGAGCAGCTTCTCTCGGGGCGCCCGAGAGGTACGCCGGGAACGTGCGTGACGTGCGTGATGGAGGGCGCCCGCCCGATACTCGCGGAGATACAGGCGCTTGTGGCGCCGAGCAGCTTCAACGTGCCGCGCCGCAACTCGACCGGCATAGACTACAACAGGGCCATGATGCTGCTTGCCGTGCTCGAAAAGCGAGGCGGTCTGCGGGTCTCGGGCTGTGACGCGTACATAAACGTCATAGGCGGCCTGAGCGTGGACGAGCCCGGCGCCGATCTCGCGACGGTGCTCGCTCTGGCGTCCGGGTATACGGACAAACCGCTGGACGACGACGTCGTGGCGATAGGCGAGGTCGGACTCACCGGGGAGCTGCGGCCCGCGCCGCAGACGGACGCGCGCCTCGCGGAGGCGGCGAGACTGGGCTTCAAGAGGTGTGTCATACCGCGCAGCGACAGGGGAGCGGTCAAGGCGCCGGACGGTCTCGAGGTCGTCCGGGCAAGAACGATTGGCGACGCGATAAAGAGCGTGATGGCGTAAATCCGTTTGTCACGGCTTCACCGCAGCAAGCGGGAGGCGGAAATTTTTATTATAAGGAGAGTGCGGAAATGATCAAATCAATGGAGAAAGCGTTTTCACTGGAGGGGCGCAACGCGATAGTGACGGGCGCCAACAAGGGGATCGGCAAGGGCATAGCGGAGGCGTTCGCGCAGGAGGGGGCGAACGTCGCCATACTCGCGCGCGACGAAAAGGCCGCCGCGGGCGTGATTGCCGAGTTCAAGGAGAAGGGTTACAAGGGCAAGTTCGTTTTCTACTACACCGATATATCCAGCACGCAAAATTGCAAGGAGTCGGTAGCCGCCGTGATACGCGATTACGGCGGGATCGACATTCTCGTGAACAACTCCGGAATAGGCGTACACGGGGGCCTGCTCGACATGCCCGAGGACCTCTCCGTCTGGGATCACTGCCTGAACGTGGACCTCAACGGGGCGTTCCGCATGTGCTATTTTGTGGGGCGCCACATGCGGGAGCGCGGCAAGGGCGGCAAGATAGTGAACATCACCTCGAACGCGGGCGCGATGGTCAATAAGCCATTTCTTTTGAGCGCGTACAGCGTGGCAAAGGCGGGGCTCAATATGCTGACAAAGAATCTGGCGGTCGAGCTCGGCGAATGTGGCGTTACCGTGAACGCCATAGCTCCCGGTTACACGTACTCCACACTCACGACCAACCTCGACGAGGAGGGCATTAAGGTACTCACCGAGAAGATGCCGGTCGGACGCTTCGGACACCCGATAGAGATCGGCGCGCTCGCCGTCTACCTCGTCAGCGACGCGTCGGAGATGATGACCGGCATGGTCTGTACTATCGACGGAGGCTACTCGCTGGCGATATAATCGGAGTCCCGAACAGGGACATACCGATATAATGTGCGTATATGTCGTGGCGCGGCGCGTGAGTTGCGTTTTTCCCCGGAATGTGTTAGTATTGGGCGGAGATTACGATTCGCTCCGGCGGATTGGCGCTAATCAGCTTCCGGGAGGTGCTGCGATACGCAGGATGTAAATGAGATACGCCGCGACATATACGACATAAGAGGCGTCTCAAGGCCGTCGTTTCAGGTGGACTCCGGCCTGTCGCGGGAAATCATAGAGACTATATCGCGTGAGAAGGGCGACCCGGACTGGATGAGAGAGTTCCGGCTCGCCAGCCTTCAGATATATAACCGCACACCCATGCCAGACTGGGGCCCGCCGCTTGACGGGCTGGAGATGGACAACGTGGTCACGTACGTGCGTCCTGACACGGACATCAAGACGGATTGGGACGACGTGCCGGAGGACATCAAGGACACGTTTGACAGGCTCGGCATCCCGGAGGCGGAGCGCGCCGGTCTCGCGGGCGTCGGGGCGCAGTACGATTCCGAGATCGTCTACCACAGCATAAAGCGCGAGGTCGCCGAGCAGGGCGTTGTCTACACCGACATGGAGAGCGCGCTGAAGGGCGAGCACGCCGATACGGTGCGCCGGCACTTTATGAAGCTGCTGCCGCCGTCGGAGCATAAATTCATGGCGCTGCACGGCGCCGTATGGTCGGGCGGGTCGTTTGTGTACGTCCCGACGGGCGTTGACGTCACAATCCCGCTGCAGAGCTATTTCAGGTTCAACGCGCCGGGCGCGGGACAGTTTGAGCATACGCTGATCGTGATAGAAAAGGGCGCCTCGCTGCATTTCATCGAGGGGTGCTCCGCGCCCAAGTATAACGTCGCTAATCTGCACGCGGGCTGCGTCGAGCTATATGTCGGCGAGGGCGCGCGGCTGCGCTATTCGACTATTGAGAACTGGTCGAAAAACATGTACAACCTCAACAGCAAGCGCGCGCTTGTGCAGCGCAACGGCACTGTAGAGTGGGTGTCCGGCTCGTTCGGCTCGCACACGTCGTATCTGTATCCGATGAGCATCCTGCGCGGAGAGGGCGCCCGAATGGAGTACACGGGCATAACCTTTGCCGCCGAGGGACAGGACCTCGACACGGGGGCGCAGGTCATGCACCTCGCGCCGAACACCACGTCGCATATCACGGGCAAGTCGATATCAAAGGGCGGCGGCGTCGGCACGTTCAGAAGCTCCGTCGTCATAGACAGGGCGGCGCGCGGTTGCAAGACGTCGATAGCCTGCGAGTCGCTCATGCTTGACAGCGACTCCCGCTCGGACGCCGTGCCGGTTTTGGACATAAGGAGCGACGACGCGGACGTGGGATATGAGGCGAAAATCGGACGCATAAGCGAACAGTCGATTTTTTACCTCATGAGTCGCGGACTTAGCGAGGACGACGCCACAGCGATGATAGTGGGCGGCTTTGCGGAACCGATATCAAAGGCTCTCCCGCTGGAATACGCCGTAGAGATGAACAATCTCATCGCGCTGGAGATGGCAAAGACGCTAAAGAAATAACACCCGTCCCAATAAAACAAAAACGCGGCGGCCGCAGGCTAGTATAGCCGGTGGCCGTCGCGTTTTCTTTTTACGGGACGGATGTCATAATTCCTGAATTTACATGTAATAAGCGGCGCGCGCGGAGAAAAAATATGAATAATTACGCCGCCACTGCAAACGCGGCGGATTTCTGAAACGAGGTATATTCAAGTGAGAGGTAAAAGAAAGCTCGCGCTTACGATGGCGGCGCTGATCGCGGTAAACATTTGCGTCGTCATGCTCACACAGAGCGTGCAGCGGGCGAACGCGGCAAGCTACAGGCGCGGTTCGGCCGGCGGCGCTGTAGAGCAGATACAGAGGCGGTTGTCTGATTGGGGATACTACTCCGGGGCGGTAGACGGTATATACGGGCGCGGCACGGAGGAAGCCGTAAAGTATTTCCAGAGCAAAAACGGACTGCGCGCCGACGGCGTAGCCGGCGCCGCCACGCTCGGGGCGCTGGGCGTATCCGCCGCGTCCGCTCCAACGGCTCAGTCGAACGACGCCGCGCTGCTGGCGCGTCTCATATCCGCGGAGGCGCGGGGCGAGCCGTACAGAGGACAGGTGGCCGTAGGCGCCGTCGTGCTAAACAGGGTGGAGCACCCGTCGTTTCCGAATACCATATCGGGGGTGGTGTATCAGCCGCGGGCGTTCAGCTGTATCGACGACGGGCAGTTTGACGAGCCCGTCGCGGAAAGCGCCTACGGCGCGGCGCGCGACGCTCTTAACGGCGTCGATCCCACGGGCGGGGCGATATACTACTTCAATCCCGTCACCGCCACAAACAAGTGGATATGGTCGCGCCCGCTCATACTGGTAATCGGCAGTCATCGCTTCTGCGCGTAAGAAGCTTTGTTCGGCGCGGGCAATCCCGCCGGGTTACGCGCGCTTTTTGCCGGCCTTGACGAGCGCCATAAACGCCATAGCGGATACTGCGAACAACGCGGCGGCGATATACGCGCCTCCGTCTCCCGTTGGCGGCACTTCCGCCATAGGCGTATATGGCTCGTAGATCCATACCTCCTCCACCGGCTCATAATGCCACTCGCCGAGGGGAACTCCGTCTTCGCCGATTTCAAGTAAAATTTCTTCGCCGTCGTCGTTCAATTCGGGGACGAGTGATGAGCCGGGATTTGCCGGCGCCGGCGGAACGTCCGGCGTGCCGGGGACTATGATGACGCCCGGCCTGTCCGGCGGGAGTTCAGGCTGAGGCTCGGGTTCGGGATCCTCCGGCGTCGGCGTCGGAGTCGGTTCCTCCGGCGGCGGCGTCGGTTCCGGGGTGGGCTCGGGATCCTCCGGTGTCGGCGAAGGTTCGGGCGTCGGAGTGGGCGTCGGCGTCGGCGTTCCCGTCGGATACGGGCCATTTTGCGCCCATACGGCGTAGTAGTAGTGGCCGTCGGGACCTATTTGAAGAGTGTTTGAGGCAAGCTCGCCGTTTTCAGTGAGCGACCAGCCGGAAAAGGTGTATCCTGACCGCTGCCAACCGAGCTGTCCCGCCGTCGTGAGCGTCACGACATCGCTTACATTATACGGACCTGCTTTTATCACCGATCGCGGTTGGGCGCCGTAGCCGGGGTCGTATGTGATACTCACGCCGTCCGGCGTATAGTTGACATCCGCGTTATTGTACGCTCGCGTAAACGGCACGGTGAACGTGGTATTTTTGATGTTGGTGCCGTGGAGCTCCTCAAACTCATCCGGCAGCGCCCACAGATACGTAACGGGCGCGCTGTTTTGCGAGAACGCCGCAGACGAGGCGGTGAGCTTACTCAAATCCTCGGCGTATACGCCTCCGCCGTCCGTCGCCGCCGTATTGCCTCGCACCGCCGCGCCGGTAAGCGCCAGCGAGCTGTTGGACTCTAAATAGACGCCGCCGCCACGTCCCGGCCCTTCGTAATCTAAGACGTCGACCGGCAGCAGCGCGCGGTTTCCGGATATGACGCTTCCCGCACCGACGGTGATTTCACAGGTTGTGTCGTTAGGCGTCCACGAATAGACGCCTCCGCCGCGAACTGCGGAATTGCCCGAAATCTCTGTATTCTCAATATTCAGCTCTATCAAAGCGCCGTTCGCTAAACTTTCGCCGATCAATATACCGCCGCCCCAGTCGCCCGCGCTGTTACCGGATATGACGCTGTCCACTATTGTCTGGGCGCCTCGCGCCCCGTAGTAGAGCGCGCCGCCGTAGTCCGCGCTATTATTCCTGAATACGCACTTGTCCAGTTTTCCGATATCGCTCGTCTCGCCTTCCTCTTTGAAGAAGATCGCGCCGCCGCATTCCGCCTCATTGCCGTCGAACACGCAGTTCGTAAACGCGATGTAGTCGGATCTGGTGTAGATAGCGCCGCCTAAACTGCCGGCTTTGTTAGACGTAAATTCCGAATCGGAAATAACCGTAACCGGATCCGTTTGCGAACCGCTCCTGATAAACAGCGCGCCGCCGCTATTTTCGGATTCATTGTTGATAAACACGCAGTTTTCGATTGTACTGTTGCGTCCGAGCACGGCGACGCCGTACCACCCGGCCGTATTGCCGTCAAATTTTGTGTTTTTGACGGATATGCGCGTGCTCTCATTGTTATTACCGAACGCGACGAACGCGGCTCCGAAGTTGTCGGCGCGGTTGGCCGTGAACGTGCATCCGTCTATTGTGACGTCGCCGAAGCTCCGGAATACGCCATGCAGCATACTGTAGTTGTCTGAAAAGGTTGAGTTGATTAACGTCACCGTTCCGGGTCCAAATCTAACGTCGCGTAAATATATCAGAGCACTGTAATTTCCTTCCCACGTGTTGAGATTTTGATTGTCAAATACATTGCATTTTTCGAGCGTTACGCCATGCGTTAAAAACGCTATGGTGCCATAGCCTGAGTAAATATTGCCCGAGATCTCACAATTTTCCGCCGTCATCGTTTCTCCCTGAAACATCCCGTTAATTGCAACAGGGGTATTGGCGAGATTCGCGCTTCCGTTATTCCGCAGCGCACCGCCGGTTATGTCGACAGCATTTGCCCAGAACACGCGTCGCAGATGTCCCTCCGCGACGACATTGCCAGTGAAAACGACTGTGCCCACATCATATCTCGCGGCGCCTTCCGCGTTGTTTCGGAAAGTAACATTGCCGTTTACATTTACACCGGTAACGCCTTGGCACGCATATCCTCCGTTGTTCACAAACAAAATATTCGGGCTGTCGGCAACTGTCGTTGTGCCGTCGTCAACGGTCAATGCCTTGCCCGCATAGACCGCGGCGTTGTCGGTGGTGGTAACGGTGTTGTTCTCCACAGTAACGTCGCTTCCAATGAAAACGTCTCCGCGTTCAGCGCAGATCGCGCCTCCCCTTTTTGCGGTGTTCTCTGACAGCGTCGACGACGACACGGTCACGTCGCCGTTTCCGCTGTCCATTCCCCCGCCAAATGTACCGCCGCCCGTTAGGGTGTTGCCGGATATCACACTGCCACTGACGGAGATATCCCAAAGCGCGTACACGCCGCCGCCCTGCTCGGTTGAGGTGTTGTTTGATACTATACAGTTTTCCAACGTCACGTCCGCGTTACCGAACACGCCGCCGCCGTTGCTCCCTGCGTAATTTTCTGTTATCTCACAATCTACCAGCTTCAGATTATGGAAATTTCCGAAGCCGGAATACACCGCTCCGCCCTTGTCTAAATCCGCAGCCGGCCATCTGCAATTTACAATGTTCGCGCCTGTAATTACGGACACGCCGCCCGGTTCCGTGTCATTGATGGCGTTGCTATACGCGATCCCGCCGCCGTTACTACCGCCGTCGAGCGTAACGCCGTCGAACGTGAGCGCCGTATCCTTGGCGTTGACAAATATGTGACGGTTCCCGGCGGCGGCGGTCAGCGCCACATTTTCGCCCACCAGCGCCACACTGCGGCTGACGGTCAGCGCACCTGATAGCGCGATGTCGTTTTTGATTTCAATGACCGATACGACGCCGTCCGCGAGAGCGGCTGTCAACTCTAGCTCGGTAGCGACAGCCGTCGCGCCGTCCCACATATCCGCTTTCGGAGAGAGCTGAAAGACCGCCGGCAGTATGCCCAGCGCGAGCAGCAGGAAGATCGCCATATGCAGGCGGCCATGCTTTTTTGTATGTGTATTCATATTCGTTTTCACCCTTCTATGTTATAAATGCCGTTAGCCGGAGACCCCGTCTCTTGTTTCGCATGTGCGAAACAAGAGACGCCTGTTGTGCCGGGACGTCCCGGCACAATTTTGATTTGGTGCTGTGATTTGCCACTGTGTTTGGTCAATATTGTCGTCGTGATTTGCCACTGTGGTCGATTAATGCGGGAGTGAAGCGAAAAATGGGATATTTGGTTTCATAGTTACGAATATTGATGATTTTGTTAGAGCTTTTTCAATTATATATCATTCTCGCCGTATGTCAACCTTTTTTTGGAAAAATTTTTAAGCCGGTTTTTTATTGGTTATTTTAATAAGTATCGCCCACAGTTCTCTGTCCGGGTCGTCCGTGCGGCTTTCGCCGCTTGTATGCCTGACAGAACCCGCTTTCTGGTCATGCCTCCGGCGGGTGACTTTTCGCCCCGCCGAAAAGTCACCAAAAGGCGGCTCAAGGGGGTTACGGGGACAGTCGTCCCCTCCCCCCTTTAGAATCCCCCCACACCCCTAATACGGGAGAAAAACATATATTGCGTCTGTCGATTGTTGCAGCGGGCGGCTCCGTGCCGCCC
>JAISXU010000046.1 GCA_031270395.1 Oscillospiraceae bacterium
GTGCCGAATTAATAGCGCGCAAATGTTTCGGTTGCCGCCAAAGGCGGCGAGAAACATGCGCTTATGAGCGAGAAAAGTCCCGAGCGGCTTTGCCGTAAGGATAAGACTTTTCGAGCGGAGTAGTATATTACATCAGGCTGATTATAGTTACTACAATATATTCCTTGCCGTCTATGATCTCGGGCCCGTATATTACAAAAAGCCCGTACACGCCGTTGATGTACGCCTGAGAGACGCCGCCGGTCGTAGACACGTATCCGAGATGCGAAAAGAAGTTTTGTTCAAGCAGCTTCCCGTACCCTTCGAGCACGGGGTCGAGCTCCTCCGGCAGCGCGCCGCGGTCGTACCGGAAGTAGACGCCCTCGTCGTCGCTGTCACGCGAGTGCAGCGGGATGTCGGCATACGCGCCGAAATCGGGGGTAGGAAAGTGATCCGGGTAATAGACGGTGTCGGGCAGCAGCGACGCGAGCTCGGCAAGACTGTCGAGACTCAGCGCCGACAGCGCGTCTATCGGCACGGCAAAATTGACGTTTTGGCCGCCCGAATACGTGCCGCTCGTAATCCCTATCACGCGTCCGTAAGCGTCGAGCAGCGCGCCTCCGCTGCTTCCCGAGGAGATAGCCGCGTCGATTTGTATGTATTCGCCGTCTTCTACGGTGCGCAGAGCGCTAGAGACGATTCCGGCGGAAATAGAACCGGACAGCCCGAGCGGGCTGCCTATGGTGTACACCGTATCGCCCGCGCTGACCTTCGACGAGTCGGCGGCTTCAAGCGCGCGGAAGCCGCCGCCGTCCACCTTGACGACCGCAATATCTCTTGTCTCGTCGTAATCGTAAATGCCCAGTATGTCGTACTGCTCGCCGCTGCTCAAGGTGACGCTCGCCGTCGTGCCCCCCGAGAGCACGTGATAATTAGTAAGCGCCGTGCCGTCCCCGTCAATGAAGAAACCGCTCCCGGACTTGACTCTGTTCCCGTTCGCGTCGTACACCTCAACATAGAATACCGCCGGCGCGCACAGCTCGTACAGCGCCTCGGCCGTCAGCGCGGAGAGCAGCGGGCTTGACGCTCTGGCGTCGGGCAGCGCCATCCGTGAAATCACGGCGGCGGCCTCGGCGCGGCTGACGCCGCGGCCGGGATAGAAGGAGCCGTCCGCCGCGGCGCCCGTGAGGACGCCGGCGCGGTACAGCGCGTATACGGCGGGGCCGTAGCTGTACCCGGCGGCGACGTCGGGGATGGCGCCGTCGTCGATGCGGTTTATAGGCGTCAACTCCTCCTCCGGCAGCGCGGAGGCCAGAATCACCGCAAAATCAGAACGTGAGGCGCGGGCGCCCGGATTCGGCAGCTCCGCGCCCGCTATGCCGTTCGCGCGGGCGTATTCCATGTACGGAGCGTACCACGGAGAGCCGCCCGCGAGCGGCCTTGGCGCCGCGTTATATATCCGGTGTACGGTCACGGCCAGCTTGACCGCCTCCGCGATAGTCAGCGTCCCCGCCGGATCAAATTTTCCGCCGCCCCGGCCGTCTATCAGTCCCAGCTCGTACGCCGATTTGACGGACGCCGCGTACCACGCGCCGCTGTCGACGTCCTCGAATACGCCGCCGTCAGAGCTCCTTACAGGGTAGAAGCGTGTCATACCGCCCAGCGCGGACGATAAGGGCGCGATCGCCGCCGACGCCAGAATAACCAGCGCCAGAATTATTGCCGTCTTTCTCATTATACTCTATACTCTCCGATACTGAACCTTCAGGCGTTATGAATACGGGCCGCGCGGACACCGCCGCTGCGTCGCCGCGGGCGCTATTTCGCGCTCAGCGCCGCCATTGTTATGTAGTTGTAGGGCTGGTTGAAGTGCGGGAGGAAGAAAATGTCGAGCAGCTTCAGCTTGTCGATCGTGACGCCCTCCTCGACGGCAAGAGAGAACATGTGGATGCCCATCGATATATTCTCATATGAGGCCATCTGAGCGCCCAGAACGCGGCGCGTCTCGGAGTCGTAGACGATGCGGAGCTTTACCTCGTTGTTGTTCGCCATAAAGGCGGGCTTTTGGAGCGCCGCGTAATCGGTGACGAGAGGGGAGAAGCCCGCCTTTTTCGCGGCCTTCTCGCTCAGACCGGTTGAAACCATGTTGTATCCGAAGATGCTGATGCCGTTTGAGCCCTGAACGCCGAGTGATTCGAGCGCCGTGCCGCAAACGTTGTGCGCCGCGACGATCCCGCTGCGCACGGCGTTTGTGGCCAGCGCGATGTACGTCCGTCCGCGCAGCGCGTTTGAGTATATCGAGGCGCAGTCGCCTATGGCGTACACGTCCGGCAGACTCGTCTGCTGGCGCAGATCTACGGATATTGCGCCATTGCCGATGAGGTCAAGGCGTCCCGAGGCGAGCGACGCGTTCGGGCGGAAGCCGATCGCCATGACCGCCATGTCGATCTGATACTCGCCCTTGTCCGTCACGATCCCTTCGACTTTCGCGCTGCCCTTGAAGGACTGTACGCGCTCACCGAAGTGCAGCTCCACGCCGTTGTCGCCGAGTACCTTGTCCATGTCCGCGGTCAGGCTCTCGTCATAATAGGACGCCAGACTTGTGTTCTCCGCCTCAAACAGCAGCGCGCGCTGGCCGCGCCGCCTGACGGCCTCCGCCAGCTCCACGCCGATGTAGCCCGCGCCGACGACGGCTACGGTTTTTACACCCGGGTCGTCGAGCAGCTCGTTCGCCCGCCGCCCGTCCTGAAACAGCTTGACGGACTGAATGTTTTCAAGCTCTATGCCCGGTATTTGAGGAATTATCGGCAGAGAACCCATGGCGAGTATGAGCTTGTCGTAACCCAGAGTCAGCGCGGCGCCATCCTTTGTCACGGCCGCCGCCGTCTTCGCGTCGTAGTCGATTGACTTGATCTCCGTCTCCATATAGACCTTCGCGCCCTTTGCCGCCAGTGCGCCGGCGGACGAGTAGAAAAGCCCGTCTGAGCCGGATATTTGCCGCCCTATCCACAGCGCCGTGCCGCAGCCGAGATAGCTGATATTGTCGTTGCGGTCAACTATAGTCAGTTCGGCGTCAGGATAGTTGTCGAGGATGGTGTTTGCGGCCGCGGTACCGGCGTGATTTGCGCCAATAAGCAGAATTTTACTCATTATAACAGTCCCCCAATAGTTTTTTGACCGGATAGTGCGCGTCACGCCGCAGCGCACGCGCGACAGCGTATCCGTTTGAGATATTTTAACATATGCGACGCCGCAAGTCAATAACACGCAATACTGATAATTATTCATTATTAACTATTCATTATTAATTATATTTCCTCGCCTCGCGGTCGGCCGCCTCACGGCACAGCCGCTCGTAACCGGCGCGGCGCGATGGGTGTATCGCGCCCGAGTCCGCCGCGGCGCGGACGGCGCAGCCGGGCTCGCTGATATGCAGACAGTCGTCAAACCGGCACTTGCCGATGTACGGGGCAAAATCCGGGAACGTGTGTTGTATCTCCGATCTTTTCATCATACCTATACTGTCGGCGTCAAACGACGAGAAGCCCGGGGTGTCGGCGATTATGGCGTCTCCGCCCAGTCTGTACAGCTCGACGTGGCGCGTCGTATGGCGGCCTCTGCCCAGCTTGCGGCTGACGTCTCCCGTGGCTATACCCAGCTCTGGCGCGAGCATATTCAATATGCTCGACTTGCCGACGCCGGAATTGCCCGTGAGCGCGCTGAAACGGCCCGCGAGGACGGAGCGTATCTCGTCGCGCCCCTGACCGGTGTCCGCGCTCGCGCGTATCGTAATGAAGCCCGCGCGGGAGTATATGTCGAACAGCGCATCCGCGTCGTCCATGTCGCACTTGTTTACGCATATGACAGCGCGGCAGCCGCGGCTGTGCGCCGCGGCCGTCATGCGGTCTATGAGAAACGGGTCGGTCACGGGCAGGGCGCCGGACGCTATTATGACGAGCTGGTCGATATTCGCGACGGGAGGACGGGTAAACGCGTTTCGCCTCGGCAGAATATCCATGACTACGCCCTTGCCCGGCCCGGACACGGCGACGCTGACCGTGTCCCCGACAAGCGGCGGAACGCCGTCCAGCCGGAGCCGGCCGCGCGCACGGCACTCGAGCGTCCCGCCGTCCGCCTCGACGTAGTAAAAGCCGGACAGCGCCTTGAAAATAACGCCTTGAAGCATACCTTCCGCGCCCGCTACGGCAGAAGCGAATCGGGCGGAGGCGTCTCCTCGCCGCCGCTTATATCGGGCGGCACGCCTGTTATATTATCCCCGTCCGTCCCGTCCGTCGGGGGGGGGACGTCAGTCGGGGGAGGCTGCTCGGGATACGTCTCTGTGGGCGTCGGCGTCGGAGTCTCCGTCGGCGTTTCCTCGGGTGTCGGAGTCGGCGTGGGCGTCTCCGTCGGGGTCTCCTCGGGGCCCATCGACACATGCAGAGACACTTCCGTGCGGATCGGCACCTCCGTGCCGGCGTCAACATTCTGGAATACTATGATCCCGGCCTCGGCGGCGTCGTGGACGAGCTCGATTTTTACGGTGAGGTCAAGGCTGAACAGACGCGACTCGCCCACGTCCTGCTTCAGGCCGACGACGCTGGGCACTCTGGCAAATATGATGTCCGGTCCGGCGCTGTATATGATAAACACGGTCTTACCGCGCGAGAGCGTCTCTCCGAACTTCGGGCGCGTCTCTATCACGTATTCCGGCGTCACGCTGTCGCTGACGGTCTGGTCGTATCTGATTTCAAGATCGAGATCCAAATCCTCCAATATGCCCACGGCGACTCTGTAGTCAATATTTGTGACGTCCGGCATCTTGACGGGCGGAGGCCCGCCCGTGGACACCGTAAGTCTGATGTCTATGCCGTCCGGTCTCAGCGTCTGCTGCCGATTCGCGCCGGGCTCCTGATCCACGATGTAGCCCTCGCCGTAGCTGTCGCTGCTCTCGTATTCAGGCTCGAGAAAATTGTAATACTGGGTGTATTCGGGATCGCCCAGCACCTCGCTGTATTTCGATCCAACGAAATTGGGGATCTTGATTACCTCTGTGTCGGGATTCAGCATATCCTTGAAAAAATACGTCCACATGAATACGCAGACCAGTATGAGGAATACGATTATGCCCATGACCCCGACGAGCGTCGATGTCTGAGACGCCCTCCTGCGGTTGCCGCGGTACTCGTCGCGCGTCATTTCGGGGCGTCTGGGCGTGCGCGTCCGTCTCGGGCCCGCGACGGGCGCCCGCTCGATAATACCGCTTTTGGGCACCGGCTTCGTCGTGTGTATATCCTCGCGCGCCGGTATCAGCGCCTCGGACGCGGCGTAGTTGAACACCGCCGCGGGGTTCTTGCGGAACTCCTCCAGATCGAGCAGCATCTCGTCGGCCGTCGCGTAACGCAGCGAGAGATCGGCCTCCATCGCGTGCATCGTGATGTTTTCGAGTCCCTCCGGAATATCCGGGTTTATGTCGCGCGGCATCAGGGGCATGGCGCTTATATGCTGGATGGCGACGGATACGGCGGAATCCCCGACAAACGGCAGATGGCTTGTGAGCATCTCGTACATAACGACGCCTACAGAGTAAATATCGGTGCGCGCGTCCACATGACCGCCCTTCGCCTGCTCCGGAGAGATATAGTGTACCGAGCCGAGCGCGTCCCGCGTCAGGGTGTTCTGCACGGACAGAAGCTGCGCTATGCCGAAATCCGCGACCTTTACGCTGCCGTCCTTTAATATCATCGTGTTGTGCGGCTTGATGTCGCGGTGGATTATCCCCTTGGAGTGCGCGTGACTGAGCGCTTTTGTTATCTGCGTGGCGAAATGGAGCGACTCCTTCCAGTTGAGCAGTCCCTTTCTGTTTATATACTGCTTGAGCGTGATGCCCTCTATCAGCTCCATGACGATATACTCGATATTCCCGGAACGGCTGACGTCGTACACGGCTACGATGTTCGGATGCGACAGCATAGCCACCGCCTGCGACTCGGTGTGGAATCTGCGCCTGAATTCCTCGTCGCTGGCGAGCTCCTCCTTGAGTATTTTTACGGCTACAAGCCTGTTGAGCCTGTGGCAGCGGGCCTTGTAGACGTACGCCATGCCGCCCGCGCCAATGCGCTCGAGTATCTCGTATCTGTTGTCGAGCAGCATACCGATATACTTGTCGGCACTATCCAATTGATTGTCCCCCTCTTGTCGCCAAAACGATGCCGGAGCGCGTCTCACACGGGGCGCTATCTGCTTCCGGCTGTGTCATCTTCTGAAAAGCACCGCGGTCACGTTGTCCGGCGCGCCCCGCGAGAGCGCGAGACCGACGAGTCTCTCGCAGCCCTCGCGGATGTCCTTGCAGTACGCTATCTCGTAGAATATCTCGCGCTCCTCGACGATATTTGAGAGCCCGTCGGAGCACAGGAGCAGAAAATCGCCCTCGTGGAGCTCCGGCCTGAATATGTCGGGCAGTTCGTCGGCGCTCGTGCCGAGCGCGCGCGTAATGAGATTTTTCTTGGGATGATCCTTCGCCTCCATGCGCGTGATGTCGCCGCGGTCGATCATCTCCTCGACTACGGAGTGATCCTTTGTCACCTGATATATCGCGTCGCCCGTTATCCTGTACGCCCTGCTGTCGCCTATATTCACGACCGTGCAGCTCTCGCGCGTCACCGCGGCCGCGACGAGTGTCGTACCCATCCCGGCGCAGCTCTCGTCGCCGACGCTCTTACCGTACACCGCGCTGTTGGCGTCCGCTACGGCCGCGAACAGCGCGGCGGTGAAATCAGCGCCCTCGGCGGCCGAGCTCCGCATGGACTCCATGAAACAGTCGGCGGCCATACTGCTCGCGATATTGCCGGCCTGCGCGCCGCCCATGCCGTCGCACACGATGAACACCGCGACGTTTCTGTTCTCATCCAGCATCGTCGCGAACGCGTCCTGATTTTGACGCCTCACGACGCCTACGTTCGTATTGCCCCATATCTCCATTACAACCGCTCACTTTTTTGTGTCTGTATTTCCCCGCCGCGCAGTTGCCCGCATGCGGCGTCTATATCGCCCCCGAGCCGGCGCCTGAACGTATAGTTTACGCCGCGTTCGCGCAGCGCGCCCTCAAAAGCCCTGACCCGCTCGCGCGCGGAGGGGCGGAACGCGAGTCCCGGAACGCAGTTGAGCGGGATGAGGTTGAGGTGCCCGCCCGATTTCGCGAGCAGTCCCGCGAGCAGCCGCGCCTGAGAGACGGAATCGTTCACTCCGTCGATAAGCGCATACTCGTAGGAGACGCGTCTGCCGGTTTTTTCATAGTAGCGGCGCACCGAATCGAACAGATTATCCACGCCGACGCCCCTGTTCACCGGCATGAGACGCGACCGCGTCTCGTCGTCGGGCGCGTGCAGCGACACCGACAGCGTCAATTGTAAATTAAAATCACCCAATTTGTCAACTTTTTCTGTCAAGCCGCAGGTGGAGAGCGAGATATGTCTCGCTCCGATGTTGCAGCCGCGACCGTCGCCGGCTATCCGCAGGAAGCGCAGTACGTTGTCAAAGTTGTCAAGCGGCTCTCCCATTCCCATGAGCACGACGTTAGATACGCGCGCGCCGAGCTCCGCGCCGCTGAAAATAACCTGATCCAGTATCTCGGACGCGGACAGATTTCGGCTTAAGCCGCGTATGGCCGTGGCGCAGAAAGCACACCCCATCCGGCAGCCCGCCTGACTCGACACGCACACCGTATTTCCATGCTTGTACGGCAGCGTGACGCTCTCCACCGTGTTGCCGTCGTCAAATCCCCAGAGGTATTTGACGGCGCCGTCGCGCTCCGACGTCTGCTTACGCAGCAGCGCGGGAGGCGATATGGCAAAATGCTCCGCCAGCTCCTCGCGGAGCGATTTCGGAAGATTTGTCATGTCGTCGAAGGAGCGCGCGCCCTTTGCAAGCCACGCGAACACCTGACCCGCCCTGTAGCGCGGCTGCGCGAGATCGTCAAGGCGCGCGCCCAATTCGTCGAAGGTTAAGGATTTGACGTCGGTTTTCATAGTGCAGACCTTTTGAGACGGCAGATGAAGAAGCCATCCGTGCCGTGAATATGCGGCCAAAGCGTCACCGTGCCGTCCGGCGCCGCGCCGAAGCCGTACGGCAACTCGAACGGTTCGGTGTGAAATTCGGGGTTTCGGCGCAGAAATTCCGCGACCACATCCCCGTTTTCCCGGCTGAGGACGGTACACGTGGAGTAGATGAGCGCTCCGCCGGGTCTAACATATGAGGCGAGACCTGATAAAATGTCAAGCTGGAGATCATGCAGCCCGGACAGGCTCTCCGGCGCCTTGTAGCGTATCTCCGGTTTTCTGCGTATGGCGCCGAAGCCGGAGCACGGCGCGTCCGCGTACACGATGTCCATAGACCCCGCCTCGTCCGCCGGCGCGCTCACGCGCGCGTCGGCGAGCCGCGCCGTGATTATCTCGACGCCGAGCCGCCGCGCGCCGCCCGTTACGAGCGCCAGCTTGCCCTCGCTGACGTCGCGCGCCGTCACGCTACCCCTGTTTTTCATCGCGATGGCGGCGGCGAACGATTTTCCGCCCGGGGCGGCGCAGCCGTCCAGCACCGTATCGCCCGGCGCCGGCCCGGCTGACAGCGCGGCGAGCGTGGACGCGGCGTCCTGTACGAAAACGAGGCCCTCGCGCAGCGCGTCTAAATCGCCGGGCTTCCCGGCGCCGCTCAGGATGAGACTGTCCGGAAGCGCGGCGTGCGGCGCCGCGCTCACCCCCTGCGCCGCCAGAGCTCGCGCTGCTGTCTCCGCGTCGGTTTTGAGCGTATTTACGCGCACCGTGAGCGGAGGCTGCCCGTTGTTTGCCGCCAGAAGCTCCTCCAGACCGTTCCCGCCAAGCGATGAGTCGAGCTCGCGGACAAGCCACAGGGGATGGCTGTACCGTATGGCGAGCGTCTCGCGGCGCGTCGCGCCCACCGGCTCCGGCAGATTGCCGAGCGAGCCCGCGAGCTTCCGCAGCACGGCGTTCACAAAGGAGGCCGCGCGCGGATTCGCGTGGCGTCTTGCAAGCGCGACGCCCTCATTTACGGCGGCGCTCACAGGTATTTTTTCCAAAAATATCATCTGATATGCCGACAGCCGGAGTATATCCAGCACTTGCGGTTCTATTTTTCGCGCCGGGATAGTAGAAAAGTTCCCTATATAGAAGTCGCACAGCGCAATATTTTGCAGGACGCCGCGCGTTATGCGCGTCACGAGCGCGGCGGCGCGCGCGTCAGCCGGCGCGAGCTCCGGCGGATTTTGCGCGGACGCGCCGGTCCTCCGAAACGCCGCCAGCGCCCTGAACGCCAGCTCGCGCTCGCTCGCGGCGCGTGTTCCGACGGCTGCGGTCATGGGCGCGCGCCCGCGCGCGAGCCGGACGACGGCAGGGGGTGGCCGCGCAGATAGTCGCGCGCGGACATGCGCGCGCCACCGGGCGCCTGAAGCTGCGTTATCACTATCGGGCCGTCGCCGCACATCACCTCGACGCCGCCGTCTGCGGCCACCGCCTCTCCCGGCGCGCCGCCACGCGCGCCATTATGCGCGGGCCTGGCCTCAAATATCTTGAACCGCACGTCTCCCAACACGGCGGCGGCGGCCGGACTGGGGTTCAGCGCTCGGATCTTGCGGATTATCGCGTCGCGCGGCGCCGACCATTCTATCATCTCGTCGTCCTTCGATATGGGGGGGGCAAAGCTCGCGAGCGAGTGATCCTGAGGCGCGCCGCGCGCCTTGCCGGCGGCTATCAGGCCTACAGTCTCGCAGAGGAGCTCCGCCCCCATGTCGCCGAGGCGGTCGTAAAGCTCCCCGAACGTCTCGCCGTCGGCGATCTCCGTCTGCGCCGACAGTATGACGTCGCCGGCGTCGAGCTCCGGGGCCATGAACATCGACGTGACGCCCGTCGTCCGCTCGCCGCCCATTATCGCGCGCTGCACCGGCGCCGCGCCCCGGTATTTCGGCAGAAGCGAGCCGTGTATATTCACGCATCCGCGCGGCGGGAGCGACAGGATGTCCGGCGGAAGCAGCTTGCCGTACGCCACCGCTGCTATAAGCTCCGGTTCGATTTCAGAAAGTGTCTCGAACGCCCGGCCGTCCCGCAGCGTCGCGGGCTGAAAGACCGGGAGGCCCCGCTCGGCGGCGAATTGCTTGACGGGACCCGGCGCTACGCGGCGGCCACGGCCCTTTGGCTTGTCAGGCTGTGTGAACACGCCGGCTATATCGTGTCCGCTATCGCACAGCGCGCGCAGCGATTTCAACGCAAAATCCGGCGTACCCATAAAAACGATCCTCAATAATGCTCCTCCGAAAAACATAACCCGGCGCGGCACGGCGTCGTCCAAGAGTTGCCAAACCGTATCGCGCGGTATTGTATTCAGAATAGCACAGCAGGATTTACATGTCAATGTCACGGCATGACAAATGCTTATTTCTTGTCCCGCCTCCGGCGAGGTGTCCTCACGCGCTGCGTTCCAATCCCTCCCCGCGTCCAAAACCGAAACGAAGCCCCACGGGGGGGGGTCGTGTCGGTTTTTGACGCGGGGCACGTTTCCCCCGTCAATGTAGGGGCGGGTTTCAAACCCGCCCTCACGGGTTACCGCGGGTTGCCGTGTTTTGCCGCGGGCGACCGAGGGCGGTCGTCCCTACAGGACGGGGAAACGGAAGCATGGCCAAAAAATGCAACACAACAGGGGCGACCCATGAGGGCCACTCCTGTTGTGTTGCAGAAGATTGTGTCGTCAGATCAGGTTTTCTATATACCTTTGCAGCAACATCGCCGCTTCAGCGCGGGTGGCTGTGCCTTGCGGCGCGAGTGTGGTCTCCGTGCGCCCGGTGATTAGGCCGGTCGCGTTCGCCCACGCCATCGCGTCATATGCCCAATCGGAGATTTGCCCCGCGTCGGTGTAGCCGGAAACGTCCCCGTTGGCAATTCTCAATTCTCCATTCTCAATTCTCAATTCCTGTACAGCGTGGCGGTACAGCATCGTCGCGAACTGTTCGCGCGTTATCTCCCCGTTCGGGTTCGTGCCGTCCGTTATGCCGTTTGCTACGCCCCATTCGACGGCTTTCGAGTACCAAGTCTCGCCGCCCGCTGTGTCAATCCCGGCGTCGCGCGCGAGGATGGTGATGAGCATCGCACGTGTCAGGCTCGTCTGCGGGGCGAAGGTGGTGTCTGTCACGCCTGTTATCAGGCCGTTCGAGTAGGCGTAGCGGGCCGCTTTGTAGTACCACTCGCCTTTCGCGATGTCGCCAAACGGACTTATCCACTCGGAGATGAAGAACTTGCTGAAATGCGTCGTGGTGAATGTTATCTGCCCCGTCGCGGCGTCGTAGTGCGCGCCTGTCATTTCGGCGATATTGCCGTTATCGTCGAGGTAATACACGGTGAGCAGATCGTAGTCCTCAGCAGCCGTTCCGGCCTTCGGCGTGTACGGAACGGATACCGTGATGACGCCGCCGAATTCGGTTATCGCCGCATCGCCGACGGAGATGTTCAGCTCTATCACCGGGTTGTCACCGACCTTCTCCTGCTGGCGGGTATTGAGCGCCTCGGCGTTGTCAACAACCGCTGCCGTGAGCGTCACCGTCTCGCCGCTTCCCGCCGCGCCGGCTATCGCCGCGAGCGTCACCGTCTCGCCGCTTCCCGCCGCGCCGGCTATCGCCGCGAGCGTCGCCGCGTCGAGCGTGATTGTCGAAACCTCGGACTCAACCGTCAGGATGACGTCCTTCGCCTCCGCTATGGCCTTGATCGCCTCGGCGGGTATCGACGCCTCGACGGCTTTGACAGCCGCGCCGGTTTCGGTCGTCTCAACCGTCACCGGGATTATGATTTCGGCGACGACGCTTGTCTTACCGTCGGCTTTGGCAGTCTCGACGGCTTTCACCGCTTCCGCTACCGCCCCCGTGACCTTCGCCGTCTCGACTGTGGCTGTCGCCTTGCCCGTGTCGTCGGGCTTCGCCGGCGCTGTTTCGACAGTGGTTTGCGATACGACGTCGGGCTGCGAGCCGCCGGAGCCGGAGCCGGAACCGGCGGTCGTCGTGGAGTCGGCCGTCGTTTCGCCGTCGCCCGCCGTGTCGCCGCCTCCGGACGATGTGGAACCGCCGCTCGTTGGATTCACGTCGGGGGCTTCAAGCCAGCGGTTCTCGTAATCCGGGTGGCTCCCTTCAAAGCTCGATTCGCGCGTATAGTCGTCAACATAGTGCCATACGACGCTCTGTCCGTCGAAAACGTCATATTCAAGCAAGCCGTAATTTGGGTGTACGCCGTTCACTGTGTACATCCAGCCGCTGTTCGGACCGTTGTCAAACTCGCCGAGCCAATAGCCTCCGAGAACGGCGGGCGCTTTTATTTTGGAAACGTAGTTGTTCTCCGCGCCATCGTATTCAAGCCCTGCGTCGCGCAGCGCACGCGTAAACAAATCATACATACCGACCTTGTCGCCGTTAAAGGTGTATGACCTTGTCGCTATCCACGTCACATATTTATCGTGACCGTCAACGCCGTTCGCGTGTTTCGTGTCTCCAATCAACCGGAAGTAAACGGTTGTCGTGCTGGCGCTGCCTCCGCTACCGGGGCTTGTCGCAGCTTGCTCAACTTTGATTGTTGCGAGGTTGAAGGCGAGCAGACTGTAATCGGCGCCATCCTCAGGCTTCACGACGGTTACGCGATATTCACCCGGTACGCGCAGACGCGCGCCGGGGATTGTGATTGTCCCGTCGGCGGCTATCGCGACTCCCGTGAGCGCTTCGCCGTTGAGAGTTACCGTGCCGCCGCCGCCGTAAGGCGTCAATTCGCCGTTATTATATGTAAGGAGCTTCAACGTTGCGGACGCGCTCTGCGTCGTCGTCACGCTGGTTTGCTCGAAACGGACGTATTGTACGTCATTGCCCGCGCTGTAGTAGTAAGCGAGCGCATCCCCGCCGTTTACGTGCGTCGTGAACGGATCCGGTACGACCTCGCCGTTTTTCAGGCATACCCAAATGCCGCTCCCTTCGGCGGAAGGCGAGAGAACGCCTTTGTCGCAAGTGAACGCAACATTCGCCTCGCCGAGCGCGTCAATCAGCGCGTGGAGGACAGTATAGCCTCCATAGTTGTAAAGGACATAGTTCTTCGCGGCGAGGCTTTCCGGCGTTGCGGGGATCTGCTTTGTAAATCCCGCAGCGGGAATGTTGTCGCGTCCCGCTATGTCAACCGTAATATTGCCGCTCTGTGTAATCGGAAGCCAGCTTTCCGTTTCCGTAGTCAAATCCAGTTCAACATTCGCACTTTCTACGTTGAATGTGTCTGTAAGCGTGATATAGCCCGGACGCTCGGCGTAGTAAGTATATGTCTTAGCGTCGCCGCCGTTTACAAGCGAGTAGGCATATGTGCCGCTCGCGTGCCTCACAGGCGCGCGGAGATAGCCGAGGTCATTGCGGACGGTCAGAGACGCGCCGTCCGGAACGACTATCGTCACATCATGAGCGTCACCCGTGTCCGGGACGCCCGCGACGGTGAACGTGATGTCAGGCAGCTCGCCGAACAACTCATTGACGGTTTCATCGGAAATTCCGCCGCTTGAAGGGGGCGTAGAGACATAACCGTCCCAGTACACGCCGCCGCGCGTCATATAGCGATGAGTGCCGCCGCCTCCGCCGATAGACGTGGTATGCACCCGCCCGTCTGTCAGCACGTATTCGCCGGGGCTGTCAAACGCTAAGTCGATAGTATTATTTGTGCTGATGCCGTACTGCGTGTGCTCGCTTTCAATGGCGCGAGGCTCACTCAACAATTCGCTGTCAAGAGAATAGACGAGGTATGTCTTGTCGGGGTAACCGGGGTTGTAGACCGCGCCGAGTTTCGGAAACGGCATATTCAAACGCTCAAACGATATTTTGAGCTTGTCGTTCACTTCCGCCGACGCCATGAACTTGTCTCCGTCCAAAGCCACGCCGACGTTGACGCCCTCGATTTTTATGTCCGACGCCACCGCGTGGATGGAGTGGTAGCCCTCGCCGACGTCAGTCCTGACGCGAACGATACTGCGTCCCTCCGTGAGTTTGAGAGTGTAACTGCCGTCTCCGTTCGGCGCGACAGGCGTCCACGTATCCGTCCAAGCGTCATTGGAGCCGACAGGCGCGTGAAGCGCTACGCTTTCGACCGTACCGGAGGGCTTGAACGTGTATTCCGCGTACTGCCGGTCGGAAGGTTTTACAGTACCGTTGACGGAACGCGCAAAATACAGTATGTCTGTTTCCCGCAGAGTTATCCCCGTGTCAACTTCAGCGCCTGGGCCGACTGTCACGGCGAGAACGACGACGTTTCGATCGCGCAGTCTGCCGTAAATCAGCGGGACGTTCGATACATTGACGAAATCAAGCGCGTCATACGTCACACGCACAAAGCTGACGCCGGGTGTCACTCCGCGCAGGAACGCGCCCGCGTAGAACGGATCTATGATTTCAACAGAATCGCCCGATATTACCTCAACATGGAAATCGGGATCGACGTAGTAGTTGCCGGTGCCGGAGTTGATAGCCTGCCAGTTGCGGAAGCAGTACAATTCAATCTTCTCGCCGATGCCAAGCCTGATGTGTTTGCTGTCAGGCGCGGACATTATAATATTGGAGTCTATAACATTGTCCGAGACCTCGTTGCCATCATCGACTGTCAGGCTGGAGAGAGAAATACTCGCGTCCGTACCCGTGGCGGGCACCGTGACCGTTCGAGCGTGCTTCACATAGCCCGGGATTTTCAGCTCGTAGTGGAGCTCACGGCGTTCCGGCACGCCATAAGTATACGTGATAGTACCGTCGCCGTTGTCCGCCGTTGTTATTGGCGTGATCTCCTCAAGCGGTTCATAAAACCGAACTCGGAGATACAGATGGAAGTACCCGTCAATCGCCGTCACGCCATTTGGCACGATCAGTGTGAGTGTTCTCTTGGGGGCGATTATAAAGCTCCTGTTGTCCGAAAGGTTCATGCCGCTGTACGACCGTGTGCCAAAGCCCGCGTCGTAGAGGTATGTCACACCGCTGCTGCCGTAGTAAGTATCGCTGACAGGCACAAACGCATAATGGTATTCCGTGCCATGCCGCTCGGCGGGAAGTACGAACCGGGCGCGAGCACTGCCGCCGCTTCGGGAATCAATGCTCCCGGGAGTGTACGCGACGCCGTTTTGATCCGTGAGCGTCATCGTGTACGCCATATTTGACTGATTGAGCAGCTTTTCGCCAAAATCGACGTGGCGGAGAGTGATGTCCGTATTGCCTGCAACGACCAGTTGTCCGCCGCCCATGGCGCCCTTTGTACCATGCGCGTTGTATTTATACACGCCGTCCGGCAGCGAAATAGTTGCGGGATCGAGGTACTCTCCGTATAGCATTGACCCGCCCTCTATTGATTGCAGGACAATGTCGCCGTTATATATATCGGTGTCAAAGCCGTCTTTTTTGATGTTCAGCGTCAGCGTTCGCGGCTCCCCGACGTATAGGTTGACACGCGCAACCTTGTCGCCGGAGACAGACAACATGCCGGAAACGGTATTGTATCCGTCCTTCGAGACTGTTACGGCGTAAACACCCGCGCCGAGTTTGTACGAGCCGTCCGTTTCGGCGGTTTTGTCGGCGACGGTGATTGTCGCGCCGGATATCTCTGCGCCGCCCGCGTCACGCACATCGAAAGTTACATTGTAGTCGCCGGGTTCGCCGCCGCCCTCGCCGGGAGGGGTTCCCTCAGTTGTGATTGTTACAACGGTATCCGCTTGAATGCCGGCAAGCGTGTATGTTCCGCCCGCGGCTGTCAGCGGATCGCCGCCGACAGTCACGCTTGCAATCGTCACATCTTGTGCCGGCTCGACGGTGAAGCTCACGCCGCCGCCCGGCGCGACCGCCGTCGCGTAGGTTTCCGCGCCGTTGACGGTAACGTCAGCGTATTTGGCTCCGGAAAACTTGACATTATACGTCGACGCCGATTCCAACCCGAGCAGCGGCAGCAGAACCGGATAGTCAAAGTCTCCGTAGACCGGATAGTACTTCGCGTATGCCTCGTCGTCCAATTTGATCTCGGAGAACAGACTTTCGCCGAATTTCGCGAAAGCACCGCCGAGCAGGACGGCGAAACCTCCGTCTGTCATTTGGTTGTCATTCAGTAAGACGATGTCGTTTGGGTCCACGGAAGTCCCGTCCGTCCATTCGCCGATCCCCGGCAGATTGCCGTACTCGCGCGCGAACACGTTGGAGATATTGATACGATTTTTGCCGTAGTCCGTACGGCTGCTGATTTTTCCAATTCCTACGCCGGCTATCGCATTCTCTGCTGCGCTCGCCGTCACAGATGGCGCCACGCTGTATACGTTACTAATGAAAAGATTTCCGCTGGGAACCTCAGGATGTGTCAGTATGTCCACATTGCCCGCCGTGCCACCGACGGCATCATATCCCGAAACCTCACCGGAGGTGTATAAGTTTGAAAATTTGAATACGCCCCCGCCGGATTGTATTTCGCCAAATAAGCCGCCGACACTGACGGAGCCCGGTGCAGTCACATCGCCGGAATTCCAGCATGAGCTGAGTTGAAAATTTGCCAGCGAAGCTTCATGGCTATACACGCTTCCCACCAGACCGCCCACTCTGGAATCGCTTGCTGTTCCGGAGTGTACTTGCCCTGTTACGGATTCCGTGTTATAGCACCCGGAAATGACAAAGTTATATTCGGTTGGTATCTGGAACCCGATTCTCCCGATTAAGCCGCCGATAGCCGCCGCGCCGCTTATACTGCCGCTGTTTACGCAGTTGACAATCGTGCTGCCGGGGAAAGGGGTACTCCCGCTTGACAAGTATCCGATGATACCGCCCACGGCGTTTTCGGTTCCGCCCGCACCCGAGCTGCTCACGTCCCCGGTATTGGCGCAGTTTTCGATAACCATTCCGACAAACCCTATTCCTACGATACCACCGACCCTTTCGGATCCACCGATTATATCGGCGGTGTTTGTGCAGTCTTTGATAACTACCTCATATTGTGCTACACTAACATTGCCCGCGATACCGCCGGCGTTACTGCCCCTGATGTTTCCAGAGTTTTCACAGTTGGCAATAGTCAGCTTTGTGCTGGTCAAGTTTCCAACAATCCCACCAACGGATGCCCCGCTGACTGATATCGCGCCGTAATTTTTACAATTGGTGATGGTATTAGTCGCCGACGTGTTAGCAGGTATAGATCCGACAATACCTCCGGCTGTTTTCGCCACAGATATGTCGCCATAGTTTATACAACCAGTTATAGTCACATTGTCGCCGCGACCAACGATGCCGCCATATGTGTTGGCGTTGGTGTTTGTGTTAGACATATCTACGTGATTAACACAGTTAGCAATAATGCTATCTTTGGCTAATCCTACAAGTCCTGCGCTGCAATTCCCATTCCTGTTCGTAATATTTATTGAACCGGAGACAGTAAGATTATTGATTTCTGCATTGCTGATTTCCCCAAACAGAGCAGCTTGAGACGGGGAACCTGCCGAAAGCGCAAAGTATAAGTTGCAAATTATAAATTCATCGCCGTCAAAAGTTCCTTCAAAAGGTAGTCCCCCATTGTTGGGTAGTGTTATATTATAACCTATCGGAATCCAATTGAGAGGAGTGCCGCCGGGCCCCGCAGTCGCGCCGCAAACAGACGAGAGATCAATGTCATTCATCAGCTTGAAATACTTGTCCTGATAGGTCGTTCCGCTGTTTACATTCGTCGCGAGCAGTTGCAAATCCGCCGCCGTGGATATCCTCCACGCGGTTTCCGCGCTCAAGCCGTCGCCGTGGCCTTCAACAAACAGCGTATCGCCGTTTTCGGGCGGTTCGTCTTGCTGCTCCGCGTTTACCTCAAAAACCGAAAAAACGCCGTCGTCGTCCGGCGTCTCCGCAGTCTCCGCTTGGGCGTAAAAAAGGCTGCCATCGTCGCCTTCGACCGCAAGCGCGGCGGACGGAAATGCCGACAGCAGTACCGATATAATTAAAAGCGCGGCAAACAGCCGCGGGAATATACATTTTTTACGGATTGAAAATGTCTTCATTGATTAACCCCTCAACTAAACTAAAGTATCATTGCGCGGGGAGGGCGGCGTTATACCGCCCACCCCGCAAGCTCGCGCGCGGTCGATCCTGTTTTGACTTATGCCCCCGGCCAAATTGTAGGCAGTGTTGAATACGCTCCGTACTGCCAGTATACCTTGTCGCCGGTTTGCAGCGGGAAAACCGAAGGATTAACCACCGTGCTTATACCGACTATCTCGTAATTACTTGTTGCAGTATTGAGCCTGTATACACCGTATTGCCAGCCGTAAAACGTCGGGCTTTGCGTTTCGGGGTAATCGTTGCCCTTGTAGTCCGTCAAGTCAATCACGTGAGCGTCGGTGGTGTTGACGGCAAAATCGTCAATATCAGAGTTGTTAAGAAGCGATTGCAACGAACCCGTCGCGCTGGGATCGTTTTGGAGCGAACCCGGTACGCCGTCAAGGACGTCCCCGGTATCAGGGTAAGTAACCGTCAGGTTGGGGACAGTGCCCGCCGCGAGAATCGGAAGGGGAATCCCACTCCTGTTGTCCGTCACATACGCCGAGATGTTGGATGCACCGACAGGTACGGGTGACGCACTTTGGATCACAATAGTGAAGTTGATAGGATAGCCCGTGCCGAGCTGCCCCTGCAGGCTGTATACGGCGGGGCGCAGGGATACGGCTGCCGCCGTGACCTCGGCTAACGCGTACCAACCCGCGTACGCCGCAGTGTAATCGGGTGCCGGGCCCGTGTAGCTGCCGGTCGCCACATCGCCGGTAGCGCTAATGGACAGTTGCCCGTCGCTTGTCGTCGTGGTGGAATAGATCGTGCTGCCGTCGTCAGTCCAGCCCCATGTAACGGCGTCCGCGTCGGCGGCGCTCGTAAACGGCTGGTTGTCCTGATAATTGCTGGTCTGTGTCGCGTAGAGTGTCGCAGTATCACTGGGCGCGGAGAAGAAGGTAGTGTACTGCGTGTCGCTGAGCTGTACGAGGCTCAGCGACTGCATCGGGTCAGCCAACGCCATTCCGCCGAACGCGGAGAAAGCCAGAACAATCGCGAGGATAATGCCGAGTATGCGCTTTTTGTTCGTTTTCATTTTTTTGACTCCTTAGAATATATTTTTTTGCGCGTCCGTGTAAACGCCGAGTCTGTCAGCTTTCCGCGCGGCGTCGCCCGGATACGCGTATAACGCCGCCGCACCGCTGACATATTTCATCTGTCGCCAAGACACCACCTCCCTTCATGGGCGGACAAATATCCGCCCCTAAATTAAACTTTCTCTAAACACTTACTGCGAGTACCGCGGCGCACGAGAGCCAATCGTCGCGTCCCGTGCAACGGCTCCGCCATCGCAAACGGATACAAAAAAACGGCTGTGACAATCAGACATGTATATTGTCCGATTGTCACAGCCGTATTCCTGTAACGTACGCCGCCCGTTTGCTACACACCGGGCCGCGGTTCAACCAATACGCCCAAAGTCAGTCTTCCGGCTCACGCGTTCAGGGGTTTTGTTCACCCCAACATCCCGGCTTTACCTTCCCCTTGCGGGTGGCAGATTTTCGTCAACGCTTTCGCGTCAAGCTCAGGTTTCGCGCATACGGCAGCGGTTGCGTCCGACACAGCTCCGCCTTTCGGCGGGTCGCCACATCAAGACCTGCCCGGGATTCTCACCCGGTTCCTTTTTTAATCCTCCCGGCATGACCTGTGCGATAGCACGTCAGCGCGTCCGCGAACGAGTCGCGGTAAGCGCTGCAAGGGTCATCAGCCGCTCGGAACAATGGGTCTTATTCAGTTTACAAGGTGCCGCCATCAAGCGTTTGTTGCGGTTTTTCAATCCTTGCGGGATTGAAAAACCGGCGCGCTTTTCGCATTGGGTTCCCAATGCGGTTGGCACATGGGCTTTATCTAAAGCGCATGATACCACCGCCGGAAGCATTTGTCAAGTGTTATTTTGGTGAATCATTGCGTTTGTTACGACACAGTCGTAACAAACGCAATGATTCACCAAAAATTCAGGGAGACAGCGGGCGGAATATCTGATATACTGTGCGCGGACGGTTACGTTTGCCCGCTTGTGGTACGGGCGGCGCGCCGGCGCTATATTTCCGCGATTTTATCTCAAGTTTTGGCGCTTTATTTCGACAACTATTATATATTGGATATTTGGGCGTGTTTTTTCCGTGGGCGGAGACTTTTTCGCCCGAGGCCCCGCGTCGGGGGAGTTATTGGGGAGGATCAATTTTATATGGAACGCTTATTCTACCGGTTCAAACGCCACATTGCCGCGGCGCTTCTCGCCGCCACGATGCTGGCTCTGGCTGTCGTTGCTGCGCCGCCGGCCGCGACGGCGTCCGCCGCTTATTCCGATACGCGATGGCACTGGGCCTCTGCGGAGATCGACCGCTGGGAGGCGCTGGGGGCGCTGCGGGACTTTGAATCCGGCTATTTCCGGCCGGACGCGGCCATAACGCGAGCCGAGTTCTTCGCGATCCTGGTGCGGGCGTTCGAGGCGGAGGAAAAAGCCGACATCTCCAGATTCACCGACGTACCCGCGGACGCGTGGTATTACGACATCGTCGCGATGGCCAACAAGATGCGCATCGCCGAGGGAACCTCCGAGACCACGATGAAGCCCGAGGCGAATATCATACGTCAGGACGCGGCTACGCTCGTCGCGCGCGCCTTCGGTATCTCCAACGAGAATTTGAGCTATCTGGGCCGCTATGGCGACAGGGATCAAATTTCCGTGTACGCGCAAAACTACGTCTCCGCTATGACTCAGTACGGCTATATGGTGGGCAGCGGGGGACTCTTCCACCCCAGAGATAATCTGAGCCGCGCTGAGGCCGTAAAGATCGTGGACAATCTGTTCCAATACTTCTACAGGTCGGAGGCGGGCTTTGACCAGCTCGTCCTGAACGGCAACGTGATGAGCACGCGACCGGAGTCCGTTTTCAGCGGTCTCACCATAAACGGCGACCTGATACTCTGCGACGGCGTCGGCGCGGGAAACGCCTCGATCAACGACTGCGTCATAAACGGACGTCTGCTCATCAGGGGCGGCGGCGAGAACAGCGTCGTGCTCAGCAATACCACCGTGCGCGACGGGATCGCGGTTATTAACCCTAACCGAAATACGAGGATAGTGACGACCGGCTCGACGTCGGTGGCGGAGCTCACGGCGTATTCCGGCTTCACGCTCGTCGGCACGGGGGTACACTCCGTCAAGCTAGCCGACTCATCCATCCCCAATTCGCTTGTCACGCTCTCGGGCGTCGTGCTCGACAGCATGGACGCGGGCGGCCTGACCTCAAAAATTTCCATGCCCGAGGGCAAGATATCCAAACTGAGCTTTACCGGCGACTCGGCCGGGTCGCAGTTCTCTCTCGGAAAAGACGCTAGCGTGAGTTATCTGACCACCGTTGCGCCGAATATTACGCTGCTCGGCGAGGGACGCGTAACCGACGCCTTCATAAACGCTCCGGGCGCCGTATTTGTCATAACGCCCGGCACGTATACCGTGGGCGCCAACCTGACCGCCAGCATAGCGGGGATCGTCGTCTCCGGCGAGTACCTGAACACCGGCAACTGGGTGAGCCGCGACAGTGATAATCTGCCCGTGCTACAGGACGCGGACGGCGTGGGCGGCGGTTATGTCGACCTGACGACGACACGAGGCCGCTCCGCCAACGCCGTGACCGTCACGCAGCGGGCGACGGGCAAGATCCCACTGAGCAGCGCGGGCGGACGTCCCGGATACAATATCGGGGTGTTTATACCCGCCCCGTACGGTCTGTGGAATTATCAGGGTACGATCCCCCTGCTCACGTATCAGAATACCGACGGCGGCGTTGTGGTCATGCGCAATACGCCGCTCACGTACCAAAACGGAACATACGGGCTGGCGTTGCGCATACCCGTGACGCGTGACTCCGGCCTGAACAGAGGCCGGATGGAGGAGGCGCTGTACATAAACTGGGACAGCCAGTTGAGCGAAAACCTCATTTTCCGCTCCGGCTGGCTCGAGCTGGAACCCATGACGTGGTACGACGAGTCCACGCTCGTCAGCATGTACCGCTACGCCCGGTTGAGCGGCTACAACGGCGTCATTTACGCGGGCCCGGAGGCGATACTGCGCCTGCTCAACGGCGACAACGCTCTGGGGCTGGACACGAACGGCTTTGGCGCCTTCTCCGCTCAGGATCAGGAGGATTTGGCGGCGAGCCTGTACGAGATCGCCGACGTCTTCACCACAAAACAGGCCATTCAGGACAGATTGGATCAGATACTGTCCGGCAAGGGCGCGCTCTACGCCGTAAACCGCGCGCTGACGGCCGAGCAGATGCGCAAGGCCCTTGAGCATCCCGTATTCGCCCGAGAGCTGGACATCGAGGTGTCCGCCGGCAGCGCCTACGGCGTGCTCTCCGAGACGGGAAAGGGGCGCGTCGCGAATACGCTCCTTGTAAACCGTAAAAAGGACTACGTGAACAACGCCGCCGTAAAAACCGCTTTTGACAAGGCCGTATCCGACATAAAGGCTCTGGAAACGGGGCTTCTCGTGGCGATCAACAGCGCCCCCGCCGCCCCCGACGTCCAGAAGATCATAGAGACTAAGGCCAACGCCGATCTGCTGAGCTTCGTGCCCACCTCCGAGCCCTACAAGAGCTTTACCGCGCCGCAGAAGCTGGGACTCGCGCAGCGCATTTTTGACGCGCGTCCGTTTGTCACCGTGGACGCTATCGCGCAGATCATAAGGGATTATCTGGCGTCGCCGGACGCCTCCAACCCCGAGGACGACGTGGTGAGCGGCATAAAGCTGACGCCGGCGAGCATAGACATGGTGGTCGGCGCGAGCGTCCATCTGGGATACGGCGCGGGCGCCGACGTGCAGCTTGCCATAACTACGCCGTCCGGGCCTTTCACAAATCCTGTCGCGCACGTCGCGGCGGCGGTCGATAAGGCGGACTTCGTCTCGTACAACGCCGGCGTGGTCACCGCAAAGGCGGCGGGTACGGCGAAAATAACTCTGACCAGCACAACGGACGCCAAGATGAAGGCTACGCTGACGGTGAAGGTGAGCGCGCCCGTCCCCGCCACGGGCCTCAGGCTGTCGAAGACGTTCGTCGAGGTGGAAAAGGACGCCAGATTGGGACTCGGGCCGCTCGTCACCGTTATACCGGCAAAGAGCACTGATAAGCTGACGTGGACGTCCGAGACGCCGGCCATAGCCTCTGTGAATGCCGAGACCGGCGAGGTGACGGGTTTGGAAGCCGGCTTCGCGCGCGTAGTAGTGCGCGCCTCGAGCGGCGTCACCGCCAGCGTCCTCGTGGCCGTTGTGGGCCTTACGGATGGGATCATGGTCTATCCGGAGAGCGGAACCGTTGGCGTGTCTGAAACGATGCAGCTTTACGCGGTGGTGTCTCCATTAGATCGCGCTAATCGAACTGTCAGGTGGTCGTCGGAGAAAGCCGCCATCGCCAAGGTGGATGGCTCGGGCGTGGTCGAGGGCGTCTCCACGGGCGACGGCAATCCGGCGTCCGCGACGGTCAAAATCACCGCGACAGCCGCGCGCGATCCGTTGCTTACAGCCGATTCCAGCATAAAGGTCGACCGCAGTAAAAAAACGCTGCTTCTGGACAAGACGGAGCTCACGCTCTATCCCGGCGGCATGGAGCAGATACTGGCTTCCGTTTTGGGAGGCGCCGGCGCCGGCGGGGACACGATAGTCTGGAGCGTTGGCACGGGCGGCAATAACACGGTGTCGGTGGACGGCGAGGGGCGCGTTACGGGCCTCGCGCCCGGCAAGACTACGGTTATTGCCACCATTGACGTCAAGGTTCCCGAGGACAAGGAGGTCGTCGCCGTATGCGACGTGACGGTGCTTGAGGGCAAACCCACGATAACGGTAAGCCCCAATAAGCTCGATCTTATCGCCGGCGACAGCAATAACGGCAGCAAGCTCGTGACCGTGAACTTCACTCCCGCCAACATGGCGAATAAGACGGTGAACTGGAGCGTTCCCGAGGGCGACGAGAACATCGCTTCGGTGGAGCTCGACAAGAACACCGGCAGAGTCAGAGTGACGGGCGTCGGCGAGGGCACTACGATAATACAGGGCATCCCGGAGGCCGACAAGGACTGCCGGCTCGAAATCGCCGTCACCGTAAAGGGCATCGCGATAACGCAGTTTAAGATAACGCCCAAGCAGATCACGATAACGGAGGGCAACACGGAGCTCCTGTCAAAGCTGTTCGACATCGTAATGAAGCCGGACAACGTCACGGACAAGACGATAGAGTGGACGCCCGGCGACCCGAACACGATAGAAATCAGGAAGAGCGCGACGGGTGAGGAGACGGACGTCTACGGCGGATCGCGTCTTGTGGCGCTGAAAACGACTAAGACGTCGCATCAGGAGAGAATAAACGACGCCGACGGCAATCCGCTCCTCGACGAAAACGGCAACTGGCAATTCAAGACGATCTGGGAGGACAACCCGGTCTCGCTCGTCGCTCAGGCCAGCAACGGGACTACGATAGACCTGCTGGTGACCGTAGACCCCAAGGACGCGTCGCAGGTAAACAATATCAAGATAGATATGGATCAGTGGATATACCCCGTCGGCGCGACACAGCTTATGACGGTTCGCTACAATATAGAGGGACGCAACAAAGACGGCTCGTGGAATCTGGGCAAGCAGCCGCCGAACATAAAGCTCGGATGGACGAGCGACAAGCCTGAGATAGCGTACGTCAACGAAAAGGATCAGCTTGTCACCGTGAGCCCCGGCGTGGCGAAGATAACGGTCACCGCGCAGGATAGCGGCAAGACGGATACTATCACTGTCATAGTCGCGTCGGAAGGGCCGGAGAGTATAGCCTTCATCGGTCTCGACGGACGCGCGGGCTACGGCCGGTTCATACAGATGTATGTCGGGCAGACGGTAACCGTACAGCCCAAGATTACTCCGACGGCCGCGCAAAACGCGCCGCTCGCGTGGACGGCGGAAAAGTGGGCGTATGAAGACGACATAACCGACGACCCCACACAGGATGGCTATGATTCTTCCGGTCATTTGGATGGCGACTACAGCGGCCTGATAGAGCTGCCGCCGCAGAGCGGTACAAACGCCGGCGTCCTCGTGGCAAAAGCGCCGGGACTGGTAAAGGTCACCGCGAGTCCCGTCAACCCGGACAGACTGGCGACCGTGAGCATCGCTAAGCTGTATGAGCTGTGCGGCGGCAATATGACCGTGTTCGCCCAATATCTGGAAAAGAACAATATCCACCGCGAAATAGAAAACGGCGACTACGTATACTATTCTCTGAACGAGTGGAACATGGCCGGCGAGTGGTATGTCGTCATCAATGGTGCAGACGTAACAGCCACAATTCCCAAAAAGGCCTTGGTCAAGACGGTTCCAATGCGTCTCATAGTGCCCGGCGCCATAACCGGCGGCGACAACAACTTCCTTGTGTGGATAACCGACCCGCCGCTTCAGAGCATTACGCTCAGTCCGTCTCTCGGTGAACTGGCGGCGGACAGCACGGAAAGCGTCTCGTTCACCGCGACGCTTGAGCCGGCGCCGGATGTCGTCCCGGACGCAACCCCAGTAAAATGGGAATACGATATGGCAAAGCTGGAAATGGTCGACTCGCCTGTGTACGATAGCGCGACCGGCAAGTATTCGGCGGCGTCATTCAAGCTGAAAGCCCCCGTCGCTGCGGATAACGCCGGTACGTATCCGATAGTCTTTAAGGTATCCAGCGCCGAAGACCAAAACGGCCCGCGTTCCGCCAATAAGCAGCCGCAGCTCACGCAGCCGCGCGTTGAAAAATCCGCGACGTACACGCTGACGGTGACGGAACCGGCGGCCGCCACGGCGGCGGCGCTCCCGAGAAGCGCGCTCCGCAGCGCCGCGCCGGCCGCGACTGAGGATGATGCCGTGATCGCGCGCAGCTTCACGACCGCGGCGGGCGCCCACTCAGGCGAGCTGCTCCTTGCGGCGCTGGAGGCCGGTATAACGGCGCCCGACGCGGTCTACACGTCAAATAATCCCGCCGCGGCATCGGTAGACGGCGCCGGAATAATCACCGCGATGGCGGCGGGCGAGGCGATACTGACAGCGGAGGCAAACGGACGCTCGGTATCTGTACAGGCGCGCGTCGAGGGCCAGAGCTCCGCCGCCGCCGCGGAAAAGAGCGTGAGACTGCGCGCCTCGGCGTCCGTCCGGACAGGCGGCGTTCTCACCCTGCTGCCGTTCGGCGCCTCCGGCAAAAGCGATCTGACCGGTCTCGCATGGCAGAGCTCCAAGCCGGAGATCGCCGTCGTGGACGCGTACGGACGCGTGACGGGCCTCAAAGCCGGAAAGGCGACGATCACTGTCACAATCGCCGGCACAAAATTAAAGGATACGTGCGCCGTCACGGTCACGGACGCGCCCAAAAAGCCCGTGACGGGTCTGTCGCTGAGTAATACGGCGCTGACACTGGAGGAGGGCAAGGCGGCGACGCTAAAGGCGGCGTTCACTCCGTCGGCGCCGACGCTAAAGGGCGTGACATGGATGAGCTCCGATACATCAGTAGCCGTCGTGAACGAGAGCGGCAAGGTTACGGCGGTTTCGCCCGGAGCGGCGAATATTGCGGCAATCAGCGACGACGGGGGGTATACAGCGGTCTGCCGCGTCGCCGTGACAGCAAAGCCTGTGAGGGTGAGCGGCGTCGCGCTCAGCGGGGCGGCGCTGACGATGGGCGTCGGGGAGAGCGCGGAGTTAAAGGTTACGATAACGCCGGACGACGCCGCGAATCAGGCCGTCACGTGGAAGAGCAGCAACTCGAAGATCGTCGCCGTGTCTGACGGGCGCCTCACAGCCGTTAAAAAGGGATCCGCCACCATCACCGTCACAACGGCCGACGGCAGCAAAAAAGCCACATGCAAAGTGACGGTAAAATAAAAGCCGTGGCCGTCGTCGGCCCTACGGCGTCCGGGAAAAGCGATATCGGCGTCGAGCTGGCGCGTCGCTTAGGCGGGGAGATAATATCCGCGGATTCGAGGCAGGTTTACAGGGGGTTCGACCTGTGCAGCGGCAAGGCGACGCGCCGCGAACGCGATGAGATCGCCCACCATTTGCTCGACGTGCGCGATGTCGGCGAGCAGTTTACCGTCGCGGATTTTCAGGCTGAGACGTACAGGCTGATACCGGAGATAGCGGCTCGCGGAAATCTGCCTATAATAGTGGGCGGCACGGGATTGTATATTGATTCCGTGCTGTACGGCTACGAGCTTTCCGGCTGCCCGCCCGACCGCGAGTTAAGAGAGCGCCTATCCCTCAAGTCAGGCGGCGAGCTGAGGGCGGAGCTGGCTTCCCTGAATATCGAGCTCCGCGCGGAGGGCCCGACCTACGATCTCAACAGACGCCGCATGATACGTCTCATAGAGCGCGCGCGCTCGGGCAAACCAATTAGTTATAACTACTCACCCGAGTACGACATACTGCCCCTCGGCGTGACACACCCGCGCGAGATACTCGACGGTCGCATCGAAAGGCGGCTGCGCGAGCGGCTTGACGCGGGAATGGCGGACGAGGTGGCGGATTATCTGGAGGCGGGCGGCGACAGCGAGATCATGCTCGCGCTTGGCTTGGAGTTTCGCCATATCTGCATGTATCTCACGGGCCGGGCGGCGTCAAGCGCCGCGCCGGCAGGCGGCGCGGACGACGCTCCGGCTCCGCCGGCCGCGACGGTGTACGCCTCCGCGGAAGACATGGCGCGGCGGCTGTACATTGAGATAAGGCGTTTCTCAAAACGTCAGACGACGTGGTTTAAGCGGAACAAGGGCATTGTATGGCTCGACATGTCCGGCGACTATACAGGACAGGCGTGCGAGGAGATCGGGCGCTTTTTGACTACAACTACTTCCTCCTACTGTCCGCCAGCACCATATCCTTGCTCCCCACGCGGCTGATGCCGCGCGGGGGCCCCGTTTTGTACACGCGCGGTGCGAAATGAATTCGCCCCGCGCAAATGCCTGCGGCATTTTACGCGCGACTTCGCGCGGCTCGCTCCCGCTCGCGGACGTGTGCCGCTCTATTTCTTTCTGCTGTCCGCCAGCACCATGTCTTTGACTTTCATCAGGCGCACCTTTGTGGAGCGGTCGTTTTCCTCCAGCTTCATCGAGATGTAGCGGATATTCGTCTGCATCTCGGGTATCATCACATATTCCAGCGCGTTGACGCGGCGGCGCGTCTTCTCAATATCGTCGGCCAGAAGTTGCATCGTCTTCTCTACCTGCGCCAGCTCCAGCATATCGCGGAACACGCCCTCCAGCGCGGCGATGGCAACGTCCAGCTCTCCGGAGGTCTGCGCGAAGCCGTATGGATATATCTCCGCGCTGTCGGCGGTTTCCATATCGAACTTATACACGGGGACGTTTACGGACATTATATTGCGGAACGCCATATCGAGGCGCACCGTCTGGCGCGGGTACAGGAGCGCCTGTTCGAGCATGTCGGACGACATTATGGCGGACGCCACGGCGAGCGCGCGGTTCGCGCCCGACAGTCCCTCGTCCACGCGCGCGCGCAGGTCCCGGTTTCTCCGGACTATTTCCAAGAACTGGCGCATTAGCTCGTCGCGCTTGTCTTTAAGCAGCTTATGGCCGCGCGTGGCCGTCTTCAGGCGCCCTTTCAGGCGCGTGAGCTCCATTCTTGTCGGTGAAATCGTCTTTGTCGCCAAAAGAAAGCCTCCTCGCCCCAATTGCAAACGGAACCACTTTCGCTCTCTCGTTCTTTTCGCCTGTGGCGAAAAGAATTATTGCGCAGGAGTGCGTCCCGTACGACGGAGCAATAATTGTTGTATTTCGTACATATCGGGAATTCATTTTCCGATATGTACACTCTGCGAGCGCCGAAGCGCGAGAACCGGTTTTCGTTTTCAAATGTAATGGCAGACCATTACATTTGAAGATATTTCTCGATATATTCTGTGCGCACGCGTTTTAGCTCCGATACCGGCAGTATCTTCAAGAGCTCCCAGCCGAGCGCAAGCGTATCCTCTATCGAGCGGTTGGCCTCGTAGCTCTGCGAGACGTAGCGCGCCTCGAATTCCTCGGCGAATTTGGCGAACAGCAGATCGGTCTGCGTCAGCGCGCCCTCTCCGAGTATCGTCATAAGCTCCTTGGCGTCCTTTCCGGACGAGTACGCGGCGAAAATCTGGTTCATCGTGTCCGCGTGATCCTCACGCGTCTTGCCCTTGCCTATGCCCTTGTCTTTCAGGCGGCTAAGCGACGGCAGCACATCCACGGGCGGTTGTATGCCGCGCCTGTGCAGCTCGCGGGAGAGAATTATCTGTCCCTCGGTGATGTATCCCGTGAGGTCGGGTATGGGGTGAGTCTTGTCGTCCTCGGGCATCGTGAGGATCGGGATCATCGTTATCGAGCCGGACTTGCCTATGCGCCGCCCCGCGCGCTCGTACATCGTGGCGAGGTCGGTGTACAGATAACCGGGATAGCCGCGGCGTCCGGGCACCTCCTTGCGCGCCGCCGAAATCTCGCGCAGCGCTTCGGCGTAGTTGGTTATGTCGGTTATTATGACGAGCACGTGCATGTCCTTCTCAAACGCCAGATACTCCGCGGCTGTCAGCGCCATGCGCGGTGTGGCTATGCGCTCGACGGCGGGGTCGTCCGCCAGATTCGAGAATATGACGGAGCGGTCGATGGCCCCCGTACGGTTGAATTCCTGCACAAAATATTCCGATTCCTCGAAGGTTATGCCCACGGCCGCAAACACGACGGCAAAATTGCTCTCTCCGCCGCCGAGCACCTTTGCCTGACGCGCTATCTGCGCCGCGAGCTGCGCGTGCGGCAGTCCGGAGCCCGAGAATATCGGCAGCTTCTGTCCGCGCACAAGCGTATTGAGTCCGTCGATCGTGGACACTCCGGTCTGTATGAACTCGTTTGGGTAGTCGCGCGCCGCCGGGTTCATCGGCAGACCGTTTATGTCGTTGTGCGACTCGGCCAGTATCTCCGGGCCGCCGTCAATCGGACTGCCCATGCCGTTGAACACGCGTCCGAGCATATCGCCCGAGACGGCCAGCTCCAGCGGACGCCCGAGAAACCTCACCTTTGAGGTGGCGAGGTTTATGCCCGTCGCGCTCTCAAAGAGCTGCACGACCGCCGTGTTTCCGTTGACCTCCAGCACCTTGCAGCGGCGAACCTCGCCGTTTGGCAGTTCAAGCTCCGCCAGCTCGTCATACGTGACGCCGTCCACGTTGCTGATGACCATCAGAGGGCTGACGATCTCCTGTATTGTCCTGTATTCCCTGATCACTGGCTCTCGCCTCCCCTCGTTATGACCTCGATCTGATAGACGATCGCGCTCAATATCTCGTCGTACTTCGCGTCGTATTCCTCCGGAGGAATCATCTTGGCGCGTCCTATGTGCTCGCGCGCCTCGATGCCGAACAGCGCCTGTATGTCCGTGACGCCATTGCGGAGCGCGTCCTGGCACAAGGCGTAGTATTGCAGAATTATCTCCAAAAGCCGCCCCTGCTTTTCGTAGGACGAATAGCTGTCGAGGTCTACGAAAGCGTTCTGCTGCAGAAAGTCCTCGCGTATCATCTTTGCCGTCTCGAGCGTCAGTCTGTCGGGCGCGGACAGGGAATCCTGTCCGACGAGCTTGACAATCTCCTGGAGCTCCGCCTCCTCGTCGAGGATCGTCATCGCCTTGTTGCGGTTCTCAAGAAATTTGGCGCCATACTTGCCGTCGTACCACGGCTTGAGCGTATCGAGATACAGGGAATAGCTCGTCAGCCAGTTGACGGCGGGGAAGTGCCGCGCGTACGCCAGCGACGAGTCTAAGCCCCAGAACACCTTCACTATGCGCATAGTGGCCTGCGACACCGGCTCCGACGTATCGCCGCCCGGCGGCGATACCGCGCCTATGGCCGTAAGCGTGCCGCGCCGTCCGTCTCCCCCTATACATTCGACGCAGCCCGCGCGCTCGTAGAACTGGGCGAGCCGGCTTGACAGGTACGCGGGGTAGCCCTCCTCGCCGGGCATCTCCTCAAGACGGCCCGACATCTCGCGCAGCGCCTCCGCCCAGCGCGAGGTGGAGTCTGCTATGACAGCCACGTCGTAACCCATGTCGCGGAAATACTCGGCGATAGTGATACCGGTGTAAATGGACGCCTCGCGCGCGGCGACGGGCATGTCGGACGTATTGGCAATGAGCACCGTGCGCTTCATAAGCGGCTCGCCGTTGCGCGGATCCTTGAGTTCGGGGAATTCCATGAGTACGTCCGTCATCTCGTTTCCGCGCTCTCCGCAGCCTATATAGACGACGATATCGACGTCCGACCACTTCGCGAGCTGGTGCTGCACCACAGTCTTTCCCGAGCCGAACGGACCGGGAACCGCCGCCGTACCGCCCTTTGCGATCGGAAACAGCGTGTCGATTATCCTCTGCCCCGAGCACAGGGGCGTAGAGGGCATAAACTTCTTGACGTAGGGGCGGTTCACGCGGACGGGCCACCGCTGCATCATCGTCAGGTCGCGCACGCCGTCGTCCGTCTTGACCCTTGCTATCACCTGATCAACGGTGAACTGTCCGGTCTCTATCGATATGACCGAACCCGACACCCCCGGAGGAACCATTATCTTATGGCGGACGGCGTTCGTCTCATCGACCGTGCCAAGCACGCTGCCTCCCGCGACGATGGCGCCCGGTTCCACGGACGGCGTGAACTCCCACATGCGCGTCCTGTTGAGCGCGGGGATATCGACGCCGCGCGCTATCGTGGAGCCCGTCTTCTCGCGAACCTCCTCCAGCGGACGCTGGATGCCGTCGTATATGTTTTCGAGCAAACCGGGCCCAAGCTCGACGGACATCGGAACTCCCGTCGTCTCAACTACGGCGCCCGGGCCGAGACCGCTCGTCTCCTCATACACCTGTATCGACGCGGAATCCCCGGTCATCGTGAGTATTTCGCCGATGAGCCGCTGTCCTCCGACGCGAACGACGTCGGATATGTTCGCGTCGGCGAGTCCGTCGGCCACGACAAGCGGTCCCGAGACCTTCAAGATTCTACCGCTCATTAAATCTACCAATCCTTTCAGTAATAGAATAATCTCGTATGCACATATTTTCGCTCTCACGTCCTTTTCGCCTATGGCGAAAAGAATTTTTGCGAAAGAGTGCGCCCCGTGCGACGGAGCAAAAATTCTTATATCTCCGTCAGCAGATGGAATTCATTTCCATCTGCTGACACTCTGCGAGCCGCGCACGGCGAGATCCAACCCTCGTACCTCGTTTGTTACGGCTCAAGCCGTGACAAACGAGATTATAGTATATCCGCGCCCACCGCACGCTTCACCGCGTCGTGGAGCGCCGTCAGACCGAGCCCCTGCGAGCCGTCCCTGCCCGGAATCAGTATAATGGCGGGCGTAGTCTTATCGTTAAATCCGGATATTTCCGCCGCGAGCGTCTGCGCGACGCCCTCCTCGATATATATGACGGCGTAGTTCTCCTCGGGCTGCGTTATTTTGCGCAGCGAGGCGCGCGCCTCATCGCCGTCCGACACGGGGTATATGTCGAGCCCCAGCGCCTTGAACCCGAGGACTGTGTCCGCCCCGCCCATCACCGCAATCTTATACAAAATCTGAATACCTCTTTCCATCCCAATCATTATCTGCACCGCGCAACCGTTTCTTCCGACCTTTTCGCCTTAGTCGAAAAAAAATTTTACAAATGAGTGCGGGATACGGTGCAAGTAAACAATAAATGCAAAATCTTAATCTATTTTTCTCAATACTGGCGCTTCACTGGCGAGCAGCGGATCACGGTCCCCGGACAGGAGAATTATGGACGCACTCAGTCCGGCGGTGGTATTATAGGCGTGTTCCCCGTCCACGTCTCAGCGCCCAATCTGGGCGACTGCCACCATGAAAAACTTCTTTTAATCAAATCGGCAGAAAGCTGCACAAGCAAATCTTCACTTTCATCACTCACCGACAAGCGATATTGGCTTATGACGGTTTCTTTTTCTTCATTCAACGAGTCAATCAATGCGACAAAGTCCCGTACCGTGCGATTCGCTGCGTCAATATCAAAAAACTGGCTGAGTTCAATGGAAACGAACTTCCCCCCAAACTCCGAATCGGTCACGTCAATCAATTGAATATCGGCTCCAAGCACCGTCAGCGCGCCGCGCAATACTTCCTCCGTATCTGCGGCGAATACCGCATTCTCATCGACCTTGAGTCCGAATTCCGGAGTATCCATGACATGCTTCAATGTCTCATCATGAATAGTATCGCCCAATGTGTCGATAATATATATGTTTAATGTGTCCGCAGCTCTTAAAATCCGGACAGTATCGCGTACCGCCCGGTACGCGATCATATCTTCAGGCGTACCTTTACCCGTACCCTCAGATTCAACAGTCACTGACAAAATACCATCGGAGAGCGATACGTCTGATACCGCGATTCCCTGTGATCTCAGCTTTTGTTCGACTGTATATGCCACATCGATTGCAACCGTTTTCGTGTTACTCAACAATATGCCGGCACATATTGTAATTGGCAATGCAACGGCGGAGAAAAGAAAGATAAACCTTTTTTTCATGTCAAACACCCTCTTAAGCTTAATATTCACGGACCGTACGTTGTATACGAAGCGTAATTACCTTGAATGGTAACATGATACGGACTATCCGCAAACGGCGGCGTATTATTAGACACCCAAGACGTCCCTGAATCACGGGTGGAAACGCTAGAGTACTCGAACGGCCCCATTTGCGTACCACTTACATGGATTTCACTCGCTGCTTGAACATTTGCATACTGGGTTAATGCATAGCCTCCCATGTTCGTACCATTAATATAGGCGTACCACTTATACCCAGTTGTAGTACTGGGTTCAAATTGCACACGATACGGAATTGTTACATTTAACCCATGTATCCCATATTCGTCAATTCCATAACCAGATGGCAAATTGTGCTCGACATAGGCTTTAAACTGAGCATACCCAGGATAGTATCGAATTCCGGTTTGAACCCAATAGCCGTCAGAAGTATAATTCGAAACCCACGTTGATTCACCGCCAGAACTTAATGTCGGGAAACTTGAAGGCGTCATTATATATGCCGATATCCCCGTATACGTAAAATCCGGCTTGTACATCCCGGCATACCAGTTTGCCGAACTGTTCGGTATAGTAAAGGCGGTACACGCTGCAATTACTAAGATCGTCGCCGCGATCTTTCTGATAAGGCGATTGAAGATAAATTGCTTTTTCATGTTATGACCATTCCTTTCGAGGCACCAACGAGGTATGAAACCTAGATGGTGCGATATATTGATGTGCTGTGGTATACTGCGAGTTGGAGGCGCGGGCATACTACAGAGCACGTGGAGGTAGGTGGTGCGCGGTTTGCGTGAGCCCGCCATGATATAAGTCGCCGGACACCCTTTCAAGCACCAA
>JAISXU010000033.1 GCA_031270395.1 Oscillospiraceae bacterium
TGCGCCGTGAGGTTCTTGAATGTATACGACGCATCGCCGCCCGCGCCGACCGCGTCATCGTCCTCCGCCCAAACGCCCTCCGCGCCGAGCCTAAACTCGAGCGTCGCGCCTTCGGGCGCACCCGTGACGCTCACGGTGAAGCCGGATTCCGAGACGTCGGAGACTGTACCCGCAGACGGCATAATCCACTCCGCTTTTCCCACAATAAATGTGACGTCAGCCTCGGAGACGGACGAGTTTCCGCCATCCGGCGCGGTATATGTTGCCTCGATCTTCACCCTGTATGTCCCGGCGGGGAGACCGTCAACCGGCTTGATGGCGACCGTCTCATTCGTGTTCCCCGCGCCTACCGTTATCGGCGTCGGAGTCGGCATAGACGCAAAGCTGAAATTGCCCGCGTCGTTGTTCACTCCGTCAGCCGTGACGCCGTCTATAATCTTGAGCGTCACGTCTATACTCTCGCTGTCATGCACGTTTTTGACTTTGACGGGCAGAGCGCTGATCGTGTTGTAACCGTAGGTCGCCGCGTCGAAGTTCACGGCGGCGACGGTGATCAGCGCGCTTGGCACGACGGCGGCTGCAAACGACGCGGGCGCGTCACTTGTCGCGGTATAGCGGAAAGCGTAAGTCGTATTCGGGTCGGGATAGGTCAATTCGCACATCTCGTTAACAAGCGTAACGGTCTCCCATGCGCCGCCGTTTACGCTGTAGCTGTAGCTTCTTTCGGCATTAAAGCCCTTGAACACCGCTTTCGTGTCCACGTCGAAACCGCTCAACGTCGCGTATAGCCCGTCCGGCGCAGCGGGGCGCTTGACTATCGTTACCTCCACTGTTTTCGACGCGAAAGCGGCGTCTTCAACGGCGGGGAAGCGCAGACTGACAGTCTTGTCCGCGCTCTCCGTCCAACCGGCGGCGGTAAAGCCGACCGCTCCGCCGGACGCTATATTGCCCCAGCCGCCCGTCACGCTGTATTCGAGCGCAATGTCGTCCTTCGCCTTTATCGTCTCAGCGGTGTAGTTGACAGTGTAATCCGACGTGAGAGGCGCTGCGGGGCGCTGCGGGAATTCGAGCGTGCTTTCGGGTTGCACGTACGCGTCCGTGTAGCCGTCGTCCGGCGAGAAGCGGTAGGTTATCGTCCTATAAGCTTCTGCCGCGTCGAGCTGCGCCGCCGTGAGGTCGATGTAGTATTCCCCGCTCTTTTTGATGTAATCCGCAGCGCCCAACATGTATTCCACGGTTTTGGGTATCGCGCCGGTCGCGCTCTTTATCCTGTCGCGGGCGTAATCGACCTCCATCGCCGTCGGGAATGGATACGCGCGCACACCCGCCATATAATCGCTAATGTCGGTCGGCTTGGCGACGACCTGATACGTCTCTTTTTCGTCTATCGTATCGACGGCGGCATCGAATATGACGGTATTGTCATTCGTCTCTTTCACGCTCGCGACGATGCCCCCGCTGGTGACATTCACGAGTGCGTACGTCCAGCCGGGCTTCGTGTCTGTGATTGTTATCAATTCGGTGCCGTTTACGTTCGAGCGCTTCACCTGATCCGCCGTGAGGTCCTCGTCCGCTTGTGGCGTTTGAACCTTCCGCGCGAAGACATCTCTCGTACTCGTATACGCCGCGTCTTCGTAGGTGACCTCCGTATATCCGACGGGGCGCGCGACGAGGAAATACGTGCTACTAAGGGCGAGATTGTTAAAACGCAGCGTCCCGCCGCCGAGTCTCCAAGAACTCACGGGTGTAGCGGTATACGGCTCTCCATCTTCATCTGCTCCCAGCAGGGCGTACTCCGTGTCGCCGCGCGAGTTGGCGAGCGTCACAAAGGCTTTTACCGTATCGCCGTCCGACGTGTCAACATATGTGCCCGCCGCCAGCGGCGCGACGTAGTCGTCGCTCTCCGTCGGCGCGGGTATGATCTTGACGTCGTAGTAGCAGCCCTCGTCGAGGACGTCGGCGGGGGTTTGGTTCGTGTGCAGGGTTTTGCTTATGGCGGAGGCGGGTACGCCGATGACGCGGTACGTCTTGCCCGGCGTTAGGTCGTCAAAGGTCAGCTCCCCGCCGGTGGTGAAGTCCACACCGCCCGCGGGCTTGGCGTCGGTGTACCAGCTTACGCCGTCGCCGAGAGCCGCGTTGGCGGCCACATCCAGCGGCTGCCACGCCTCCGGCGCGCCGTCATTGTCGTAGCTCGCCGTGAGGCCGTCGAGCGTCCGGACGCTCGACCCGCGCACCTCCGCGAGCGTGTAGGCGTAGCCCGTCTGCGTGTCTACCGTCACAGAGGTGTCGCCCGTGTACGTCGCCGCCTGCTCCGCCTGCGGCGGCGTGGCGGAGGCGAACTTGATGTTGTCGAGGATGTTGCCCGCGCCGGCGTCCGTTGTGACAGGGACGAAGCCGAAGACCGTCGTACCCTGTCCGTCGGGCACGGTGTAGACGCCGGAGCGATGTGTGAAGTACGCGTCTTTTAGATCAGACGAAATGTAGATATAGTAGGTGCTGCCGCCATAGACCGTTGTGTACGCGGCGCCGCCGGCGTTTTTACCCATAGCGGTTGCAAAGTACCTGGCGTCCTTGCCCTCACCGAAGGTGTCTACTGCCAATTGGCTTACGACATCATAGAAAAAGGTGGTGTAGTTCCTGCCGTAGGGATAGACACCGTCGGGCGCAGCCGCCGCGTCGTCAATCCAACGATTGTTCGCGATGCTGCGGTCGGTGTAATCCGCCTCCCCGTTGATGGCGGGCCCGATGACCACAGCGCACAACTGCGGATCAGACGGGGCGCTAGTCCTCGCGCCGTGGTCGAGGCTCCATTCGTAGATCTTGCCCGGCACGGTGGCAATCTCCTGATAGAGGCTGCTTGGCGCGTATGAGGAAAGCTCCGCCGTTTTCAGGTTGCCGGTCGCGTTGCCCGCCGGATCCGTGTTGCCCTGGCTTAAACCGTAAGTAGAAGCGGGGAGGACTTCCAATATTTTTTTGTAGCCGGTATTAGAAACGTACCCTGATGTAGTGTCGTTTACTGTGCCGTCATGCGTCGTGTTCCAAAAGCCATTCGCAGGCGTATAGGTCGCGACACTAGGGAATACATTTGTCGGGTAATCTGTAAAATTCCCGTTCTGGATCTCCGGTTTCAGCTCCCTGTCCACTATCTTGATTGTGGCGGCGCTGCTCACCGTAGTTCCTCCGCCGTCAATGCTGTCAGTGACCGTGACACTGTACTTGTAAGTCCCCGCCGCGCTCGGCGTCGTCGTGGTGAGCACGGATTTGCCGTTGTCTTTGGGGGGTATGATAACCGTGACGTCATGCTCGTCCACCGCGCTCCACTCATACTCCAGCGCGCCGCCCGTCTGGCTGTACGCCGTGACGTAAAGCCGCAGCGTCGCCGATTTGGCAAACGTCCCGTCCGAGGGGTGGCGCTCGATCACAGGCGGCGCGTCGCCCTCCGCGTTGGCTGTCGGCGCG
>JAISXU010000035.1 GCA_031270395.1 Oscillospiraceae bacterium
TGCGCCGTGAGGTTCTTGAATGTATACGACGCATCGCCGCCCGCGCCGACCGCGTCATCGTCCTCCGCCCAAACGCCCTCCGCGCCGAGCCTAAACTCGAGCGTCGCGCCTTCGGGCGCGCCCGTGACGTTCACGGTGAAGCCGGATTCCGAGACGTCGGAGACGCCGGAAACGGCGGCGACTGTCGGCGCGGTGGTATCCCACCACTCCGCCTTGCTGACGGTGAGGGAGACCTCCGCCTCCGCCGTTTTGCCGTCTCCATACGTCGCCCTTATCTTCACGGAATACTCTCCGGCGGGTACGGGCGACTCGTCCGCTTGGTCTATAGTGAAAAGTTGATTATGTGGCCCGCTTGTTACATTGACGGAATCCGTCACACTTAGCTTAAATTTACCGGCGTCGTCCCCCCCAAGCGTGAACGTCACGCCGTTTATTGTATCGTTTGTCGTATTTCTGACGGCGACGTTCTTCGCCGTCACGTCCGCGCCGTACGTTATCGCGCCGAGGTCTACGGGCTCAATGATTATGGGCTCCGCCGGTTTCAACGTGACGGAGCGCGACGCGGGAGCGACAGTCGTCGCGGCGAGCCGGACGTCAACGCTCTGCCCCTCGGCAATCGTGATACCGGTGATTTCGGTTACCGTTGGCGTCTCATCGATGTAAGGTCCTATCGTATTGGTGTCAATGATCCTATATTCGTACTTCGTATCCGCCGTAACGCCCGAAATGCTGATTACGCCCTCCGACATCGCGTTTGCCGTAAGCCCCGACGGCGCGGCGGGGCGTCCCGCTATCGCCGCCGAGAGTGTGCCCGACGCGAATTTTTTATCTTCGTCGGCGCCCGTCGTCGCCGCCGGAAAGCGCAACAGTATGCTTTTCGCGGCGCCCGTCCAGCCGACAGCAGAAAAGCCGACAGTGCCCGCCGTGAGCGGCGTCCACGCGCCGCCGTCCGGCCTGTACTCCAGCGCTGCGCCGACCGCTCCGAGCGTTTCGGCGGCGTAATCGAGCGCGTAATTCGTCGTGACGGGCGCGGCGGGGCGCTGCGGGAATTCGAGCGTGCTCTCGGGTTGCACGGACGCATCCGTGTAGCCATCGTCCGGCGAGAAGCGGTAGGTTATCGTCCTATCGTCATTGTCCTCGTCGTCGAGCTGCGCCTCAGTGAGGTCGATGTAGTATTCCCCGCTCTTTTTGGTGTACTTCGAATCGTCCTCGAGTTTGTATTTGTATTCCACGGTTTTGGGTATCGAGCCGGTCGCGCTCCCTATCCTGTCGCGGGCGTAATCGACCGCCAGCGCCGCCGGGAACGGGTACACGCGCACACCCGCCATATAATCGCCGCCGAGAACGTCCGGCTTGGCGACCACCTGATACGTCGCGCCGGCTTCGATGCCACCGGCGGCATCGAATGAGACGTCACCGACGCCCTCCGCTGCCTTGCTCGCGACGATCTTCCCGTCGGTGACGTCCACGAGCGCGTATGTCCAATTATCTTTAATGCCTGTGATTGCTATCACTTCGTCGCCGCCGTCTATTTTACGCGTCACCTGACCCGCCGCGAGATCATAGTTCGCTGCCGGTGTTTTAATCTTGCGCGCGAAGATATCGCCCGTACTCGTGTACGCCGCGTCGGCGTAGGTGACCTCCGTATACCCGACGGGGCGCGCGACGAGGAAATACGTGCTGTCAGGGGCGAGGTCGTCAAAACGCAGCGTCCCGCCGCCGAGTACCCAATCATGCACGGGAGTACCGATATCCGGTACTCCGGTTCCCGCGCCCATTTCTTTCAGCAGGGCGTACTCCGTGTCGCCGCGCGAGTTGGCGAGCGTCACAAAGGCTTTGTCCAGATATACGCCCGCCGCCAGCGGCGCGACGTAATCCTCGCTCTCCTCCGGCGCGGGTATGATCTTGACGTCGTAGTAGCAGCTCTCGTCGAGGACGTCGGCGGGAGTTTGGTTCGTGTGCAGGGTTTTGCTTATGGTGGAGGCGGGTACGCCGATGACGCGGTACGTCTTGCCCGGCGTCAGGTCGTCAAAGGTCAGCTCCCCGTCGGCGGTGAAGTCCACGCCGCCCACGGGCTTGGCGTCGGTGTACCAGCTTACGCCGTCGCCGAGCGCCGCGTTGGCGGCCGCCTCCAGCGGCTGCCACGCCTCCAGCGCGCCGTCGTTATCGTAGCTCGCCGTGAGTCCGTCGAGCGTCCGGACGCTCGACCCGCGCACCTCCGCGAGCGTGTAGGCGTAGCCCGTCTGCGTGGTTACCGTCACCGAGGTGTCGCCCGTGTACGTCGCCGCCTGCTCCGGCTTCGGCTGCGTGACGGAGACGAAAACGATATCGTCAAGATTGTTGCCGCTACCACTGAGATAAACGCTCACAAAGCCGAACACCGTCGTGCCCTGTCCTGCAGGCACCGTGTAGGAGCCGGAGTTTGGAGTAAATACTCTCGTTGCACCGGGATCAAAACAGATACTTACATAATAGGGTTTTCCACCATATAGCACGGAAAAACTCTTTCCTGCATTCTTTTGTCCGAAAGTAAGCAAACTATCGCTACCCGCTCTTTGCTCCGCGTACACCTTATCAACGATCGCCTGGAAGTGTGTGTTTGCGTTAAGGCCATACACATAGGGGCCGGAAACACCACCGTCCGCGTTCCAATAACTCGTAACACCCATATCCCCGTAGTCAGCCTGCGCGTTAATGGATGGGCCGATAACGACAGCAACAATGTCATCCGTGCTGGTATTGCCCTGGCCGGAATGTACCAAAGACCATTCGTATATCTTGCCCGGCACAGTCGCGACTTCCTGATAGATACTCGATTTTGCACTGGCGTACAACTGCGCTATATTGCCACGATTGCCATCTGCGTGTAAGTAGGCAGCCGGGCGCGTAATCTCAATCGTTTTCGCACCGCCGGACCACCCTCCTACAACTCCGTCAGCATCAGTTCCGAGATAGGCAGAGTTGACACCAGCAGAGTAGCCGGCACGATTATGCGTCGTATTCCATCCGACGACGTTCCAGTCCGGATGATACTGGGATGTGTGTGCGAAGGAATAGCTCTGTGTGCCGAAAGTTCGTGTTTCTTTCCCAGCGCCGTATAGATTTACCTCATGATAGAAAGCGTCCTTGTCATATTGACTTGAAGCCCCGCCGTTTCCCGTGAACTTTCCAGTATAGACAAACTCCTCAAACTTGCCGTTAAGCAGCTCTTTTGGCAGCACTTTGTCCACAATCGTGATTGTGGCGCTGCTCTCGGCAGGCGACAGAGGGGCGTTCGCGTCAGTGACCGTGACACTGTACGTGTAAGTCCCCGCCGTGTCCGGCGTCTCCGTGGTGAGCACGGATTTGCCGTTGTCGGTAGCGGGTATATCGACCGCGCCGCCTTCCTCGTCCACCGCGCTCCATTCGTACGTCAGCGCGCTGTCCGTCTGGCTGTACGCCGTGACGTAAAGCCGCAGCGTCGCCGATTTGGCAAACGTCCCGTCCGAGGGGTGGCGCTCGATCACAGGCGGCGCGTCGCCCTCCGCGTTGGCTGTCGGCGCG
>JAISXU010000067.1 GCA_031270395.1 Oscillospiraceae bacterium
GGGCGCAAATTACAGTTTAATACACCTGTAAAGTCACTGCGTCGCGACTGTCAAATCATTGCGTCGCATCTGTCAATTCTGCGCGACGCAACTGTTAAAGTTGCTGCGTCGTATTCAGAGTAAAGTAATAGATGCTGTTCTGTACCAAGTGTTCATTAACCTTTTTGATAACGCACTTTACTGGGTGCAGGAAATATCGAAAAATCGGCTTGTTAGAATCACCTTGGATGGATTCAATCAGCGGATTATCTTCTCTGACAATGGTATTGGTGTAAAGGCAGACGATACGTCATATATCTTTGATGCGTTTTATACTGGAAAAGGCGAAGATGGACGCGGTCTCGGCTTATAAATATGGCAGAGACATTGATGACGGACAAGCATTCGAAGGTGATTTATACCAACGGTATGAAAACGGACAGCCTAATAACGAATATCTAACTAATATTAATGCCCCTTGCGATTTGAGAAAGGAAAAAATGTTGCTCCTTGTTGGTAAAACAAAAACAAAATACAAGGAGAATGGCAAAAGCTTCTTCCAATTGCCGTGCTTTGCTGGTAAAGCTGCCATAGAGTTCAGATTTGATGATAGATATAGGGTTTCAAAACCTGCTGATTTATCATCACTTACTGTTTCCGAAGATGGACAAGCCACCAAAACATTTACTCGTATTGGAAGGATAACAGTGCCTTACATAACTGCTATAAGAAATGAATTTGCACATTTTATTTCACGGCAGGGTTTACTGCGGCATCCGAAACAAAAACTGTAAAGATAAAATGGACTTTACAGCTATAAGAGAGTCTTCGGATGATGTTTGATAAAACCCTTATATCTGATCAAATCAGAAGGCATTATGGATTAAGTGGAACGCTTTGTCGTCGCAACGCAATCCCTTTTCTTTGTTTACAGCGTATCAATTTTTGACCGTCGCGATTGTGAAAAAACATTTCCATATACCTTGTGTTTTGGCTTAGAAAATGCTATAATCATAATATCTCAAGATGGTTGCGAGGAAAAGTTTTGACCACATCTTTGACCATAGACAGCTTCGGAGCACACGGAAACAGTGGATATAAGAGCGCCCAAGAGCAGATTTTTCGGAACAAAAGGGGCTAAAAAAGGTTAAAATAAGCAGAAAAAGCTATAGTTCGGCGTTTGGGACCACGAGGCCCGGGGTTCGAGCCCCCGCACTCCGACCAGATTTCCCCGCGAAGCCGCCGCCCCGTTCGGCGGCTCGATTGTTATTAATTCGCACGATATGTCGTGCTGAATTAATATCGCGCATATGTTTCGGTTGCCGCCAAAGGCGGCGAGAAACATGCGCATTTGAGCGAGAAAAGTCCCGAGCGGCTTTGCCGTAAGGATAAGACTTTTCGAGCGGATTAAATATATCGCATATGTTTCGGTTGCCGCCATAGGCGGCGAGAAACATGCGCATTTGAGTGAGAAAAGTTCCGAGCGGCTTTGCCGTAAGGATAAGACTTTTCGAGCGGACTGCTATAATAATTTCGCCCGGAAAGGTAAATAATAATTTCCGGGTGATTTTTTTTGCAGCAAAAAGGGATGAACGGGCAGACGATGCGGTTTATAAAGCCGCCGGTTATAATTTCCGGGGCCTGCATCGTCGGAAAAAAAGAGGGTGAGGGCCCGCTTGCCGAAACCTTTGATATGACAGAACCCGACTCTTTTTTCGGGGAGGGTACGTGGGAGAGGGCGGAGAGCATTATGCAGAGACGCACGCTTGACGCCGCGCTTAAAAAGGCGGAATTGAGCGCCGGAGATATCGACCTCATATTTGCCGGCGACCTCTTGAACCAGTGCGCCGCCTCGTCCTTCGGCTTGCGCGGGACTGACATTCCCTTTTTCGGAGTGTATGGCGCGTGCTCGACATCCGCGGAATGTCTGGCGCTTGCGGCAATGGCGATTGACGGAGGGCACGCGGAACGCGCGGCGGTCGTCACATCATCCCATTTTTGTACCGCTGAAAGGCAGTTCAGATTCCCGCTTGAATACGGCGGGCTGAGGACTCCGACCGCTCAATGGACTGTGACCGGCGCGGGCGCGTTCATCCTGTCGCGTGACGGCGCGGGGCCGTATATCACGCACGCGACGTGCGGTAAAATCGTGGATCTTGGCGTTACGGACGCCAATAATATGGGAACCGCGATGGCGCCGGCGGCTTACGATACGCTGCGCGCCCACTTTGACGACACGGGCTTAGGCCCGAACAACTACGACCTCATTGTCACCGGAGATCTCGGGTTTGTCGGCTCTGCCATATTAGAGGATTTTTTCGGGCGGGACGGGATGGATATAAAAATACGTCACCGCGACTGCGGTTTGCTGATATTTTCCCGCGAGGGACAGGATGTCGGCGCGGGCGGGTCCGGCTGTGGCTGCGGAGCGGTGGTTCTCGCGGGTTATCTGCTCGACGGACTGCGAAAGGGAAAATGGAGGAGCATACTTTACGCCGCGACCGGCGCGCTCCTGTCGACCGTATCGACACAGCAGCGCGAGAGCATACCCGGCATCTGCCACGCCATCCGCATAACCGCAGAGCTATAGGACGACCTTTGTCCTCCGCGCCCATGCGGAAAATATTTAAGCGAGGCCATGATAAATGGAAATATACGCCGAATACCTGAGAGTGTTTCTCGTGGGGGGACTCCTGTGTCTCATCGGGCAGATATTGATCGAGAAAACCGGACTCACACCGGCCAGAATACTGTCGTCTTATGTGGTAGCCGGCGTGATTTTGGGCGCGACAGGACTCTACAGGCCGTTTGCGGAATGGGCCGGCGCCGGCGCGACAATCCCGCTCACCGGCTTCGGATACAACCTCGCCGTGGGTATGCGCAAAGCGGTGGATCAGCTCGGCGTAATAGGGATATTCACCGGCGGACTCACCGCGGCCGCCGGCGGAATAACCGCCGCTGTGATTTTCGGATTTATATTCTCGCTGATCTCCAGGCCGGACGGGAAATAATTTCCGCGGGTTATGCGTATTTCCTGCGTGAATATTCGAAGGTCTCACGCATTATTATTTCAGTGGCAAACGGCGAGCTGCCCATCGTAAACATGACCATGCCGCCGCCCTCGCCGTATTTGTCGATAGTCTGACGCACGGCGGAGACGAGCTCCCCCTCCGTCACGTCCGGCTTTTCGGTTATTTTCGGGTCCAGATGGATGGTAAACGCCAGCTTGTCTCCGCATTTGCGTTTGAGCGCGACGTGGTCGTTCATCGGCTGCCCCTCCCACATGTCGGCAAATTGGGCTATGTACGGCACAATATCGTCGATCTTTCCGCAGGAGTGCATATTCACATATGCGCCCCGGCTGTGGATGTGGTCGGCGATGCGCTTTGTGGGCTCGAAGAAGTATTTCGCGTACATGTCCGGCGACATGAACGGGGCGCGCTGCGTACCCCAGTCGTCCGATATGGCGAAAAAGTCTACCGGGACCCAGCCGTCGAGTATTTTGTCAACGAGACGTATCTTGTAATCCGCCATGGCGTTTGCGTACTCTATGACGTCGTCGGGCTCCGTGGCGAGCCATATGAACACCTCCTCGGAGTCCGATATATCCAGCAGGCGCTCGAAAATGCCGTTTTGCAGTACGTACATGTTCATTTTTTTCGAGTTGTCGAACATTGCGGCCATCTCGTCGCGGCCGGCCGAGAAGTCTATGGCGTCGAGGTCGGGAAAGATCAGCTTTTCGCGCCAGTCGCGCGGGTCCGGACATATGTGCGTGTCCGGAGGAACCATCTGCGCGCCGGCTGCGTCGACGAACCGCCACGTCGCCCCGAACCAATCGACGCCGCTCTCGCTCAGAGGCGGGCGCTCGCCGTCGTTGGGGCAAAAGCAGAAGGTGTTTTCCGCGAACATCACGGGAACCCAGAGCGGTTTTTTGTGTTCCAGCAGGAGTTTCATATTTTCGCGCGGCGGAATCGGATAGTCTATGGTTGGAAGCTGCGGGGCCGGGCCTGTCATGAATGTTCCGGCCTTCTGTTTTTCCTGTGCCATGTGATAATACCTCCCTTATTACGACTTCTTTCTTCAACGCCATCCTGTGTCGCTTCAATACTGCGCCGCGTCCCTGTATATTGGTTCTTCTGTTTCGATTTCGTCCTGCCGCGCCCTGCCGGAGGCGGCGGGGTTGCTGTCGGACGACGGGGAAATAACGGCAACACGGGACGGGATTGCACCGTCGCCGTGTTGCGAATTATCCATATCGGCCGTGCGCCGGACTTACAGCGCGAAATCGCCCTCGCCGAGGGCAACGCCGCGTTCCGGAGAGGGACTCTCCGGAACGCGTTTCGTCGGCTCGTACGAGAACGCAGCGCAACTCGCGCCGGGACTGACGATCCCGCGCTTTACACACGCGATCTCCGCCACTCCGAGCGCGACGCCGTGACGGCAATAGGCGCAACGCGGCGCTATGTTCCTGTTGAACAGCATATGTTCTGACCCGCTGAAATGCTATTCGCCGTCCTGCGGGGCGCCGGAATCGCCTCCGCCGTCGCCGTCGTCGTCGTGCTCGTCCGCCTCCTGTTCGGCGGCCTCGTACTCGGCCTCGGAGACGTCTCCCGCCGATTTGAGTATTTCGATCTCGGCCTGCCGGTCGGCTATCCGTTCCAGCGCGTCGGTGACGTCTGTCACCAGTCCGGCGAGATCATCCTCCGGATCCGACTTGTGCAGCTCGTAGTACCTGCTGCCGATTTCACTGTAGAGACGCCTTACAGCGCTCTTTTCGCGCGTTATCTCCGCCAGCAGCTTTGTTATCTTAGCCAGCAGCTTCGCCTTTTCACCCGCCGTCTTGTACAGCTCCACCGATACGTCCGCTATGGCGCCCACAGTCGCTTTTGCCTTTTCCTTCAACTCGCTGAAATTTGACATTATAATTTCCTCCTACCGTATAAATAAATCGTGTTCTTCTCCGTCCTGTCCGTCGTCGCTTTGTCCGTCTTCCCCTTCCGGCTCATCCACCGCAGTCTGTTCGTCCTCCGCGGTCTGCTCGTCCTCCGCGGTCTGTTCGTCCTCCGTGATCTGTTCATCCTCCGCGGCCTGCCCGTCCCCGGCGTCCTCCGCCTCTCCGTCAAATTCGTCCTCCGGCGCGTCGCCGTCAATAACCGCGGTCAGCTCCGCGAGACTCCTCCCGCGCACGCGTCCGTACACGAGGAGCGCCAGCGCCGCGACGAGCAGCAGCGCCGACAAGAGCTGCGACGCGCGTATGTCGGAACCCGGTATATACAGGCTGTCCGCGCGCAGACCCTCTATCATGAAGCGTCCCAGTCCGTACCACGCCAGATACAGCAGAAACATCTGCCCGTCGTAACGCCTTTTTTTTGAGAAACGGTGCAGCAGTATAAAACCGAGCGCGTTCCAGAGCGATTCATACAGGAATGTGGGATGCACGTAGACCGTCTCGCGCCCCGGCAGCGTCAGCCCCATGCGCCACGGCAGATCAGTGACGGAGCCGAACGCCTCGCGGTTGAAAAAGTTGCCCCATCTGCCTATGGACTGCCCGATCGGGAACCCCAATCCGATGATGTCCAGCAGCGCGCCGAGCGAAACCTTTTTGATCCTTGCGTAAATTATAACGGCGACCGCCGCGAAGATGATCCCTCCGTAGATGGCGAGTCCGCCCTCGCGCAGCCTGAATATATTCAGCCATTTGCCCGGGCCGAAATAGTCGCCCGCGTTGAATACGGCGAAGTACAGACGCGCGCCGATTATCCCGGCCGGCACGCCGAATATGAGAATATCGAGGATATTGTCCTGCGTGAGTCCGAACTGTCCGCGCCTGCGCATGGCGTAGAGCACCGCAAGCGCCAGCCCCGCCGCTATGATCAGGCCGTACAGATACAGCCGCAGACCAAAAATATTCAGCGAACTCGGGGGATCAAACGACGCTCCCTCCCCGAATATCGGGAACGATATTACGGCGTTGCTCAATTTGCCGCCTCCTGCTTTGGTGTGATCGTTGACATCGCCATATTGTCGGGCGCGAGGTTGACGCGTATGAACTCCCTCACATCGTCCGCGGTGACCGACTCCAGAACGTCCGCCGACTCAAAAGCGTCATAGCCTCTGAAATACCCGCTCACACAATTATAGCATATGCTGTCAAATGAATTCAATGCGCGCAGCAGACCGCCCGTGTACGCCTTTTTTACGCGCGAGAAAAGCTCCGCGTCCGGCCCGTCGGCGCCCAGCGCGTCCGCCTCCTTTTTGAATTCGGCAAAGACCGCCTCTGGCTCGCGGCTGCCGCCGCCCGCCATCGAGTACGCGACGCCGGCGGAGGTCTCAAACGCGGCGGAGAAGTCGCTGTCGATGAGTCCCTCCTCGTAAAGACGCATATAGAGAGGCGACGAGTTCCCCGCGAGCAGCCCCAGCGCGAGCGAGCCCGTCAGATTGCGCCGCAGGAAGTCGCGTCCGGAGGTCGCTCCGTCCGCCTTGGCGCCTAACAGGAAGATCGGCCGGCTGACCTCCATCGACGACGTCGTCCCGCCCCCGGCGGGCGCCTTATCCTCGTCCGGGCCGTAATCGCGTCTGGGCCGCTCGCCCGACTCTCTGGGGAGCGTCCTCGCGGCTATTGATACGATCCGCTCCGGATCGACGTCGCCCGTGACGCACAGCGCCATGTTGGACGGATTATAGAACACCCTATGGCAGTCGTAGAGCGTATCCGAGGTTATCCCGGCTATGCTGTCGACAGTGCCGGCTATGCTGTCGCGTATCGGGTTGTGTCGGAACAGTGCTTTCATCAGCCCGTAATAGACGGCGTGATCAGGGCTGTCCTCCGTCATGCGTATTTCCTGCGCGATTATGCCCTGTTCCTTCTGTACGCTCTCCGGCGTGAACCACGGTATAGACACGAAGCTGAGAAGTATTTCAAGATTTTCCTCAAATTTCTCCGTACTCTCAAAGTGATATGCCGTTATATCGGACGACGTGAACGCGTTCGGCGACGCTCCGTTCGCCGACAGCGAGGTCAGGGCGTTGCCGTCCTCGGTGTCGAACATCTTGTGCTCGAGGAAATGCGCCACGCCCTCCGGCGTGTCGAGCCACTTGCCGCCGTATTTGAAGCGCCTGTCAACGCTTCCGTAATCGGTGGCGAAAAACGCGTAGCTCTTGTTGTAGCCCCTCTTTGGGACGACAAACACCGGCATCCCGTTCGGGAGTCTGTCGCTGTATATCTGCTCGCGAATTTTTTCATAGCTTTTCAGCTTCATATGCTCACCCCCGTCAGGAAATACTCCGAATCCGCGCGCACGCCGGACGCTATCGACGCCACCTTGTCGCGCGTCACCTCGTCCGCGAGCGCGGCGAGCTCGTCCGGCGCGAATTTTATTGACGCGACGGCGTGGTCGAAATATAGCTCCTCCAGACCGCCCGGTCTGTCCATCGCGGATTTAACGGAGGTTATGACCGCGCGTTTCGCGGACAACAGCTCCCAGTCGCTTATGTCGCCCGCCGCGACGGCGGCGAGCTGCGCGTATATCTCGCTCAGCGCGTCCTCAAAGCTGCCAAAATCCACGCCCGACGAGACGGTCATTATTCCCTTGTGCTTCTCGACGGCGGAGCCGGCGTAGTAGCACAGCGACAGCCTTTCCCGCACGTTGAGGAAGAGCTTTGAGGTGACGCCGCCGCCGAATACGGCGTTGAACACCGTCAGCGCGGGGTAGTCGGGCTCCTTCATGCACTCCCCGAGACGAAAACCCAACGCCAGCTTGCCCTGCAGCACGTCAAGCGCCTCTGTGAAGCGGCGCGGGCCGGGCGCGGGGGGCGACAGTCTGACGTCGGTTTCCGCGGCGGTGAAGCACTCCTGACGCGGCAGAGTGGACAGCGCCTCCGTCAGCGCCTCCGCGACGCGCTCGGGCGCCGCCGCGCCGCAGTAGAATATCTCGATTTTCGAGCCCGATATAAGCTCCTGATAGTGGCGCGTCAGAGCCCTCGCGGTTATGCCGCGCGCCGCCGATTCGCCGCCCAGCCTGTTCGTTCCGAAAGCCTCGCCGGAGCACATGTTTTCGAGCAGTCTGTCGGACGCGTACACGCGCTTGTCGTTTATACCGGCGCGTATGTCGTTTATCAGGTTGACCCGCTCGCTCTCGACGTAGTCGTGCAGCAGCAGTCCCCCCCGCGTACGCGGCATCAGGAGCAGCTCGCCGAGAAGCGCGGCAGTTTTTTCCAGTACGTTCTCGCCCTTTGGCAGGAAGTCGTCGTCCGCAAAATCGGCGTAGAAGCCGATACATTGCAGCTCTCCCTTCTTCCGGACGATTGGCTCAATCCGCGCGCCGTACAGCTCGTCGAGCGCGTCGGCGACGGCGCGCATATCCGGGTGGCGCGCGCCCCCGCGTCTGAGTACGCGCGGCAGCAGCGCGGACATAGCCGCCGTCTTGCGGTCGAGGCCGGTTATCAGGTTGACCGACATGCAGCCCGTCTTGAATTTGTCGGTATTGACGCATGTCGCCGTCACTCCAGGCGCTATAGTTCGTCTGATTACATCGTGCATCGGCGCTCACCTCACAGCTTCATCGTTTCATTTGCAGCAACCCCGTCGTTGCAATTTCACGTTTGGTCGTTGCATGCCCCTATCATACCATATTATCGCAGCAAATAAAAGAGCGGCGCGTTGATGCCGCTCGCGCCGTGTGGCTTGTCATGCCTTCGTCCGCACGGGCTGCGCTCTCGTCCCATCCGTGCGGCGTCCCGCCGCCCACACGTCTGGCAAGTCATTTTACATCCACCGTCCAAACCCGAAACGAACCCACTCCGTTGGGCTTCGTTTCGGGTTTGCGACCGTCGATTGTTGTAGCGGGCGGCTCCGCGCCGCCCGACACGGAATCCCCATTGTTTTTGCACGCTATCCGGGAGGATATGACTTTTCGATCGGCTTATTATTAATTCTTCATTATTCACTATTCATTCGACGCCGCGCCGCGCGGCGTCGTCTTCCTCTATTGCCAATATAAACCGGTGCAGTATTGCCGCAATCTCCGCGCGTGTCGCCTGACCGCGAGAGTCGAAGATGTTCCCCGGCTTGCCTGTTATGATTCCGTTCGCGTATGCCCACATCACGGCGTCGCGCGCCCAGTCGGCTATCTCGTCCGAATCGTCAAACGGTATGCTCCCGATGTTATTCAGCAGTGCGCCGAGCTCCGGGCTCCCGTTTTCGGACGCCCATTTGACGTAGCGGTAGAGCACAGTGACGAGCTCCTGCCGCGTCATGTTTCCGTCCGGCTTGAACAGATTATTCCCGACGCCGTTGACGATGCCATTCTCCGCCGCCCATGCCACCGCGTCGGTGTACCATTGACCGGGGATTACGTC
>JAISXU010000039.1 GCA_031270395.1 Oscillospiraceae bacterium
GGCTGTTTAAGCGCCCAAAACGAAAGCGGTCAACATGCGCAAGATCAATATAATGACGTCATGCGACGACAAGCTCGCAAAATATATCCTGCCGCAGCTTGCAAGCATCCATAAAAACCTGAGCGATTATCGCGTCGCGTTTTATCTGTTTCATTGCAGAATACTTCCCGATAGTTTGAAACTTATCAGCGACTACGCGAAAACATTGGGGGACGGCATAGACTTTCATGAGGTCGTTATAGAGCATACGGCGCCCTTTGTCGAATTGGCGGCGCATGGCGGCGGTTGGGCATATGAGGCGTATTTCAGTCTGTGTTGCCATGAATACCTGCCTGCGGACGTCGACCGAATACTGTATATCGACGCGGGAGATGTAATAATCGACGGCGATATTTCCGAATATTATTTCGGAGATTTTGAAGGCAAGTCATTGATTGCCACAATCGGCCGGTTTAAGGACAACGGGGCGGGCGGGCCCGGCGTTCTGGACAGGAATGATATGAACGACGACCGGCAATTGGCCGCCATAAAGCGCGGCGTGTTGAACTCAGGCTCGTATGTGATCAATGTCAATCAATTTCGCGCCGATCAATTGACGATCGATGATTTTATCTATGTGTCCAGAGTTTTATGCGAGCGCTTTCCCGAGGAACACCAAGTGTATTTTGGCGACCAAGGTTTGATTTCGGTCGCTTTTCTCGGCGATATCCGGTATTTTGCATATCCCGAAATAAAGAATTTATGGTATATGCCTTACAACTTTTGCCTGTGGTTTTTCGATCGCATGGACGAGCCGTGGTATTCGCCCAAGATATTGCACTTCGCGGGCGTCTCGTTTAAGCCTTGGCAGGCGCGCTTTTCCGTAGACAATTTGAAAGCATATCATTTTCAGACCGATTTCAACAATGTGTATGCGCCGTTTTACCTGAAATACAAGCAAATCGAGTTTTATGAAAGATGGTGGGACTATTGCCGGCTGACGCCGATATATAAAGAACTCAACGACTCGGCAAGCGTATATGCGCGCGCATTGGAAGATCATTTTTTACCGTTGTGCAAAAAATACAATGATCTGGTAGACCGTACCGTCCTTCTGCAGAACCAATTGCAGGTCAAAAGAAATATTTCGACGAGTCATACCCGTAAAAAGAAGAAACGCTGATCCGGCACGGCGAAACCTGTCGTGATTGACACAAGCAAAACACAGGAGGACGGTTCCTTTGTGCAAAAAATCGCAAAAACAACACAAAGGAACCGTCCCCCTGTGCTGTACGACTGCTAATTTTAAGACAAATTAAAATTTCTTTTGCTCTAAACTTCGGGACACTGACACCGGGCAGACAGCAATGCGACAAAATCGTACCGTCCCCCGGTGTCACCGTCCCCCAGTGTCATGTCCCGGCGTTCATCCTTTTGCCTGTGCAACTATCCAGTCGTATATCGTGATTTCATGCGCCGGGTGGAGCAGCTCGTGACCGGTGTACGCGGCTATCAGCACTTTCGCCGGTACTCCGGCATTCGTCAGCGCGGCGTAAAGCTCGACGTCTTGATATATCGGGACAAGAAAGTCCTGCGTACCGTGGTAGATCATAAAAGGCGGGTCGCCGGAGTCCACGTTATTGATCGGCGAGGCCGACTCTACCGTCTGCGCAAGGCTCCACAGCTCATGCCCGGTATCGCCGGACGCGAGCGCGGCGCGGATATCCGCCATTGACGCGCCGGCGGGGTAAGCGGCGGACTTGTACCGGTTCATCCCGAAGAACATCGCCTCGGCGGAAAAGGGCGTGTCGTGCATAAACTGCGCCGCGCCGACATCCTGAATGTACGGATCCACCTGCCCGAACATATCAGTCATATCGGAGATGCCGAACATATCGAGCGCGTAATTCACCTCACTCGACGTCCCGGTGTTGCCGAACAGCTCCCCTTCGTGCTCGGGACTGTTACCCGTGAGCGCGAGCAGCTGCGCCCAGTAACCGCCCGCCGAGGCTCCGGCGACGCCGAAGTTATCCGGATCGATCCCCAGTTCCCCCGCATTGGCGCGCAGATAGCGTATCTGCGACTTCAGCTCATGCAGCGGCTGCGGGTAAACCGCTTCCTGCGACAGGCTGTAGCTGAGGCTCGCCACCGCGATCCCGTTGCGCAGACACGTCTCAAGCAACGCGAAATTCTGCGCCTCGAGTTGCGAGTTGTCCCCCAGTACCCACGCGCCGCCGAAAACATATATCAGCAGCGGGTCGTTGCCGGTCGGGTTTTGCGGCTTATAAAAACGGATGCTTATGTCCTTTGTGCGGTTCTCGTCATAAGTAAACGCCTCAAGCGCGTGCGCGGGGGTGAACGTCGCAATGTTCTCCCAATCGCTGAATTTTGCGTCCGCGATCTGCGAGCTGCCCACAAGTATATCGGTGTACGCATATGAGCCCCGCTCCGCTTTCCTCTCGGCGAGCGCGGGGTAGTCCTCCGTCATCCTCTCATATACCGCGAGCAGCTCGGCGCGGGAGATCGTCCCCTTCGGATCGAAATTCCCGTCCGGATCGACCGGGAGATAGCCTTTCGACGCGAGCGCGGAAACCGCGTCCGACGCGTAACCGGAAACGGCGTTCTTGTCTTTGATATCGACAGCTTCGGCGGACGCGCCGATGTTAAAGGTGCGCGCGAGCATGACGGCGAGATCCTGCCGCGATACCGGCGCGAGCGGCGAGACCATCCGGCCCATCGGCGTTAGGACGCCGGAGATCACTCCCGCCGCAGCAGCGCGCAGGATCGCGTTCACGCCGGCATAGCTGACCTTTGCGTCGGGCAAACCGTACAGATCGGTAAACATGTTTTCGGCGCGCGCCGTCCATTCGTCGCGGAAAATGGCGTAGAGAGTTTCTGCGGCGTCGGCGCGTGTGGCGGGATCGTCCGGCCGAAATATCTCCGGGGCCATGATAGCGACCGGCGCGCCCTTCAGCACTCCCGCGTCGCTCCACGCGTCGATGAGCTCGGTGTCGGGCCTACCTGCGGTGTCCATATATACCGCGGCGCGAGAAATAGATGCGGGGGCGGCGCACAGCGCGAAAGCGAGCGCCAAGACCGGAATCCGTTTTGCGATTTGTAAATTTTTCATAAACATCTCCCTCTTTTATTGATTTTGCCGTCAGATTATACCGCGCCGCGCGCCGTCGCGGCAAGTGTGCAAGCCATACAAAAATTATGTATCCGCGCGGTATCGCATTTCCGGAAGGCGGGTAAAATGTCGACGGACAGTGTCTGCTAAACTATGAAAAACCGATCAAGAACCTTGACAGCCAAATAACGAAGATTGATGAGAGAAAAGCGCAAAAGCCGGGACGGATTAAGCCTCTTTCATGGGCTTCGGGCAGGACTGCCGAAGCCCGGAGAACAGCATAATACCGGACTCACCGTCAAGGGGTGGGTAGTATTTCCCGCAAAAAAGCGTGGGGGGGGGTGTTTGTATGGATAGTATGGGTGGGCTTACCACTCGGCAAATTGAGACTTTCCTCGTCCGCGCCGCCGCCGCTGAAGGTCTTGTCGCAGAGCCGGCCGGTCTCCTGCGTCCGCACGAAGGCCGCGAAGGCGTAGCCCTCGAGCCCTGCGGAGACGTAGGCTTCGGCGATCAGGGAGCAGACGAAGGCGACCCAACCGGACAGCGGCGCTATGAGACAGACGCCGACCGCGGTCGAGTCGATGATGCAGGACAGCTTTTCCCGCGAAACGGCGTACTTGTCGGAGATGGGCCGCATGACGGCACCGTTCGTCAGGGCGTTGAAGCAATCGTCAAAGAAGATGACGATGCCGATGATCCGCGTGGCGACCTGCGCGCCGGTCTTGGTCCTGATCTTCCCGCCGAGCAGATCGCCGAAGGCCTTTGCGCCGCCGGACCGCACCATGAGACCGATCAGCCCGCCGAGCAGCGTCACGATGATCAGCACCTGCGCGTTCCAAGGGTCCGAGAGCACACCCGACAGCACGAATTCCCCGGTTTCGTCATAGGTCCCCACGATGAGCTCGACCATCTCTTCCCTCTCCCGGAACAACTCCTTTGCGGCAGTCGTACATACTGTTTTTTGATCAACAACGCCTGTCGCAATCAGTATATCAAGCTTTTGCGGACCGGTCAACCGTTCCGGAAAAGTTGTTTGGGAAACTTTTTTGAACGCAGGGGGAACACACGAGGGACGGTTCCTTTGTGCAAAAAATCGCAAAAACAACACAAAGGGACCGTCCCCGTGTGCTGAAATAGCGAAGCAATCCATTGATCAATCAATGTCTTTGGATTGCTTCGCTTCGTTCGCAATGACGGAATACGGGGGTTATCAACGGTCCGGGCGCGCCCTTTACGGGCGCGCTTCCATCGCCTTGCCGAGCATGGCGTAAAAATCCTCCTTTCCCACCTTGCGCGGATTGCTGTCCACGGAGACGTTGACGGAGGAACGCTGCGCCAGCTCGTCCAAATCCTCCTCGCGCGCGCCGATTCCCCGCAGGGTCGGCATTCCGAGATCGCTGTTCAGCTGCCGGACGCATTCCACTGCCGCGCGCGCCGCCTCCCGCTCCGACATCCTCTCCGTGCGCTCGCCGAGCGCCGCCGCGACGCGCGCGAATTTCGCCGTGTCCGCGGGGCAGTTGTATTCCATGATGTAGGGGAGCATGACGGCGTTGGCGACCCCGTGGGGCGTGTCGTAAAGACCGCCCAGCGCTTCGGACACGCAATGGCAGCCGCCGATGTCCGAATTGCCG
>JAISXU010000040.1 GCA_031270395.1 Oscillospiraceae bacterium
AAAGCACTCTGTGCTTTGCGTCACACCGTTCGACTTGCATGTGTTAGGCACGCCGCCAGCGTTCGTCCTGAGCCAGGATCAAACTCTCAATAAATCGTATCTTATCGCCCCTTGCCCTCTCGGACGGGACGCTAAAACCGTCATTCATCGAGTCGCTCTTCCAAGCTTCTCAAAGTCTATTTTTTATAGTTGGGCACACGTGCGCTGACTCACACTTGCCCCAACTCTTCCCTTTTATTTTGGTGCGTTCGTTTCGTACATTGTTTAATTTACAAGGTGCATCCCCGCGCGCTATGCCCGCGCGGCCCGCTCTTTCGCTCGCGGACTTTTATCCTACCACACCTCGCATCCCCTTGTCAACACTTTTTTTTAATTTCTTTTTTCTTTTCTTGTTCGGGTGTGTTCGGAGGGGCATTGTGACCGCCGCCACGGGTATGATAGAGTGCGCGGTCGCAAACAGGAACGGCGCGCCGGTTTGCGGCGCGCCGTTCCTGTTTTGCGCTGCCTGCGGGCGTGTGCACCACGCGCCCGCAGTTTTTTGCCGTTTTTTGGTTATTCCGCGCCGTCATTTCAAATATTTTACAAGCGTTTGCATGATTTCCCCGATAACGACAGGCTTGCCGAGGTGTCCGTTCATGCCCGACGCGAGCGCGCTGTCAATGTCCTCCTTAAACGCGTTGGCCGTCATGGCGATGATCGGCACATCGCCGGAGGCAGGCACGTTCAGCCCGCGTATGCCGCGCGTCGCCGCGTACCCGTCCATCTCCGGCATCTGTATATCCATAAACACGATGTCGTAACGCCCATTATTCTCTGCGAACTTCTTAACCGCCACCCTGCCGTTTTCCGCAAATTCCATCTGCAGTCCGGTCGGTTCCAACAGCGCGTGCAGAATTTCCCTGTTGATCTCGATATCCTCGGCAATGAGTATCCTGTGTCCCGTGAAGTCGTGCGAGCTTACCGGCGTCTCCCCCAACTCGCCGCCATCCATCGGCCCGCCGCGCTTGAGCGTGACCGTGAAGATGAACTCCGAACCCTTTCCCGGATCCGACTCCGCCCATATCCTGCCGCCCATCATTTCTATGATGTTTTTGCTTATGGCAAGCCCCAGACCCGTGCCGCCGAATTTTCGCGACGTGCTGTTGTCGGCCTGCTCGAAGGAGTGGAACAGGCGCGGCATCTGCTCCTCCGTTATACCGATACCGGCGTCCTTGACGGAGACGCGCAGCGCCACGGCGTCTCCCTCCCCCTCCGCGCCGCCGCCCTCAGAATCGTCAAGCCGCGCCGTCAGCGATATGGCGCCCCCTTCCGGCGTGAATTTCACGGCGTTTGAGAGTAAGTTGGTAATAATCTGGCTCAGCTTCTGCCTGTCCCCTATAAGACGGGCGGGCAGCGCATCGTCGATTTCCACAGTAAATATCTGTCTTTTACTTTCTACGGTAAAATCAATAATCGTCTTTATGTTGTCTACCATCCCGCGTAAATCAAAGGTCTCCTCATAGAGCGACATTTTACCCGATTCGATCTTTGATATGTCGAGTATATCGTTAATAACTCCCAGCAGATGTGCGGCGGCGGACTCAATCTTTTTAATTCCGCCGCTGTACGCGTCTATGTCCTCCGAGCCTCTCAGCAGCGTCGCCATGCCCAGAATCACGTTCATAGGCGTCCGCAGCTCGTGACTCATCTGCGACAGGAAATCCCCCTTGGCGCGGCTGGCCTCCATCGCCCCGTCCAGCGCTCTCCGCAGCTGCCGTTCTCTCCTGATGTGCAGAAACACATTGAGGCTCCCGCTCGCCGTGACGACGGCGACGCACACGACGAGCGCCAGGGACAGTGTGCGCAGCAGCCGGCCGACGGCTATTATCTGTTCGTCCGTAATGTCGACGCCCGCCACCGCTACGACGCTTCCGCCATCGCGCGAAAGTATAGGGGCAAACGCCGAGAGCAGTCCGCCGAATCCCTCCGAATAGAAGGAGAACTCTGTCACCGCCGCGGTTCCGCCGAGCGCGACGGCCGGAGCGTCCTCCATCTCCAACGGCTCCGATTCCAGAGTATACGCGTCCTCCGTGAGATCATTGTCAACTACCGGCTGCAGCATATCCCCGCCGTCGCCGGCCGGTATGTAGTAGTATGCGTACAGTACGGAGTTTTCGTCGGCAAAATCCACAAGCCGCCGCTTCATCTCTCCGTAAAGCGGCTTATCCATATCCGCCGGAACTCGGAGCTCCGCCACCTCCTCCGGCTCTATCTGCGACGCGAGATAACGGCTTACGGCCAGCAGGCGCTGTACGATATCCTCGTCCATGTAGTCGCCTATGGACTCCATCATAGCCGCCACGAATATGGACAGCGACAGCACGAGAAGCGCGGAAACAAGGAACAGTCCTATGCCGATCCTGTCAAGAACATTCTTCCTCAAAGCTATCCCTCTTTTCGGCGCGCGGCGATCTTCGTTTCAGTCCGCCTCAGTCAATCCCTCCGTTCGAATGATTTATTATATCGCTAATTCATTATAATGGCAACACCGCGCCGCTTGAATTTATACCCGCGTGATCGTCACGTCTTCTTTATAAAGCGTTCTCCGCATTTCGGGCAGATGATCTGGAGCTTGCCCTTCCCTTTCGGAACGCGCAGTACATTCTTGCAGCTCGGGCATTTGAAAAATCTGTGGTTCTTTCTCTCCTTAAAGCCTGTAAATAACCTCTTTATCCTTGTGCGCAGCGGCCACCAGACACGGATAAATCTATCGTTTTCCGCCATTCGCCTCGGAGTGTTCTTTGAGAGCATACGCCAAAGCGATATTATGAGAAGCGCGTACGAGACGTACCGGAAAACCGCAAGCCCCGTTATGCCCGTCAGAAGATTGATTATCAGCGAGACTACGATCGTCGCTATTCCCAACTGATCCGGCCCGTGGCGGCCGATCATAAAATTGCGTAAAAAATTCCTGATCACAGAAAACCCCTCCCACATATGGCAGAAGTATACCACGCTCCGGCGCAAAAATCACAGCCGTCACACTTTATTTACAATTCCCGATTTCACAGCGTCAATTTCCCAGCGGCGCAATTTCACCCACCCCAAGTAAGGGCCTAAGCAATTTCGCTTTACGTGAGCGTGAGTTGTCAATAAGAAGTGAGTTGCATTTTTCGCGGTTTTGGAGTAAAATACTGCTCTAAGACATACAAAAAACAATCAAATTGTGTAAGGAGCGTTTGCAGATGGAATTTTTTGACGTAATATTTGCGAGACACAGCTATCGCGGGGAGTTTGAGCCGACGCCCGTACCGCGCGAGGATCTGGAAAAAATCGTCACGGCGGGTACTCGCGCGCCGAGCGCGGGCAATATGCAGAGCCAGCGGTTCTATGTGGTGACAAGTCCCGAAATGCTCGCCAAAATACGCGAGACGTTTCCGCACCCCGGCGTCGCCACGGCGCCCGCGCTGATTCTGCTCGTGTCAAGGCTGCTGAAATTCGAGCCGTTCCCGCCAAAGGATCTCCGGCAGCCGGACAAGGGCGGGCAGGACGCCGCCCCGCCGCCGCAGAAGTTTGACAGCCCGTTTGAGCTTCAGGATTACGGCGCGGCCGCCGAGAACGTGCTGCTGGCGATAGCGGCGCTTGGCTACTCGACCGTGTGGACGGACGGACAGACGACATTCAGCAAGGAGCTTCAGGACAAGGCGGCGGAGCTCTTGGCCCTGCCGGAGGACGCAAAGGTGCGCGCGGTGCTGCCCGTGGGAATCCCAAAGGTAAAGGGCGGAACGCAGCCGGAGCGGAAACCGCTTGACGAGCTGGTGAAATTCATTTGATAATCGCCGCGGCGTAGTGTATAATGCCCTGAAAATTGCGCGATTGCCGAGCGGCGGCATTATTAAAGCATCTATAAAAGCATCTATAGATAGGGAGTGAAAATACAATGGCTGAAAAATATCTTGGGGAATCAATAGGGAAGCTGGGCTTCGGTTTTATGCGCCTGCCGAGGAAGGACGGCGTCTTCGACACGGAGCAGATAGGCCGGATGGTCGATCACTTCATGGACGCGGGCTTTACTTACTTCGATACGGCGTACGTGTACGAGGGCTCGGAGGACGCGCTGAGAAAATCGCTCGTGGAGAGATACCCGCGCGAGAGCTTCCAGATCGCTACTAAGCTGAATCTGATGCTCGCCAAGACGCCGGAGGAGCTGCCCGGCTTTTTTGAGACGTCAAAGAAGCGTCTCGGGGTGAGCAGCGTCGATTTCTATCTGCTGCACGGACTCGGCGGGCCGTCGATAGCAAAAGCGGAGGAGCTTAAGGCCTGGGATTACATGAAATCGCTCAAGGCCAGCGGCGAGGCGAGCCACATCGGGCTGTCGTTCCACGGCACGCCGGAGGAACTGGATGACATATTCCAAAAGCACCCGGAGGCGGAGTTCGTGCAGCTGCAGATAAACTACCTCGACTGGGACAGCGAGCGCGTACAGTCGCGGCGGGTCTATGAGACGGCGCGCCGTCACGGCAAGCCGGTGACGATCATGGAGCCCGTCAAGGGCGGGCTGCTCGGAAGCGAGGCGTCGCCCGCCGCGGAGCGGTTCCGTGCGCACGACCCCGACGCGTCGCCCGCGTCGTGGGCGCTCCGTTACGCGGCGCAGCTCGAGGGGATCATCACCGTTCTGTCCGGTATGAGCGCGTTCGAGCAGGTGGAGGACAACGTCGCCACGTTCAAAAATATGCGGACTCTGACCGACATTGAGCGCGGGATCATACGGGAGGCGGCGGACATACTCAACAGCATTCCGCGCGTACCGTGTACGAGCTGCAACTATTGCGCGCCCAACTGTCCACAGAAGATCGTCATACCGGCGCTGATGGGTCTCTACAGCGATTATCTCGTACACAGGACGGCGCCGGCTCTGTTGCACGGATACGGCTTTGCCACGCGGGCGGGCGGCAAGGCGGGCGACTGTATAGCGTGCCACGTCTGCGAGGAGCACTGTCCGCAGCATATCGGAATAGCCGATATAGTGGCAAAGCTGTCCGCGCTCGTTGACGGGTGACGGCGGGGCGCCGCCGGTTTTTGGGAGCAGGCCGCGAAAAGCGCGTCTGACGTACGCGGCGCGGCGAAAGGAAAAGGTTGAAACAAGTTCAACCTTTACGGTAAAATCGCGTTTTGCTCGCCGGGACGGGCAACCGCAAAACAGGCGCATTATGACCATGCCTTTTCATGTTCGTTTTGTGCCTGAAGTGAAACGAAAGGCATGGTCATAAATATGAATATTTTTCCGGAGGATGAAATATCAAAGATGTTCGGACGCATCGGCGAGGCCGAAATGGACGTGTCCGGCATAAGGCGCAAGTTCTTAAACTGCCCGTACGGAGAGGACAAACGGCAGGCGCTCGACATCTATCTGCCGAACGAGGGGGACGGCCCGTTTCCGGCCGTGTTTTTCCTGCACGGAGGCGGATGGGTGTCCGGCGTCCGCTCGGACAAACAGGCGGCGCCGTTCATGCACGGGGTGCGGCGCGGGTACGCCGTCGTCGCCGTCGGGTACAGACTCGCGCCCGCGGCGCATTATCCGGATAACCTCTTCGACGTAAAAAGCGCGCTGCGGTGGGTGGCTGAAAACGCCGAGACGTACCTCATCGACAGCGGGCGTTTCGCGCTGGCGGGCGCGTCGGCGGGCGCGCATCTGGCGCTTATGGCGGCGTTTACCCACGGAGTCGCCGTCTTTGACGGCGTTCCGGGACGCCCTCCGTACACGGTACGCGCCGTCGTCTCTCAGTTCGCGCCGACGGATTTTATGAGCGCGGACAGGCAGTTTGAGGAATCGGATTACCCGCGCGCGGCGCCGCCCAAGCCGGAGCGCGGCGACGCCTCCGACATGATGTTCGGCGCGCGCAAGAGCGACGTGCCCAACCTCGTGCGGTTCATGAATCCCGTGGACAACGTGCATCCCGACATACCGCCCGTACTGCTGCTGCACGGCAGATACGACCCCATCGTGCCCTACCAGCAGTCTGTGGAGCTGTACGACAGGATCACGGAGCTTGCCGGAGAGGGTCGCGCGGAGATAGAGATCAGCGACGAATACCTCCACGCCGACCCGCGCTACTCCGACCCCGAAAACGTAGAGCGAATATTCTCGTTTATTTCAAAATATATGGAATGATCCCTTTTGCAGCGGCTTTGCCGTAATAAACCGGCCGCGCGGATTGGTTCACGCCGCGCGCGGCCCGTGAGGAGTGTGATAAATGTCCAAAGAGTTAATACGCCTGCAAAGATGCACAATGGCGTTTGACGGAGACGTTGTTTTGAACAACATAGATCTCGAGATAAGGGATAAGGAGTTCCTTACGCTGCTAGGCCCCTCCGGGTGCGGGAAGACCACGACGCTGCGGATAATCGGCGGTTTTACCGCCCCGACCTCCGGAGACGTGTTCTTTGACGGCGCGAGGATCAACGACCTCCCCCCCCATAAGCGAAACGTAAACACGGTATTCCAAAAATACGCGCTGTTCACACATCTTGACGTATTTGAGAATATCGCGTTCGGGCTGCGTCAGATGAGACCTAAGCTGACTCGTGACGAGATAAGCCGGCGCGTGTTTGAAATGCTTGAAATAGTGTCGCTGCGAGGCTTTGAGAAACGCGACGTGTCGAGGCTGTCCGGAGGACAGCAGCAACGCGTCGCGATCGCCCGCGCCCTTGTGCCGCGTCCCCGCGTGCTGCTGCTCGACGAGCCGCTGGGGGCGCTTGATTTGCGTCTGCGCAAGGACATGCAAAACGAGCTCAAGCGCATACAGCAGGCTATGGACATCACCTTCATATACGTCACTCACGACCAGGAGGAGGCTCTGGCCATGAGCGATTCCGTGGTGGTGATGGACGGCGGCGAGATATTGCAGATAGGCAAGCCGGAGGATATATACAACGAGCCGAAAAACGCGTTTGTCGCGGATTTTATCGGAGAGAGCAACATCGTTGACGGCGTGATGATATGCGACGGCACGGTCGAGATATTCGGGCGGCGGTTTGAGTGCCTCGATAAGGGCTTTGCCCGCGACGAGCCTGTAGACGTAGTCATCCGGCCGGAGGACATCGATATAGTCCCGCTCGGGGACGGTATGCTCACCGGAACCGTTACAAACATCACCTTCAAGGGCGTACACTACGATATAATCGTCGATTTCAAGGGCTTCAAATGGCTGATCCAGACTACCGATATTTCGCCCGTGGGCGGGCGGATAGGCATCAGGATCGACCCCGACGGCATCCACGTCATGTCAAAGTCGAAGTATTCCGGTATGTTCGGCGACTACTCGTCGTATTCGGCGGAGTACGACGAGATTTCCGACGCAACCGTCGAGGCGGAGCCGGGAGACGCGAGGGAGGAAGGATATGAGGAATAACGGCGCCGTTCACGGTGCGTTCCGCAGCGCCGCGATGAGGTTTTTCAGCCCGCGCGCGCTTGCCGCGCCGTATGTGGTGTGGATGGCGGCGTTCGTCGTCGCGCCCATCGTATTCGTCGTGATATACGCGTTTACAGCCGGCGACGGCGCGTTTACCGTCGGAAACTTCGCGGAGATGGGGCGGTTTGTGGGCGTGTTCGCGCGCTCCTTCTGGCTCGCTCTGATTTCCACGGCCGTATGTCTCGCTCTCGGCTACCCCGCCGCCTACATTCTGGCGCGGGAGTCGGGGCGCGTGCAGCGCGCGGCCGTCGTGCTCATCATGCTGCCCATGTGGATGAATTTCCTGCTGCGCACATACGCGTGGATGTCGATACTCGAAAGGAACGGCCTGCTCAACCGCCTGCTCGGCGCGCTCGGAATAGCGCCGCTCGACATCATCTACACGCCGGCAGCCGTGGTCATAGGCATGGTGTATAACTTTTTGCCTTTTATGGTACTGCCGATATACTCGGTCATCGCCAAAATCGACAGGAGTCTCATAGAGGCGGCGGCGGACCTCGGCGCGGCGCCGCGCGCGGTGTTCACGCGCGTCATAGCGCCGCTCTCGCTGCCGGGCGTGCTGTCGGGCGTCACGATGGTGTTCGTGCCCGCCGTATCTACGTTCGTTATATCGAAGCTGCTCGGGGGCGGCAAGGAGATACTGCTCGGAGACCTCATTGAAATGCAGTTCCGGGGCGCGGCGTACAACCCTCGTCTCGGCTCAGCAATCTCGCTTGTCATGATGGTAATCGTCATAGTTTTCATGTACTTCATGAACAGATTCGGCGAGGGAGAGGAGGGGGTGGCGATACTGTGAAAAGCAAGGGGCTGTACTCCGGGCCGTCGGTTCGCGGCCGTCTGTTCACCGTGCTGATCATGGTGTTCCTGTACGCGCCGATATTCGTCCTGATCGTGTTCTCGTTCAACGCGTCCAGCTCGCGCGCCGTGTGGTCGGGCTTCACGCTCAAATGGTACAGGGAGCTGTTTGGCGACAAGTATATCATGAGCTCGTTCTATACGACTATCGCCGTGTCGGTCACGGCGGCGGCGGCGTCCACGGCGGTGGGAGCGGCGTCCGCCATCGGACTGCACCACATGCGGCGCGCGTGGCGGACACCGATATTGTTCGTGAACAATATCCCGCTCATAAACGCCGACATCGTGACGGGCGTCGCCATGTGTCTGCTGTTCGTCTCTCTCAAGGCGTTCATCAACTTCGAGCTGGGCTTCGGCACACTGCTCATCGCGCATATAACCTTCAATATACCGTATGTCATACTGTCCGTGACGCCCAGACTGTACAGCCTCGACGCCAACCTTATGGACGCCGCGCGGGACCTCGGCTGCACCTTCTTCGGCGCGATCAGGCGCGTGATGCTGCCCGAGATAATGCCCGGTATAGTCAATGGCGCCATAATAGCGTTCACTATGTCGATAGACGATTTTGTAATAAGCTACTTCACTGCCGGTTCGCGCGCCGAGACGCTGTCCATGACGATATACGCAATGACGCGAAAACGCATAAGTCCCGAGATAAACGCGCTGTCAACGCTGCTGTTCGTATCGGTGCTGGCGCTGCTCGTTATCATTAATATCAGGCAGAAGTCTGAAGTCCGTTTGCAATGACCGCGTTCGCCGTTATAGACGGACGCGCGGTCGGCCGGCGGGTCGCAAGGGACAAGAGCTCGGATACGACATTCGGATACGGCATAAATAAAATATGTTTTGGGAGGATTTGTATAATGGGAATAAAGAAAATAACGGGGATCACATGCGCTGTTTTGATGGCGGCCGTACTGGCGGCCGCCGCCGCGGGCTGCGGGCAAAAAAACGTCGTCAACGTCTACAACTGGGGCGAGTACATTGACGAATCGCTGCTCGAGGATTTTGAGAAGGAGACGGGGATCAAGGTCAATTACCGCACGTTTGAGACAAACGAGGATATGTACGCCAAGCTGAAAGCGGGCGGCTCGGATTACGACGTCGTAATACCGTCCGATTACATGATAGGGCGTCTGATCGAGGAGGATATGCTCGAAAAGCTCGATCTGTCCAATATCCCGAACGCGTCGCTGCTCAGTCCCATGTATCAAAAGCCGCAGTATGACCCCGCGGGCGAGTATTCCGTCGGGTATATGTGGGGCACGCTCGGGATCATATACAACACGGCGATGGTCGAAGAAGAGCTGACGAGCTGGGGCGCGCTGTTTGACGGGAAATACTCCGGGAATATCCTCATGATAGACAACCCGCGCGACGCCTTCGGCATAGCTCTTAAATATCTCGGGTACTCGCTCAACACGACGGACGAGGGGGAGATACGCGAGGCAAGCGAGCTGCTCGCAAGCCAAAAGCAGATACTGCAAGCGTACGTCATGGACACGGTATTTGACGCGATGGAGGGCGGCAACGCGGCTATGGCGCCGTATTACGCGGGCGACTACATGACCATGAAAGAGCAGAACCCCGATCTGGCGTTCTGCCTGCCGTCCGAGGGCTCCAACGTGTTCTCCGACGGCATGTGCGTACCCAAGGGCGCTGCGAACAAGCAAAACGCGGAGCGCTTCATCAACTTTATGGCGTCTACCGGGGCGGCGCTGCGCAACATGGACGTCACCGGGTACATTTCGACAAACGGCGAGGCGGCGGAGCAATACGCCGCGGAGCTTGACCCGGAGGACGCGGCCGTCATGTTCCCCGACGAGAGTGTGCTCGCGTCCTGCGAGCCGTTTTACAACCTTCCGCAGGAGACGCTCGAGCTGTACGACAGACTGTGGAGCGACCTGCGCACGTAGGGCCGTTGACATGTTTACCGCGAGGTGGTAGAATTACACGGAAATACATGATTGGGAATAGGTGCGCATATGGTAATATTGGGCGTGGATCCGGGCATCGCTACGGTCGGGTTCGGGGTTATAGATTCGTCGGGGGGCAGTCAGCGCCTTTTGCGCTGCGGTGTGATAACGACGTCCCCGGATATGAGGCTGGCGCGTCGTCTGAAGCAAATATACGGCGATATGCAGGAGATAATCGGCGCCTTTGGCCCGGACTGCATGGTCATTGAGGAACTGTTTTTCAATACGAATCTCAAAACCGCCGTATCCGTCGCGCATGGGCGCGGCGTTGCGATACTGGCCGGTGAGACGCGAGGCGTGCCGATGTACGAGTACACGCCGCTCCAAGTGAAGCAGGCTGTCACGGGCTACGGACGCGCGGACAAAAAACAGGTGATGGACATGGTGCGCAGACTCCTGTCGATGGACGAGACGCCCAAGCCCGACGACGCGGCGGACGCTCTGGCCGTAGCCATCTGTCACGCGCGCTTTGCGGGCTCGCTCATCAATAATATCAGCGGAGACGACGGATGTTCTACTATCTAGAGGGCGTCGTAACCGCCATGGAGTTGAATCTCGCCGTCGTCGACATCGGGGGGGCGGGCTACGCGTGCGGCGTCACGGCGCACACCCTGTCGCGTCTCGAGCTGGGGAAAAAGGCGAGGCTGTACACGTACTGCAAGCTCCGGGAGGACGCGTTTGACATCTACGGGTTTTACAGCGCCGGAGAGAAGCGGTGCTTCGAGTATCTCATCGGCGTGACCGGCGTGGGCGCGAAGGCGGCGCTGGCGATACTGTCGTTCTGCACGCCGGAATCGCTCGCGCTCTCGGTGATCAACGGCGACGAACGCGCCATAACGGCAGCGCCGGGCGTCGGGAAAAAGCTGGCGCAGCGCGTGATATTGGAGCTCAAGGACAAGGTGAGCCGAGAAGCGTCGGCTATGGAGGCGTCGGGGTACGCGCCGGAGTCCTACGGCGATTCCGAACCGGGCGCCCGGCTCAGAGACGCCGCCTCCGGGCTGGCTGTGCTCGGGTACAGTCAGGGCGAAATATCCGCGGCGCTCAGGGGCGTGGATGCGCAGGCGCTCACGGTCGAGGAGATCATAAGGCAGGTTCTTAAAACAAGCCTGAAATAGGGGCGGTTTATGAGCATTGATTACAGTGACGGGCAATATAGCGGCGAGGACGAGGTTCTGCTGTCCGCGTCGTTTACACGTGAGGACGACGGCGAGGGCAGTCTCCGTCCGCGTACGCTCGCGGAATACATAGGTCAGGACAGGGCGAAGGATAATCTCTCCGTGTTCATAGAGGGCGCGCGGAGACGCGGCGAGCCGCTTGACCACGTGCTTTTGCACGGGCCTCCGGGGCTCGGCAAGACGACGCTGGCGGGAATAATCGCCGGGGAGCTGGGCGTGACGCTGCGCAAGACGTCCGGGCCGGCTATCGAAAAGCCGAAGGATCTGGCGGCGCTGCTGACGAATCTTAACGAGAACGACGTACTGTTTATAGACGAGATACACAGGATGAACCGCGCCATCGAGGAGATACTCTACCCCGCGATGGAAGACAGGCAGATAGATATAATCATCGGGCAGGGGCCGTCCGCGGCGTCCATATGTCTCGAACTCAAGAGCTTTACGCTGGTGGGCGCGACGACGCGGTCGGGGCAGCTCTCGTCTCCGCTGCGCGACAGATTCGGCATAGATATCAAGCTGGAGATGTACGCGCCGGAGGATCTGCGCAAAATCATAGAGCGCTCCGCGCGTCTGCTGAACATACCGCTCACTCCGGAGGGCGCAAACGAGATAGCCTCGCGCAGCCGCGGCACGCCCCGGATCGCCAACCGGCTCCTGCGCCGGGTGCGCGATTTCGCGGAGGTCACGGGCGACGGCGTGATAACGTATGAGGCCGCGGATTCGGCGCTGACGCGTCTGGAGATAGACCGCACGGGTCTCGACGCCATCGACAGGCGCCTGCTCAGGAGCATAATCGACAATTACGGCGGCGGGCCCGTCGGGCTCGATACGATAGCCGCGACGATAAACGAGGAATCCATCACTATTGAGGACGTGTATGAGCCGTATCTGATGCAGAGAGGGCTTCTGGCGCGTACGCCGAGGGGCAGGTGCGTCACGCGCGCGGCCTATGAGCACCTCGGCATTGCCGAGGCCGGGAACGGGCAAATGGCGCTGGAATACTGACGACGGAGAGTCATTTGATCATATGGGAAAATATTTCGGAACTGACGGTATCCGCGGTATAGCGAACGATACGCTCCGCCCCGAGCTGGCCTTCGGCGCCGGACGCGCGGCGGCGGCGGCGCTCGCGCTGTCCGGACGGACGCGCCCGCGCGTGCTGATATGCAAGGATACGCGCGCGTCGTCCGACATGCTGGAGGCGGCGCTTACGGCCGGGCTCTGCTCGGCGGGCGCGGACGTCTCGCCGCTCGGCGTCCTGCCGACGCCGGCCGCCGCGTATCTCACGAGACAGACGGGCGCCGACATGGGGATTGTCGTCTCAGCGTCCCACAACCCGTACGAGCACAACGGCATTAAGATGTTCAACGAGTCCGGCTTCAAGCTCCCGGACGCGCTGGAGGAACGGATAGAGGGCCTGATCGACTGCCCGGAGGAGGCAATCTCAGCGTCGGGCGGACGCGTCGGGAGGGTGATTCGCGAACGCGACGCCGGCCGGCGGTACGCCGACCACCTCGTCTCGCTTGCGGGCGGCGGATTGGACCGGCTGCGGGTGGCGGTAGACTGCTCGAACGGGGCCGCCTCGTTTACCGCAGAACGGATATTCAAGAGGCTGGGCGTTGATGTGACGCTCACGGCGAACGCGCCGGACGGTATGAATATAAACGAGGGCTGCGGCTCCACGCACATCGAGGCGCTGCGCGGCGTGGTGCGCGGCGGGCGCTTTGACGTCGGCTTCGCGTTCGACGGCGACGCCGACAGATGTCTGGCTGTGGATGAGCGCGGCGCGCTGATAGACGGCGATATGATAATGGCGATATGCGCGCGCGCCATGAAGGACGCCGGCCGCCTGAGAAGCGACGCCGTCGTCGGCACCGTGATGACAAACTCGGGTGTGATAGAGTACGCGCGGGAGCGCGGGATCGGTTTTTTCAGCGCCGAGGTTGGAGATAAATACGTCTTGGAGACGATGCTTGCAAACGGGTGCGTTCTGGGCGGAGAGTCGTCGGGGCACACGATTTTTCTGGACGACGCCACAACGGGCGACGGCCAGCTCACGGCTCTTCGCTTCCTGGGTGTCATGGCCGGCTCGCGCGCCGCCGCGTCGGAGCTCCGGCGCGAGGTGCCCGTCTATCCGCTCGTGCTGCTCAACGCCGCCGTCGAGGGCGGCAACGGCGCTAAGGACGCTATAATGTCCGATCAGCGGCTCATTGACGCCGTCAGGAATGAGGAGCGCGGTCTGCGCGGCGCCGGGCGGATACTCGTGCGGCCCTCCGGCACGGAGCCGCTCGTACGCGTGACCGTAGAGGCAAAGGACGGCAAGACCGCCGAGGGCATCGCGAAAAGACTGGTGGATTTGATAGACTCTCTGTGCGCGGCGCGGTAGTCGCCAGGGCTGTGTCGTCATTTACCTTGTAATATTCCCATCAGTATGATATAATGTCCGCATGGCGGACATTATATCGCGCGCATGCGCCCGCTGTGCGGGCGCGCGCTTAAACTTTGAGCCGCGGCGCGGGACGCGCCGCATGGCGATATATCATAAATTGCAAAGCAATTTATGATATAATTCCCGAAAGTCCGAACGGGAACGATTTCGCCTGCGCGGAGAAAGGACGGCGTGATATTGGACAACGCGCTCGCGGTCTCAAGCGGCGAAAAAAGCATGGAAATGCTGACGGAAATGCTGATACAGGCGTCGGTGCTGAGGGTATCCGCCGCAAAAACGGGCGCCGAGGCCAGAAGTTTCGTGCTCAGAGCCGACGCGACTGATTTTGAGCTGTGCGTGATAAACACCCCGCTCGGGGACGAGTTCGGGGACGCGCTGGCGCGCGATATCGCCGCGAACAGCACGAGCGAGGTGATTTTGCTCGTAAAATCCGAGATATTTGAGGACGTGTCGGCAAAGGCCGGGGAGCACGGGATACTGACGGTTTCCAAACCGATAAACAAGGCCCTTTTTTGGAACGCCGTCAAGATGGCGCAGGCGGCGCACAGGCGGCTGCAGATAGTGCGCCGCGAGAATAAGCGGCTGCAGCAGAAGATAGAGGACATACGCGTCATCGACCGCGCAAAGTGTATGCTCATAGCGTATCTGTCGATGTCGGAGCCGGAGGCGCATAAATACATCGAGAGACAGGCGATGGACACGCGCGTTACGCGCCGCGCCGTCGCCGAGGACATTCTTAAAACATATGAGAGCTAGACCGTATGCCGCGGCTTTCGCCGCAGCATACGGGCGACGGGGGGATATTCCCGCCGCGCGCGGCTCTAAGGAGGTATTGATCGTATGCCTGACAAGGCGTATCTGGTGCTGGAAAACGGCGCGGTGTTCGAGGGTTACGGCTTCGGCGCACAGGGCGAGGCCGTCGGGGAGACGGTTTTTACGACGGGAATGACGGGTTATCTTGAAACCTTGACTGATAAGAGCTATTACGGGCAGCTCGTCACTCAGACATTCCCTCTCATCGGCAATTACGGCGTCATACCGGAGGATTTTGAAAGCGGCGTGATAGCCGCAAAAGGATATATCGTCAGACAATGGTGTCAAGACCCCTCAAATTTTCGCAGCGAGGGAGAGCTTGACGCTTTTTTAAGGTCGCGCGGCGTCGTCGGACTGTACGGCATAGACACGCGGCGGCTGACGAAGCAGCTCCGCGAATCCGGCGTGATGAACGGCATGATAACGCCCCGCAAGCCGGAGGGCGTCCCCGCCGCCGTAAAGAACTTTGTCATACGCGACAGCGTTAAAAGCTGCTCGACGGATACGGAGTACACCGTAAACCCCGGGGGCAATGTCAAAATAGCGCTGCTCGACTACGGCCTGAAGGAGAACATCATACGCGAGCTCGCGCGGCGCGGCTGCGCCGTCACGGTGCTGCCCCACAACACTCCGGCGGAGCGGGTACGCGCGCTGCGCCCCGACGGAATCATGCTCTCGAACGGCCCCGGCGACCCGCGCGACGCGGAGAACGCGCGAATCGTGGAAAATTTGAAGCTGCTCGTGGAGTACAAGATACCGATATTCGGGATATGCTTCGGCAATCAGCTCCTCGCGCTCGCGCACGGCTTTGCGATAGAGAAGCTGAAATACGGGCACCGCGGCGCGAATCAGCCGGCGAGGGACCTCACGACGGGCAGGACGTATATAACAAGCCAAAATCACGGCTACGCCGTTGTCTCCGCGTCCATAGACGCGCGGCTCGGTACGGAGTGGTTCAACAATGTCAACGACGGCACGAACGAGGGCGTGCTCTACAAAAACTCGCCCGTCAGCAGCGTACAGTTCCATCCGGAGGCGTGCTCCGGCCCGCGCGACGCGTCGTGGCTGTTCGACCGCTTCATGGCGCAGATGAAAGAGGTGCGATGAATGCCGCTCGATAAATCCATTAAAAAAGTCCTCGTCATCGGCTCCGGGCCGATCGTAATCGGACAAGCCGCCGAATTCGACTACGCGGGGACGCAGGCCTGCCGCGTGCTGCGCGAGGACGGGATAGAGATCGTGCTAGTCAACTCAAATCCCGCGACGATAATGACGGACGGCGCTATGGCTGACAAGATATATTTGGAACCGCTGACGCCCGCTACGGTACGGCGCATAATAGAAAAAGAGCGCCCCGACAGCATACTCTCCGGACTCGGCGGACAGACGGGTCTCACGCTCTGCATGCTCTTGGCGCGAGAGGGCGTTTTGGATAAATACGGCGTGCGTCTGCTCGGCTCGTCGCCGGAGACGATAGACAAGGGCGAGGACCGGCAGATATTCAAGGACACGATGATAGCCATAGACCAGCCCGTGATCCCGTCCGCCGTCGCGACGGAGACGGCGGACGCCGTCAAAATCGCGGAAATGCTCGGATACCCCGTGATAGTGCGTCCGTCGTTCACCCTGGGCGGCGCGGGCGGCGGCATCGCGTCGAATGAAAAGGAGCTGCGCGGCATCGTGTCGAACGGCCTGAAGCTCTCTCCCAAGCACGAGGCGCTCATCGAAAAGAGCGTCGCGGGGTGGAAGGAGATAGAGTTTGAGGTCATGCGCGACCGCCTCGGCAACGTCATAGCCGTGTGCTCAATGGAGAACTTTGACCCCGTGGGCATACACACGGGCGACAGCATAGTCATAGCGCCCGCCGTGACGCTCGCGGACAGGGAGTACCAGATGCTCCGCTCCGCCGCGCTCGACATCATCACGGCGCTCGGCGTGGAGGGCGGCTGCAACGTGCAATTCGCGCTCAACCCCGATTCGTTCGAGTATATGGTGATAGAGGTCAACCCGCGCGTGTCGCGCTCGTCGGCGCTCGCCTCAAAGGCGACGGGCTACCCGATAGCCAAGGTGGCTACGAAGATAGCCATAGGCTACACGCTCGACGAGATACCGAACGCCGTGACGGGCAAGACCTTCGCCGCGTTCGAGCCGACGCTCGACTACGTGGCGGTGAAGCTCCCCAAGTGGCCGTTTGACAAATTCGTGTACGCCAAGCGCGGGCTCGGCACACAGATGAAAGCCACGGGCGAGGTGATGAGCATCGCCGACACATTCGAGACGGCGCTGCTCAAGGCCGTGCGCGGCGCGGAGCTCGGGCTCGGCTCACTCGAGCTGCCGCAACTGAAAAGCCTCGACGACGCGCGGCTTCGCGAGCTCATAAGCGCCGCGACCGACGAGCGGCTTTTCGCGGTGTATGAGGCGCTCGGGCGCGGCGCGGACGTCGATGAGATGTTCGAGCTGACGAAGATCGACCGCTGGTTTTTGCATAAGCTCAAAAATATCCGCGATAACCCCGTAATCGCGCGCCGGCCCGTGTTCAAGATGGTAGATACCTGCGGCGGGGAGTTCGCGGCGGAAACGCCTTACTTCTACTCGATACCGGACGGCGACGAGGACGAGGCCGCCGAGCTCGTCGGGAAGTCGCGCAAGCCTCGCGTTATCGTGCTGGGCTCCGGGCCCATACGCATAGGACAGGGCATAGAGTTCGACTACGCGTGCGTCCACTGCGTCTGGACGCTCAAGGCGATGGGCTGCGAGGTCATAATAATCAACAACAACCCCGAGACGGTCTCCACGGATTTCGACACGGGGGACAGGCTGTACTTCGAGCCGCTGACGATAGACGACGTAATGCGCGTAGTGGAAACGGAAAAGCCCGTGGGCGTCATCGTCGCGTTCGGCGGCGGCACGGCGATAAAGCTCGCGCCCGCGCTCGCCGCGCGCGGCGTTACGATACTCGGAAGCTCGGCGGACACGATAGACGCCTGTGAGGACAGGGGGCGCTTCGACGCGCTGCTCGAGGAGCTCGGCCTGCGCCGCCCCGCCGGACAGAGCGTCATGACGGAGGCACAGGCGCTGGAGGCGGCGGGAGAGCTCGGATACCCCGTACTGCTGCGCCCGAGCTACGTGCTCGGCGGGCAGAACATGATAATCGCGTGGAACGAAGACGACGTGCGCGAGTATATGGGGATCATCCTGCGACAAAAGCAGGAGAGCCCCGTCCTGATAGACAAGTACCTCTCCGGCAGGGAGATAGAGGTTGACGCCATCTGCGATGGAACCGACGTCCTGATTCCCGGCATAATGGAGCACATCGAGCGCACGGGCATACACTCCGGCGACAGCATCGCCGTGTACCCGAACATCAATATCAACGACGCGCTCGCGGCGCGGATTTTTGAGGAGACGTGCGGGATATGCCTGAAAATCAAGGCCCTCGGGCTCATAAATCTGCAATACATCGTCATGCCGGACAGCGAAATATTCGTGATAGAGGTCAATCCCCGCGCCTCGCGCACGGTGCCGTATCTGTCCAAGGTCACCGGCATAAATATGTGCGAGCTGGCGACAAAGGCGTCTATGGGGGTGACGCTGCGCGAGATGGGCTACTCCCCCGGGATATATAAGATACCGCCGTACACGTGCGTCAAGGTGCCCGTGTTCTCGTTCGAGAAGCTGACCGACGTCGACACGCAGCTCGGCCCGGAGATGAAATCGACGGGAGAGGTGCTCGGCATCGGCAAGAACCTCAAGGAGGCGCTGTACAAGGGCCTCGTCGCGGCGGGGTATTCAATGCAGAAACGCGGGGGCGTGCTCATCACCGTGCGCGCGCAGGACAAGCCGGAGATCGCCGCCATCGCCAAGAAGTTCGCGCAGCTCGGCTTTGAGCTATACGCCACGGAGGGGACGGCGGCGGAGCTGCGGCGCGCGGGTCTGAGCGCCGAGACGGTGAAAAAAATACGCGAGTCGCCGGAAAACAACACGATGAGCGTCATAGAGAGCGGCAAGCTGTCCTACATCGTTTCGACGTCCGAAAAGGGACGCGACCCCGCCTCCGACGACGTGAAGATACGCCGCCGCGCTACGACGCTCGGCATACCGTGCCTGACGTCCCTGGACACGGCGGACGCGCTTGCGGAAAGCCTGCTCTCGGGGTATAATGAGAACAACACGGAGCTTGTGGATATTAACGCGATGAGGAGCGAGCGGATGAAGCTGGAATTTACAAAGATGCACGGCGCGGGCAACGACTACATCTATATAAACGCGTGGGACAGGGATATAAACTGCCCGGAGAGTCTTTCCGTCATACTCTCCGACAGGCACTACGGCATAGGCGGCGACGGCGTCGTGCTCATAATGCGGAGCGAAACGCCGGACGCGGACGCGCGTATGCGAATGTTCAATATGGACGGCAGCGAGGGCGCGATGTGCGGCAACGCCATCCGCTGCGTGGCGAAATACCTCTACGACGGCGGCATGGTGAAAAAAGAGGCCATGAGGATCGAGACGATGAGCGGCGTGAAGGACGTCACGGTCTACACGCAAAACGGACTTGTCTCCTCCGCGCGCGTCAATATGGGCAAGGCCATCCTCTCCCCCGAGCAGATACCCGTCAGGCTCCCGGGCGAGGACGTCATATCGCGCCCCGTGGATATAGCGGGCGGCAAATACGAGATAACGTGCGTGTCTGTGGGCAATCCCCACGCCGTCGTGTTCGTCGGGGAACCCGACGCGCTGGAGCTGTCAAGGATAGGCCCGCTGTTTGAAACGGACGAGATTTTCCCCGACAGGGTGAATACGGAATTTGTCAAGGTCGTCGATAAGAACACGCTGAAAATGCGCGTCTGGGAGCGCGGGAGCGGGGAGACGCTCGCCTGCGGCACGGGCATGTGCGCCGCCGCCGTCGCCGCCGCGCTGAACGGGCATTGCGGCAAGGGCGAGGACATCAAGGTCATGTCGCCCGGCGGCGAGCTCATAATCAACTACACGGACGAGCGCGTGTACATGACGGGCAACTGCGTCAAGGTCTTCGACGGGGTGATCGAGGTATAGACCTGCTGTAAAATCGAGGAATTCCACGCGAGGGGCAAGCATAACGCGGTATGCCGGTAACATACGGGGCCAACACCGCGCGCAAGGGAATTGGAGGGCGAGGGAATGAAAAGGTTGCTGGCGATTATGGCGGCGTCTGTATATCTCGTGCCTTTATCTATCGCGGCGGCGGTTTACGTGCTGCGGAAAAACGAAGCGCGCGCCATATTTGCGGGCAACTTGGAGCAGGGCTGGCCGCTTATCATTCCGTTCGCGTTTGCGGCTTTTAGCGGTGCGTTGGCGGTGGCGAATATAATCGCGGCCGCGCGCGGGAGATTTGTTTCGCTCAGCGCCGCAATGGTCGCAAAATTGTGCTTGGCGCCATTTTATATCATAAACTTCTGCGTATGGGCGCTGGGGTTGGTTGTGTTTCACACCGCGCTCATAGTATTGCCCTTGCTGCCGTTTCTTGTCATGTATGCCTATTTGACAGTGCTGGGGACGTCCGCACATGTTATCTCCAACCTTCGCCCGCTGCGGCGCAGGGGCATCATCACCACCGGGGAGTTTGCGCTCCATTTTGTCTTACAAGTCGTGTTTGTGCTCGACGTACTCGACAGCATATATCTGAACGTCGTTTGCAAGCGCCGCGCTGAAACGATGGCGGTGCAGGAGAACCCGCGGGAGGGTGTATGAAAGAGGTGTCCGTCTGTCGACCGAATGGCAGGAGAATTGTCACTCCCGCCCGTCACCGTATCGGCGTTTGAAAGCACCTAAACCGGGAGCGCGGGAAGGGGTTATCTGTTATCTGTTATCTGTTGACTGTTCGTCCGGCTTCGTCTCATTTTGCTTCCCCCGCTGAGACTTGAGCCGATCGATTATAAAAATTGAAACATTAGACGCTGCCACAAGCGTAAAACAGATAGCGGTGACAAGTGTAATCAACTTGCCGTTTCGCGAGTAGACGATCCAAAAGCAAATAGCCGCGATAATGCTGAGAACGGGCGCCATAACGCGCCAAGTTATGGTCTTGAAGCGTGAACTGTTGCTTTCCATAAGTGTACCTCCCGTGTCATGGTTTAGAACGCCCCTTTGAAATTCTCCTGCAATCATACACCGGCAGAGCGCGGTTTGTCAACCGCACACGCGCGCGGTTCTCCCATCCCACCCGTGCGGTTGTCGCCGCCCACATGCCCGGCAGGACCCTCTTTCTGGTCATGCCTCCGGCGGGTGACTTTTCGCCCCGCCGAAAAGTCACCAAAAGGCGGCTAAAGGGGGTTACGGGGACAGTCGTCCCCTCCCCCCTTTAGAATCCCCCCACACCCCACACGGGGGCACAATTTTTTACCGATTAAATCAAAAATCCGGCTGTCAAAAAATTATTTCACACATCATTGACACCCGAATAAAAAAATATTTTAGATTTTTCCAAATAATATATTGACAACCACAATATTATATGATATATAATATTATATGCACCGAATATGGCAAAAAGGGGGGAGACGGCACATGACTATCAACGCAACCGGCGCGCTGCTCGATCTGTGTGTGCTTGCGGTCGTATCGCGCGGGGACGCATACGGCTACGCGCTCACGCAGGGCGTAAAGCGGACGCTCGACGTGTCGGAATCGACGATGTATCCCGTAATGCGGCGATTGCAGACACAGCAATGTCTCGAGACGTACGACACGCCGCACGAGGGGCGCAACAGGCGGTATTACCGCCTGACGGAGACGGGACGGAGGATGCTCGGGGAGCTCAGGGAGGACTGGGGAGAATTCAAAAGACGGGTGGACGACGTACTGGACGGAGGTGACGCGGCATGACAAGACAGGAATATCTGGATAAGCTCAGACGGCTTTTGCGGGCGCTGCCGCCGGACGAGATTGACGCCGCCGTGAGCTTCTACGAGGAATATCTCGACGACGCCGAGGACGAGGCGGAGGCCCTTGCCGCGCTGGGACACCCGCGCGAGGCGGCAGGACGCATCGCGGCGGAGATCGTCGCGGGCGCGGGCCCCGAGCCCGGAGCGGAAGCCGTCGCCGTCGCGGGTACGGACGCGGAGACGCCCGGGGACGGGGAAGCCGAGGCGGGGACGCCCGGCGGCCAGGCGGACGACGCGGACGCGGGGACGGCTAAAAAGCGGGGATTCGCGCGCACAGTGTCTATGGTGATTCTGGCGGTTTTCGCGCTGCCCGTCGGACTGCCCGTAGCTGCGGCAATCGCCGCGGCGGCGTTGGCGGTGATCGTATCCATACTGGCGGTGATTGCCGCGGCGGGGGCGGCGGCCGCCGCGATGATGCCGGGCGGACTCGTGTGCGTCATACTCGGCGCCGCCGCGATGACGCAAAATTTCGCGCTCGGGCTGGCCGCGCTCGGTACGGGGCTTGCCGGCATAGGCGTCGGCTGGCTGCTGCTGCGCGCCATAGTCTGGCTGTGGAAGAAAAGCGTACGCGCCATTTCAAGGTTTATCGGGAAAACCGTACTCCGGAGAACGGAAAGAGGACGGAACAGGGAGCAGTCATAACGCCGCGTCGCGGTGAAAGGAAGGATCGCAATGAAAATAACGGTGAAAAAAATCACGATAGTGGCGGCGATACTTGCCGTCATAGGCGGGGTGCTGTTTCTCGCGGCGTGGGGCATGGGCGCCGACGGCTATATCTCGTGGGGGCGGGGAGGTCTGCGCGTCGGCGGTACGGGGACGCCGGAGACGCTGTCGCGGCGCGATATCGAGGGCGTGCGCTCCGTCAGGGTAGACGCCGTGGGAGCGGACGTCGAGTTTTTTCCGGCGCGCGATTTCGGCTTCGAGATATTCACATACGACGGCGAGCCGGAGTGGAGCCTGAGCGGAGGCGTATTGACCGTGCGCGAGTTCGCGTCCGGTTTCAGGCTATTCAACTTCGCTTTTACGGCGCTGCGGGGCGGCGGCTATACAGCGTATATAAAGCTCTACTACCCGGAGGATGCCCCGCTTGACGAGCTTTCCGTCAGCAGCGTGTCGGGCGACGTCGTATTTCCCGGCGCGGACGGCGCGGTGCGTTCCGCCGCCTTTGAGACCACGAGCGGCGGGATAAGCGTCGAATCGCTTGCAACCGGTACGCTGACTCTGAAAACCGTGTCTGGGAATATCAGGACGCGCGGCGTCACGTCCGACAAGGCGCGTCTCGAGACGTCCTCGGGCGACTCCGAGCTCGAGCTTTTCTCCGGCGGACTCGAGGGCAAGACGGTGTCCGGGAATATCGACGTCTCGGCTGTGAGCTTGTACGGGAGGCTCGATTCGACCTCCGGCGACGTGACCGTGTCGGCGGAGGAAGCGGATCTGGAGATCGCCACGGTATCCGGAGGAGTCGTATTCACGTCGCCGGCGCGCGAGGAGGACATCTCATACGATGTGGAGACGGTCTCGGGCAATATAACGGTGAACGGCCGCGGACTCGGGAAATACGCGCAATCGCCGCGCGGCGGTCGTTTTGGCATCGACGTCAATACTGTCTCGGGCGACGTGAAGATAACATTCGCAATCAGTCCCAACCCCTCGTAACTCGTTTGTTACGCCACAGTCGTGACAAACGAATAATAAATTTTCTTGACAATATTCGCCCGGACGTGTTACTATTGTCATGGCGTCAGACGGCGGCGGTGTTCGCGGCACGCGGATACAGCGCTCGCGTCCGTCTGATGTCGAGCGATACTTTAACTGTTCCTGTTGTGGCCCGCGGCTTACGCGCTTTGCGATGCCGCGAGGATTGAGGGAATCGGGTGAGAATCCCGAGCATGGGTGTCATCGCGGCGTGCGCCGCGATGCCCGTAGCCGTGAGCGTATGGGGATGTGGGTCGCGGCGAAAGCCTGCCATTGGGAAACCGAGAAGGCTGATCCACAGACGAAGAGACTGCGGCTGTGATCCGGAGAGCCTGAGCCGAGACGAGCTCCGCGCCCTCCCGTGTCACGGCGTTCCGATCAAGGCGGACGTCTCTGAATTGCGCGCAGCCGGAAGACCTATTGCGGGGGCGAAATAACAGACGGCTCACCGTTTTGAGTTTCGTTATCAGGCAGAATCCGAGGGCGCGGCGAACAGTATTCACGATGTTCGCCGCGCCCTTTTCGCGTCGGCGGATTTCGCAGAAAACATGACGGGGGAGCTAAGTTATGAGGAATATAATCAGGAGAGCTATGGCGGCCGCGCTATGTCTTGCCGCACTTTCCCTGCCGCGCGTTCCGGCGCGCGCGGCCGCGGACACGTCGCTCGACGCGGTAATACGCGACACGGCGGAATACGTCTATAAAACCGTAAAGCTGCCGCAGGTCGACTCGGTCGGCGGCGAGTGGGCCGTCATGGAGCTCGCCCGCAGCGGCTATGACGTGCCGGACTCATATTATCAAAACTACTACGCCACCGTGGAGGAGTACGTCGAAGCGTGCGGCGGGGTGCTGCACACGAAGAAGTACACGGAGTATTCGCGCGTCATACTCGCGCTCACCGCTATCGGGAGAGACCCGTCGAACGTCGCCGGATACAATCTGCTGACGCCGCTCGGCGACTACGATAGGACGATATGGCAGGGACTCAACGGCCCGATCTGGGCGCTGATAGCGCTCGACACGGGCAATTATGAGATACCGCACAACCCGGACGCGGCGACACAGGCGACACGCGACATGTATATCGATCGCATCCTGGAGTGCCAGCTTCCCGACGGGGGATTCTCTCTGTTCGGAGGCACGTCGGCGGCACCCGCAGGCGCCGCTTCCGATCCCGATATAACGGGCATGGCGCTTCAGGCGCTCGCCAAATATCAGCACAGGGCAGACGTCAAACGCGTGACGGAGGAGGCGCTCGCCGCGATGTCCGAAAGGCAGGACGACAAGGGCGGGTATTCGAGCTGGTCTACGTCAAACTCGGAGAGCGTCGTCCAGATAATAGTGGCGCTGTGCGAGCTCGGAATACCGCTCGACGACCCGCGCTTTGTCAAAAACAGCTATACGCTTCTTGACAATCTCATGACGTTCTATCTGCCCGGAGGCGGCTTCCTGCACACGGTTTCGGGCAGCGGCAACGCTCAAATGTCTACCGAACAGGCGCTGTACGCGCTCATAGCCGTACAGCGGGCGCGCGACGGTATGCCGTCGCTTTACCGCATGACCGACGCGCTGAATATCCCCGGAGGCGCGGCGGCAGCCGGCCCCGGCCGGGGAACGGGTATTCCCGGCAAGCACGCGGATGTGAGGCAGCTTCCGATAACCGCCCCCGGCAGGACGTTTGACGACGTCTACGAACACAAAAGCGTCACGGCGATAAACGCCCTCGCGGCGCGCGGCATAATCAACGGAAAGAGCGGCGACGGCTTGAGATTTGAACCGGACGCGACGATGACGCGCGCGGAGCTCGCCAAGATAGTGACGTACGGGCTGGGACTCCCCGAGAAGACGACGTCCGTTTTCACAGATGTCCCCGCCTCGCAGTGGTACGCAAAATCCGTCGCCTCCGCGTATTACTATGAAATCGTAAACGGTATGTCGGAAACGACGTTTGATCCCGACGGAACTATTACGCGCCAGCAGGCGGCGGTTATGATGGCGCGCGCCGCAAAGCTGTGCGGCATTGACACCGATATGGCGCCCGGAGAGACGCGGGGCGTGCTCTCGCAATTTGACGACTACGTAACATCCGCCGACTGGGCGCGCGACGCGCTCGCGTTTTGTTACCGCGACGGGATTTTGCCGCCGGACGATATGAATATTCGCCCGCTCGACAATATCCTGCGCTCCGAGGTCGCGCAGATGCTGTTTGAGCTGCTCGGCGCCGCGAATCTTCTGTAGGAGGCGACGAATGCGAAATCATAAATTGAGGATAATAGTACCCGCTCTCGTGATAGTCGCTGTGCTGGCGTTTGCCTTCTGGTACGGCGGCGGCGCTCCGGGCGCGCGCGGCTGGGACGCCGGGCGGCCAAAGACTGAGGAAAATACACAGCCACAGACGGAGGCGCAGACGCAGACGGAGACGCAGACGGGACAGCCGGGCGGCGATACCTCGCACTCAGGCGGCGCTCCGGCATCGGACGCGCAGGAGAGTCCGACGCCGACCACCGTGTCGGGTGCGGAGAGTCCGACCGTCTCTGAAGGCGAATACGAATCGGAAGCGCCCTCTCCCTCGCCGGACGGCGTATCCGCGCCGTCCGGCGGCGGAGCGTCTGCGGTGGAGGTGACTGACAGCGTAGCGCCCGGAGCGGAGCTCGACCGCCCGATGACGGCGGAGGAGAAGCAGGAGCTGGCGGAAGCCCTCGCCGGCGGACAGGACGCCGCGCCGTCCCCGAGCGGCGACGCGGATTATTCGGCGCAACTTGGTATGCAGATTGATCCGGGGACAGGCCGGGACAGGTATCTGACGGATCCCGTGCCGGAGGGACGACCCATTCCCGTCGAGCCGCAGGACGCCGTCACGTCCGACACGGCGCTCACCTGCACGCTGTCCGTGCGCTGTGACACGATACTCGACAATATAAGCTGGCTCGACCCCGAAAAGGCCGAACTCGTTCCGCCGGACGGCGTCATATTCCCCGCCGCGTCCGTGACGTTTTACGAGGGCGAGAGCGTTTTTGACGTGCTCCGGCGCGAGATGAAGCGCGCCGGGATACATCTGGAATTTGCGAATACGCCGATGTACAATTCCGCGTACATTGAGGGGATAAACAACCTCTATGAGTTTGACTGCGGCGAGCTCTCCGGATGGATGTACAAGGTAAACGACTGGTTCCCGAATTACGGCTGCTCGCGCTACGCGCTCAAGGACGGCGACGTCGTGGAGTGGGTGTACACATGCAGTCTCGGCGTTGATGTCGGAGGCTATTATTCCGTGGGTGGCTGAGGCATGGTAAACCGGGACGCGTTTTCGAGCTTCCACCCCGCCGTAAATTTTTTGTATTTCGTGGCGGTCATAGGCGGCGCGATGCTGCTTGGCCACCCCGTTTGCCTGTCGCTCTCGCTCGTGTGCGGGATATGTTACTCGGTATACCTCAGCGGCAGACGCGCGGTGAGACTCCAGCTCGTATATATGCTGTCGATGTTCGTCTTCGCGGCGCTGCTCAACCCCGCGTTCAGCCACGAGGGCGTGACCATTCTGACGTATCTGCCGAGCGGCAATCCCCTCACGCTCGAATCCATCGCCTACGGCGCGTCGGCTGCCGCGACGATCGTCACGGCCATATCGTGGTTTGCCTGCTACAGCGCGGTGATGACCTCCGACAAGTTCGTGTATCTGTTCGGACGCATCATACCCGCGCTGTCGCTCGTGCTGTCCATGACGCTGCGGTTCGTCCCAAAATTTATGGCGCAGCTCAAGGCCGTAACAAGCGCGCAGCGGTGCATAGGGCGCGACGCGTCGAGCGGCGGCGTTCTGCGCAGGGCGCGCAACGGCATAACGATACTGTCCGTCATGGTGACATGGGCACTGGAGAACTCCATAGAGACCGCCGACAGCATGAAAAGCCGCGGCTACGGACTTCCGGGCCGGACGGCGTTCTCCATATACCGCTTCGACAGACGCGACAGATACGCGCTCGCGTTTATACTCATTTGCGTCGCCGCCGTCGCGTCCGGCGCGGCGGCGGGACAGCTCTACTGGCGGTACTATCCATCCATAAAGGGTGTGCCGGCGGGCGCCCTGCCCGCCGCCGTCATGACGGCCTATCTCGCGCTGTGCGCGATGCCTGTAACCATCAACCTCCTGGAGGATAGAAAATGGAGAGCTTTACAGTCCGCGGCCTGAGCTTCCGTTACCCCGAGCGGACGCAGGACGCGCTTTGCGATCTGGATTTCTACGTCGGACACGGCGAGCTTGTCGCGCTCTGCGGGCCGTCCGGCTGCGGCAAATCGACGCTCCTGCGGCAATTAAAGCCCGCGCTCGCCCCGCACGGCGACAGGCGAGGTACGATACTGTTCGAGGGTGCGCCGATCGACGGCGTTTCCCCACGCGAGCAGAGCGCGAGGATCGGCTTCGTCATGCAGGACCCGGACAATCAGATAGTGACGGACAAGGTGTGGCACGAGCTCGCGTTCGGCCTTGAAAGTCTCGGATACCGCACACCGGAAATACGGCTGCGCGTGGCTGAGATGGCGTCCTTTTTCGGCATACAGACGTGGTTTTACAAGAACGTCACTGAGCTCTCCGGCGGCCAGAAGCAGCTCCTCAATCTGGCGTCCATAATGGCTATGCAGCCGTCTGTCCTCATCCTGGACGAGCCCACAAGCCAGCTCGACCCGATAGCCGCGTCGGACTTTCTCGCGACAGTCGGCAAGATAAACAGGGAACTCGGCATAACGGTTATTATCACCGAGCACCGACTGGAGGAAGTGTTCCCCATGTGCGACCGCGCGCTCGTGATGGACGGCGGGCGCCTCGCGGCGCAGTTGACGGTGGACAACGGAACGCTGCGCGTTTCGGACGGCGACGCCGCGTCCTCTCTGCGCGACTGTCTCCCGCTCGGGACGTTTCTGGCGCTGCCGACGCCGATACGCGTCTGGCACGCCGTCCCCAACGCTCTCCCGTGTCCGGTGACGGTACGCGACGGCGCCCGGTGGCTTGCCCGACAGATGGCAGAAACCGGCGAAGCGTTTCGGGCAGGGGAGGAGACGTCACCGAACGCTCCAACGAATCGCGGATTAGTCGGGGCGGAGCGGAGCGGGCGAGACTTGCCGCAAGGCGGCGGGGCGGAACGCGGCGCGGTTCGCTTCGACGACGTGTGGTTCAAATACGAAAAGGACGCGCCGGACGTCGTAAAGGGACTGACTTTCGGGGCAAACGCCGGCGAGATAACGGCCATACTCGGCGGGAACGGCGCCGGCAAGACGACGGCGCTGTCGCTCATCTCCGGCGCCAACAAGCCGTACCGGGGCAAGGTGTACGTCGAAGGGCGCGAGCTCTCGTCGCACGGAGATCCGTTTCGCGGACTTCTCGGAGTGCTGCCGCAAAACCCGCAGACTCTTTTCGTCAAAAAGACGGTTTACGAGGACCTTCTCGAGATCGTCAGACAGGAACGCCTGACCCGGGAGGAGCGCGAACGCCGCATAGCGCGCGCCGCGCGCCTGTGCCGCATTGAGACGCTGCTGCCAAATCATCCCTACGATCTGTCGGGCGGAGAACAGCAGCGCGCCGCACTCGCCAAAGTGCTGCTGCTGCGTCCGCGCATACTGCTGCTTGACGAACCAACTAAGGGCCTTGACGCTGAATTCAAGCAGATATTCGCCGGAATTTTGAGGAATCTGACGCGTTCCGGCGCGACGGTCATACTGGTCAGCCACGACGTCGAATTTTGCGCGGAGTACGCTGACCGCTGCGCCCTGTTTTTTGACGGGTGCGTCGTCTCGGACGGCGCGCCGGCGGAATTCTTCGCGGGCAACAGCTTCTACACAACGGCGGCAAACCGCATGGCGCGCGGCTTGCTGCCCGGCGCCGTGACTGCCGGCGATATAATCGCGGCGCTGGGGGGAACGTCGGCCACGCCGCCGGAGCCGGAGCCCCCGGATTCGGACTCGGATTCGAGGTATGAGTACCGTGAGGACGCGCCCCATAACGCCGCGCCGGGCGGCGAACAAAAAAGGCTTCCACTGTGGCGAAAGCTCGCGGGCGGGGTGTTCGGTCTCATATCGCTCGCCCTCGCGTATGTCTCACTTGCGGAACCCGATATCCCGTGGCTGCTCGGGGACAGTCTGACGGGACTATATATCGCCCTGCTCGCGTCGCTTTTTCTGCTCGCGCTGTCTGTCAGCCGAAGGCATGAGCGCCCTATCGACGGCGATCAGACGCCGGCGGGACGCCGCAAGCTGCCGCGCCGCACGGTTGCGGCGGCCGCGATGATACTGCTTGCCGTTCCGCTGACAATTTATATCGGCGTATTTTATCTCGGCGACAGGAAATATTACTTTATCGCGCTGATGATCATTCTGGAGACCATGCTGCCGTTCGCCCTCGTATTTGAGTCTCGTAAGCCCAAAGCGCGCGAGCTCGTCATAATTTCGGTACTTTGCGCGATCGGGGTCGCGGGGCGCGGCGCGTTTTTTATGCTCCCGCAATTCAAGCCGGTGACGGCGACGGTCATAATAGCGGGCGTGGCGTTCGGCGGCGAGACGGGCTTTCTTGTGGGCGCCGTCACGATGCTGACGTCGAATATCATGTTCGGTCAGGGACCGTGGACGCCGTGGCAGATGTTCGCGATGGGCGTCATCGGCTTTGTCTCCGGCGTACTGTTCCGCAAGGGCCTCCTGCGCAGAGGCCGTCTGCCGCTGTGCATTTTTGGGGGACTCGCCACGGTGATCATATACGGCGGCATAATGAACCCCGCGTACGTGATAATATATCAGCAAAATCCGATGTGGCCGATGTTCCTCTCGGCGTACGTGCGGGGCTTCCCCTTTGACCTCGTACACGCCGCCGCCACGGTCTTCTTTCTCTGGTTCGCCTCTCGCCCCATGCTCGAAAAGCTCGACAGGATAAAAGTGAAATACGGATTCGTCGAGTGAGCGCGTCGTGACGCGCTCACTCGACGAATTAATAATTAATAGTGTATAATTAATAATTACCGGAATAATTTCGTATGTACTCGTTTTCACTCTCTCGTCCTTTTCGCCTGTGGATCGAGAACTACGTCCAAAGCCGAAACGAAGCCCAACGAAGTGGGTTCGTTTCGGAGAGGACGAACGACGGAGCGGGCGAGCTTTCGGCTTTAGCCGGAAGCGAGCTTAGCGAAGTCCGTGAGGACGTGAGGACGAAAGGCTTGCGCTTCGCGGGGTAAATGCTGTATAATATGGATCGATGTAAACACGTGTCGATGTAAACGGGCGGGGGACTGGGGACCGGTTCGTCGTGAACCGGCGCGCGATTACAAGATTACAGTAAAGGAGTGTGTCATATATGGATCGCTGTCAGGGCGTGGAAAACACGATAACACCGAAAATCATTGAACTGAATTGCCCGGAATGTGGAGCGGAGCTTGAGTTGTTCTCAAACGAGGAGAGCGTCACATGCGATTGCGGATACGTTGCGCGCAACGGGGCAAATTTGCCGCTTTCGGTCGGAGCAAAGACGTAATAGGGGAGTAAATTCGTTTGTCACGGCTTCGCCGTAACAAACGAGTTACGAGGGTTGGATCTCGCGCTGCGGCGCTCGCAGAGTGTCAGTTTCGGTAAATGAATTACCGAAACTGACGGAGATATAACAATTTTTGCTCCGTCGCACGGGGCGCACTCCTTCGCAAAAATTCTTTTCGCCACAGGCGAAAAGGACGAGAGATCGAAAACAAGTGCAACCGCAAAACAGGCGCATTAGACCATGCCTTTTCATGATCGTTTTGTGCCTGAAGTGAAACGAAAGGCATGGTCATAAAATGTCTGACACGCACGAACACGATCATGGGCATACGCACGAACACAATCACGATCATGGGCATACGCACACGCACGAGCACGATCATGACCGCGCGCCGGGTGGACCCGTCGCGTCAAAGGACACGGCGCTCTTGCGGTACATGCTCGGACACAACCGGAGTCACGCTCAGGAAATGCGCGATATAGGCCGAAGCCTTGCGGACGCGGGCTTTGGCGGCGTCTCCGAGCTTGTAGAGAGCGCCGTACTCCATTTTGAGCGCGGCAACGAGCAGCTGCGGGAGGCGCTTGAACGGTTGGACGACGGCGCGGCTCCCGAAGGAAAGGGGTGAACAGGCGATGTGCCTTTCGTCGGTATTCGAGGTGAGGGACGGGCATGAGACGCTTGTGTGCGAGCATGTCAGCGGCGTGACCGCCGACGGCGGCAGCGTCACGCTCACTGACATCATGGGCGTTGAAACCGTCGTCATGGGCGCCGTAACAAATATTGATCTTGTGAAAAATATCATACTCATAGCGAGCTAGGATTTTTTCGCGGACAATAACGCAAAACAGGCGCATTATGACCATGCCTTTTCATGTTCGTTTTGTGCCTTAAGTGAAACGAAAGGCATGGTCATAATTATGGAAAAGGCGCTCGTCGCCATGAGCGGCGGCGTGGACAGCTCGGTAGCGGCGTTCCTGCTGCTGCGGGATGGCTATGACTGCGCGGGCGCGATGATGAAGCTTTTCGAGAACGAGGACGTCGGCGAGGGCTGGGAAAAAGGCTGCTGCGCGCTGGAGGACGCGGGCGACGCGGAGGCCGTCGCCCGCGTCCTCGACATCCCGTTTTACGTTATAAACATGGCCGGAACTTTCAGGGAACAGGTCATAGACCGTTTTGTGCGGCGGTACGGATGCGGCGTGACGCCCAATCCGTGCATAGACTGCAACCGCGCCCTGAAATTCGGTGCGCTGCGTCTGCGGGCCGACAGTCTCGGTTGCCGGTATGTAGCGACGGGACACTACGCGCGAGTTGAGCGCGCGGCGGATGCCGGGGGGCGCCATATTTTGAAGCGGGGCGTCGACCCGGACAAGGATCAGAGCTACGTCCTGTATTTCATGTCACAGGAGCAGCTCGCCGGAGCGCTGTTCCCGCTCGGCGGACTGACAAAGGGGCGCGTGCGTGAGCTGGCGCGCGAACAGGGCTTCGTGAACGCCCAAAAACGGGAGAGTCAGGACATCTGCTTTGTGCGCAACGGCGATTACGCAGGATTCATCGAGGAATACACGGGCGAGCGGTATCCGCCGGGCCCGTTTGTGGACGCGTGCGGTAAGACGCTCGGCCGGCACGGCGGAATCATCCGCTACACCGTAGGGCAGAGGCGCGGCCTCGGTGTGCCGGGCGGGGGGCGCCTGTATGTCAAATCGATCGACGCGGACACGAATACCGTGGTGCTGGGCGGGAATGACGAGATGTTCTCACATTCGCTGACCGCCACGGGCATCAATATCATACCCGCCGAGCGGCTTGACGGACCCGTGCGCGTGACGGCAAAGATAAGGTACTCGCACAGCGCGCAGCCGGCGACGGCGTATCAGACGGGTCACGATGAGCTGCGCGTCGAATTCGACAGCGCGCAGCGGGCCATAACCCCGGGTCAGGCCGTCGTACTCTATGACGGCGACGTCGTAGTGGGCGGCGGAACGATACAATAATTCGCTTGCGCCCCGCGCCCAAGCGCGCGGTTATGGGATGAGCGGCGACGCGATTATTTGAAAGGATGGCGGTAATCATGACGATAGCGCAAATTCAGGAGAAAATACGCGCGTTGAAAAAAGATCGGGATATATGCGTGCTCGCGCACGTCTATCAAGCCCGCGAGATTCTGGAGGTCGCGGACTATACGGGCGACTCGTACGCCGTGAGCGTCTGTGCCCGGAAGTCTCCGAGCGGCAGTGTCGTCATGTGCGGCGTGCGCTTTATGGCCGAGACTGTAAAGCTGCTCTCCCCGGAAAAAACGGTGTATCTGGCGAACCCGGAGGCGGGCTGTCCGATGGCGGATCAGTTGAACGCGGCGCGCATGAAGGCCGCGATGGAAAAGTATCCCGGACACGCCGCCGTGTGTTATATGAACACCACGGCTGAGATCAAGGCGATGTGCGAGGTGTGCGTCACGTCGTCGTCGGCGGTAAAAATCATCGGGGCGATGGACAACCCGAATATACTGTTCGTGCCCGACTGCAACCTCGGCGCCTATGTCGCGGATCGGCTCCCGGAGAAGACGATAAGGCTGATAAACGGGGGGTGTCCCATTCACGCCGCCATTGACGCGGGAGACGTCGCCGCCGCAAGGAAGAAGCACCCCGGCGCGCTGCTGCTTGTGCATCCCGAGTGCGTTCCCGACGTCGTGGCGGCGGCCGACTACGTCGGCTCGTCGTCCGGGATATACGACTACGCGGTGAAATCGGATAACCGCGAGTTCCTCATCGGCACGGAGACGAGTATAGCGGAGCATTTGCAATACGCCTGTCCGGATAAGCGCTTTTATTACCTGAGTAAAAGAATGATGTGCCATAACATGAAAGCCACGACGCTCATGGATCTGTACCACTGCTGCGCCGGAGACGGGGGCGAGGAGATAACGATGAAGCCGGAGCTCGCCGCGTCCGCAAAGAGATGTATAGACAGGATGATCGAGCTGGGGGGATAGGCGCCGGCGGCGATGGACGCGCGGCCGCGGTCGCAGTCAGGTCAATATGGGAGGTCATTTTTTGCGCGACTATTTGAATATGGATATGACGGAGCGCGAGGCGCTCGGCGTATCCGAGCTCGGACTGGCGTACGTCGGAGACGCGGTGTATGAGCTGATGACGCGGACGCGGCTGTGCGACGAGGGGTGTACGACGGCGCGCAATATGCACACGGCCGCGGTGGAACGCGTCTCGGCCGGAGCACAGGCCGCCGCCGCGCGGCGCGTACTGCCGGAGCTTACCGAGTCTGAGCGGGCGGTATACAAGCGCGGACGCAACACGCGGGTTCACTCCATGGCGCGGGGCGCGTCGCAGACGGAGTACCACATGTCAACCGGTCTTGAGGCGCTTTTCGGATACCTGTATCTGAGAGGGGAGCGCGCGCGGCTCGGAGAGCTGTTTGAGCTCGCGTTCGCCGGCGGCGCCGGCGAATTAATAATGAATAATGAATAGTGGTCAGTGATTAGTGATCAGTGATTAGTGATCCGATAAAAAAATCATATCTGCACGGATAGCGCGAAAACGCGAACGCTCTCTCGCTTCGCGGTTCGTCCTCTCAAAAACGCAACCATTTCATTGGGTTGCGTTTTGTTTTTGGACGGGGGCGCGTGCATCCTCGTCCTGTAGGGGCGACCGCCCTCGGTCGCCCGCGGTTTCTCGTCCCATCCGTAAACACGGGGGTAAACTTATTTTGCTACTGTCGATTGTTGCAGCGGACGGCTTCGTCCGCCCGACACCCTATCGGCATTGGTTTTTCGCGCTATCCGTCAAGAGGATAAGACTTCTTGATCGGTTTATTATTCATTATTCACTATTCATTATTAATTCGTCATCCAAGCCGCGCGGCTTTACGCCGATTTTACATAATCTTCACCAAAACGCGCTTGTGACGCCCGCCGGATCGGATAAAATAGTTATCGGCAGGTCCGACTATGTATCCGGGACGGGGTGTGCGATATATACACAAGAAGAAAAAAACTGAAACGCGCGGCGATAACTCTGGCGTTCGTGTTGCCCGCACTCGCTCCGCTCGCGCTGTTCTGGATATACCCCGCGCTGAGCGCCGGGTATATCAGCCTGACTGACTGGGATTATATGGCGCCATCGTATAACATCACCGGAATGACAAATTATGTAAAGCTTCTCACAAGCGGCGAGTTTATTCAGGCGCTCCAAAAAACGCTCACGTTCTGCTTTTTCAGCGCGGGCTTTACCGTGGGCGGCGGGCTGGCGCTGGCATCGCTGCTGCGCAGAGCGTTCCGCGGGAGCGGTTTTTTCAAGGCGCTGTTCTTCTCGCCGTGGATAACTCCGACTGTCGCCGTCTCGCTCGTCTGGGTCTGGATATTCGACCCGCAGAACGGTGCGGCGAACGCGATCCTGCGCTTTTTTGACCTTCCGGCGCTAAAGTGGATAGCCAGCTCGCAGACGGCTATGCTCTCGGTGATAATCGTGACGGTGTGGAAAAGCGTCGGCTACTCCATGATATTCTACATTAACGCTCTGGATAAGGTGCCAAAGACGCTCTACGAAGCGGCGAGCCTCGATAACGCTTCGGCGTGGAAGAAATTCACCAAAATCACACTGCCCTGTATTTCACCGACGACGTTTTTCCTGTGCGTCGTCTCCGTTATAAACGGCGTGCAGGCGTACGATCAAATACAGATACTCACGCAGGGCGGGCCGTCCGGGAGCACGAGGACGCTGCTGTATCTGTACTATCAGCTCGGCTTCGAGCGGTTCAACATGGGCAGGGCGTCGGCGCTCGCCATCGTGCTGCTGCTGATAACGGTGGCGCTCTCCATCGCGCAAAATTACGTTTCAAAACGCTTTGTGTATTACTGATTCGATGGGAGGTGTAGTGTCGTGATGAGAAGAAATTTATATTCGAGACCTCTGTTCGCGCTGAAGCTCGCGGTTCTGGTTGCGATCGGCATTGTGATGGCGTTTCCCTTTGTCTGGATGGCGCTGAGCGCGTTGAAGACGAAGCAGGAGCTTTTGGACTTTTCCGTTTTCTTCCCGAAGGACGCGCAATGGGGCAATTACGCCGAGGTGCTGCTGCGGTCGCCCATACCGCGCTATATCGCCAACAGCGTGTTTGTCGCGGCCGTGACCGTCGCGTATCAGATGTTTTCCGGCGCGCTGCTCGTGTACGCCGTGGTGTTCATGGAATTCCGATTCAGGCGCGTCATATTCGCCGTGGTGCTCGGCTGTTATATGGTACCGGGCGCCGCCACGTATATACCGAGCTACATACTGCTGTCTAAAATGGGACTTCTCGACAGCTACACGGGGCTGATCGTCTCCAATCTCGTGAGCATCTTCGGCGTGTTTCTGCTGCGTCAGGCGTTTATGCAGGTGCCCCCGGAGTTGTATGACGCGGCGCGCATGGACGGGGCGGGACACTGGAAGACGCTGTGGCGCGTCATATTCCCGCTGACCCGCCCGATGTTCATATCGTTCGCGCTGATAGCCTTTATCACCTGCTACAACAATTATATGTGGCCGTCGCTGATCACAAACTCGCCGGAATTGAGTCTTGTGTCCCAGGGACTGCGGCATTTCTTCATAGAGGGCGGGGCCTATGGCACGAACTGGGCCGTCGTAATGGCGGCGAGCACGCTTGTCACGGCGCCGCTTCTTATAATGTCCCTGCTGATCCAAAAGCGGTTCATCGCGGGAATAGGCGCCGACACGGGCGTCAAGGGATAGACGCGCAATCGGCTTGGGCGCGAAAGCTTCTCAGAAAGCCGGGAAAATATATATTCGGAGGATATTGACCAATGTCAGCAAAAAGGAAAAGAACGTCGGCATTCGCAATCATAGTTACACTCGCGCTCGCGATAGGGCTCCTCGCGGGCTGCGGAGAGCAGACGTCGTCCGCGTCAGGCGGGCAGGACGCGCCCGACGTCTCGCCGGCGGCGGACGCGCAGAACTCGGACGCGCAGAACTTGGACACGCAGACACCGGCGTCACGCGCGCCGCGCGACGCGGAGCAGGGCACAGACGCCCAGCCGGTAGAGATCACCTTCTGGTATGCCGGAGGCAAGACGGCGGTGGGTGTTCTGGCGGAAATCGTCGAGGAATTCAACGTGTCGCAAAACCGCTGGCGCGTCACGTCCGTGACGCAGGCGGACTACACCGAGACGTATCAAAAGCTGCAAGCCGGCATCGCGGGCGGCGCGGCGCCGAGTCTCTGCCTGCTTGATCCGACAAGCTCCATGAGTCTTGCGGGAAAGGGACTGCTGGAAAATCTCAAGCCGCTCATGGACGCCGACGCGTCCTTTGACGGGAGCGACTATATTGAGGTGTTTACCGCCCCCTGCGAGCTCCCGGACGGCGTCGTGTTTGCGCTTCCCGCCTATGGCACGACGCAGATACTCTACTACAATATCGCCGCGTTCGATAAGGCGGGGATCGATCCCGAATCCATAAAAACATGGCAGGACCTGGAGGCGGCCGCGCGGAAGATGACGGTAAAGGAGGGCGGCGAGACCGTATTCTACGGTTGGGAGCCGATGTGGGGCGTTGTCAATCTGATCGATGCGTCGCTCTCAAATGGCGCGAAAATATTCAGCGACGACGGCAAAACCGTACTCATCAACTCGCCCGAGTGGGTGGAGGTATGGGATTCCTTCCGCAAGTGGATACATGAGGACGAGATAATGACGATCCACTACGGCGGTCAGGGCTGGGAATACTGGTACAAGACGATAGACGATGTCTTGCAGGACAAGGCCGGAGGCTACACGGGCTCGTCCGGCGATCAGGCGGACTTGGACTTCGATCTGGTGGCCGCGCTCGAACAGCCCGGCTGGGGCGGCAATCCGTCCGCGCCGCTCGCCGAGGCGCTGGTGCTGGCGGTACCCGCGAACGACGACGACGCGGTCACGCAGGGCGCGTACGAGTTTATGAAGTATTTCACCTCGCCTGAAAGTCAGGCGAAATGGTCGATGGCGACGGGTTACGTCGCGGTTCGCAAATCCACGGCCGAGACGCCGGAGTTCAAAGCGTACGCGGAGCAAAACCCGCAGGCGCTAGTGCCGATGAGCCAGGCCATGCACGGTTCAGCATACACTGTCGATCCCACGGGAGGTCAGGTGCTGTACGCGCTGAACGTCGCGTGTGATAAGGTGGAAATTGAGAACATTCCCGCGAAAGAGGCGTTGGATGAGGCGCAGGCCGCCGCTCAGGCGGCGCTTGACGAGGTTCTCAATGGGTGACGGCGGGGGCGATACGCGGGAGTGTGCGCCGCTGCGCCGCCTGAGCGAGACGTGTGTCCAAGCGGAGCTTGACGTCCGCGAGAATACTGCCGGCTTTTGCGCCGGCTGGCTCCCGGAGCACGCGCCCGCGTTCTCGCTCGCCGTCCTGTTTGATCCATACGGCGCCCTGCGGTATAACAAGTGGCTGCGTGGCGGCGAGGTGCTGACGCTGGGACGCGACGCCCGGCACACGGGCTTGGGCGGCGTGCCCGGCGCTATCGCCCCCGGCAAGTGGACGCTGCGCCTGTTCACTCCGGCGGAGGCCACGGCGGCGGGCGGCGAAGCGGCGCCGGCGCAGCCGCTGGCCGAGGTGCGCTTTGGCGAAGCCGTGCCGGACGAACCGATCGGGGACGGTGTTTGCGCGCTGTTCGACGGCGCCGATATTATGACGGATAACCCGCCGGCCGCAGTGTCGTCCGGCTCCGCGGCGCGGCCGCGCGCCGGCTGGTACAAGGGCGATTTCCACGCGCATACGCACCTCTCCGACGGCAAGGAGAGCGTTGCGTCCGCCGCTCAAAAGGCGCGCCGCATGGGACTTGATTTCTACACGCCTACGGAGCACAACACGGCGCATACCGCGTGGCCCGACGCGCCGCCGCTCGCGCTGCCCGGCATAGAGATCACATCGGAGAGAGGGCATTTCAACATCATAGGGCTCACACGGCTGCCCGCGGATTTCTTCACGCCGGAAAACATGGACGGCGGCTTTGTGCGGCCGGAGCGTATGAACTCCATCCTCGCGTACAGCGCGGGGACAGGCGCGGTCAACAGCCTGAATCATCCGTTCCTCCGCGAATGGAAGTGGGACATACCGGACACGCCGCTCGCGCTTTTCCACACCGTAGAGATAATATGCGACCCCACTTATACGTTCTCACGCGAGGGCAACGAGCGGGCGCTGGAGCTCTGGACGCGGCTGTGGAACGACGGCAACACGATTTACGGAGTAGGCGGCAGCGATTCCCACAATCTCGAGCACGAGAGGTATGACGGGGCGGACGGGCCGTCAATACCGGGCGATCCGGCCTCGTGGGTATATTGTGAGTCGCTGACGCGCGGGGAGCTTATTCGCGGCGTGAAAGCGGGCCACGTCTGGGTCTGCCGCGGGGGGACGAAGTTGTACCCCGAGTTTTGGTCGGGCGGACGGGCGTTCCTGCCCGGAGACAGGCTGGAGGCGGGTAGCGGCGACGTTTTGCTCCGCTGCTCGCTGCGCGCCGACGGCGCCCCGGAGGGCGCGTACGCGCAGTGGATAGTCAACGGTGAAATACACGCGGAGGCGCCGCTGCGCGGGAGCGGAGCGTCATTTTCAGCGAGCGCGGACGCGGCGCGGTACACATGGGCGCGCGTTGATATCCGGGACGCGTCCGGCGCGCTGTACGGTTTTGTCAATCCCGTGTGGTGGGGCGAGAGGACGGGAGTGTACCGCACATTCGCGGCGGTCACTCTATGAGAAAATAATAATGATAAAAGGAATAATTTTCGATAAGGACGGTACGCTCATCAACTTTCACGCGCTGTGGGACGGCGTGGGGGCGCGTCTCGCGACGGAATTTCTGGAGCGCGCCGGACTGACGCGCGACGCGGAGCTTGAGGCGGAGCTCTCGCGCTCCATCGGAGTTCTGCCGGACGGCGTGGCGCCCGCCGGCGCGTTTGCCTGCGGGACTTACGCCGAGTGTGGAGCGCTCTTTGCGCGCGCGTTGGAGCGGTTCGGGTACGGCGTCACCGACGCGGAAGCGGCGGCGCGACTGTGCGAGATAAGCGACGAGACGAGCTGTTCCAAAACGGCGCGGTACGAGGCGGTCTGCGACCTGCATAAGCTGTTCGGGGATTTGCGGACGCGCGGCATCCATCTCGGACTCGTCACCGGAGACACGCAGGCCGCCGCGGAATACTTTGCGGATAGACTCTCGCTGCGCGGGTATTTCGATTTTATCGAGGGCGCCGACTTCGGAGCGTGGGAACCCAAGCCGCATAGAGCGTCCGCCGACCGCTTCCGCGCGCTCACGGGTATCCGCGCCGGCGAGCTCGCGATCGTGGGCGACAGTTGCGCCGATATGCGTTTCGCGAGAAACGCGGACGCCGTCGCCATAGCGGTGCTCAGCGGCGTCGGCGGCGGGCGGGAGCTGAGGGAGACGGCGGATTTTGTCATGCCGAATGTCGAATACATATATGAGATCATAAGGAGGACGGATATTTGAGCGCGATTGAGCTGCGCGGCGTCACCAAGCGCTACGGGGAAAACCCGCCCGTCATTGAGGATATGGATCTGACCATCGCGGACGGAGGCTTTACGGTTCTTCTGGGGCCGTCCGGCTGCGGCAAATCGACTATTTTGCGGATAATCGCGGGACTTGAGCCGCACGACGGCGGCAGCGTGAGGATCGGAGGCCGCGATATGGACGGTATGGCGCCGGGAGAACGCGGCGTGGCGATGGTCTTTCAAAATTACGCGCTGTACCCCGCGATGACAGTCCGTGAGAATATGGAGTTCGGCCTTAAAAACATGAAGGTGCCGAAAGCGGAGCGCGAAGCCCGCATAGCGGAGTGCGCGCGGATAGTGGATCTCGAGCCGTTTCTGGATCGCAAACCAAAAAGTCTCTCCGGGGGGCAGCGCCAGCGCGTCGCGCTTGCGCGCGCCATCGTCAAAAAGAGCGGCGTTTTTTTGATGGACGAGCCGCTGTCAAATCTCGACGCGAAGCTGCGCGCGCAGATACGCGCGGATCTCATCGAGCTGCACAGGAAGCTGGGGATCACGTTCTTGTATGTCACGCACGATCAGGTGGAGGCCATGAGCATGGGGACCGAAATAGTGCTGCTTGAGGGCGGCGCCGTCCGGCAGAAAGCGGCTCCGACGGAGCTGTACGACGCCCCGGCGAACCTATTCGCCGCGCGTTTCATAGGCTCGCCGCCGATGAACATCATAGAGACGGACTCCAAGCTGCGGCGCGATACGGGCGTTGACGCGCCATATATCGGCTTTCGGCCCGAGAGGGCGTGGATCATGCGCGGAGACGGGACGCCCCCGCCCGGCGCGGTGAGCTTTCGCGGAGTGCTCGCGGCGCGGGAGCTGTTGGGCGACCGGACAGTCTATAAGATCAAAACAGACGCGGGGGACATTTACGCGACGGAATCAAGCGCCTCCGCCCGTAGTGGCGGGGCGGGGGAGACGGAGCCCGGCGGGGCCGCGCTCCGGAGCGGCAGACCCGTGGAGGTGACGGTCGCCGCAGGGCGCGGGGATCTGCATTTCTTCGACGGCGCGGAAAACGCGATACCGCCGGCGCAGGTCTCCGTAGAGGTTATTTCGGTTCCGGCAGGTATTTGCTCATAACCCCGATCATCTCGTCAAAATCCACCGGTTTTCCCAAATGTCCGTTCATTCCCGCATCGAGCGCTTTTGCTATGTCCTCCTTAAAGACGTTGGCGGTGAGGGCGATAATCGGAATTTGCTTTGCCTCCGGCCTGTCCAGAACGCGTATTTTCCGGGTGGCGTCGTAGCCGTCCATGACCGGCATTTGAACATCCATGAGTATAATATCGTAGGGGGAAACCGCGTTTTCAAACATTTCGACCGCGCCCATGCCGTTGACAGCAAAATCTATTTCGATCCGCGTCGGTTCGAGAAGCGCGGCTATGATCTCCCGGTTGATTTCCACGTCCTCAACAAGCAGGAGACGGTAGGACCTGAAGCGGTCGGCCGCGTCGAGCGTCTCGGTGATTTCCTTCGGCGCGCGTTCCACGCCGATTCCGAGCCGGACGTCAAAGGCGAACGTCGAACCCTTGCCCGGCTCCGACTCGACCCATATACTGCCGTCCATCATCTCCACCAGATGCTTTGAGATAGCCAGACCGAGACCGGTACCGCCGTACGTCCGCGTCGTCGTCGATTCCGCCTGCTGAAATTTATTGAAGAGCTTAGCTTGGTTTTCACTCGAAATACCGATGCCGGAGTCGGAAACCGAGATACGCAGAGTACAGTGCCCGTCCTCCGTCCCGTGCAACCGGGCGGAAAGCGTTACCTCGCCGCGCTCCGGGGTGAATTTCAGCGCGTTGCCAAGCAGATTCAGCATTATTTGGGTGAGCCGGTTGTCGTCGCCCACAAGGTTATCCGGAATATCCGGGTCTAAAACGGTCATAAACCGGATATTCTTCGCATCCATACTGAAGCTCACGAGATTGCGCACGCTGAGGATAAGAGCCTCAAAACCGAACGGATGTATATCCAGTTCAATTTTTCCCGCGTCGATCTTGGACATATCCAGAATATCGTTGATAACCTTGAGCAAATGCACCGAGGATTCCTTTATCCTCTCAAAGCAATAATCCTTGCGCTCCGTCTCCGTCGCGGCCATGCCGATCGAGGTCATGCCGATGATACCGTTCATGGGCGTGCGGATCTCATGGCTCATGTTTGCGAGGAACTCTCCCTTTGCGAGATTTGCCTCCTCGGCGGTGTAACGGGCCTCCATAATGGGCGTAATGTCGCTGATGTCAATAAAGACATCGGCGTTTTTGCTGTACATGCGGCCCGTGACGACCTTCAGGTGGATGTTTTTTCCGCCGTCGTCAAGCGACAGTATTTTTACTTCCTTGTTGTCGGCCGTGCGCACGGCGTCCTGAAGCGCCTCGCAAATCGCGCTGTTCTCAAACAGCTCATGTAGGTGTTTGCCGATAATCCGGCTTATGTCCTCCTTGCCCGCCAGTCGTGCGAAGCTCTCGCTCGAATAGGAAATACGCCCCTGTTCATCGAGGATGGCGAGCATGTTGACGGTCGTGGCGAAGAGCGAGTTAAAAACGTTTTGCGTGCGATTGAGATCCGCATTTTTACCTGACGCAAAGGACGTAAAGTAATATACCGCAAACGATAGACACGCGAGCATGACCTCGTTTACCAGCATCTCGACAATGGGAATCGTATCGGCGGGACGCTCCGGAGAGGCGAGGGGGAGCCTGAAGTATATCAAGACAAGCCCCGTTACATTCATGATGATCACTAAGAGGAGCATGCTCCTTTTGTTCAGGTAAAAAGCGTTGACGCCCAGTATGGAGGCGCAGAGTATAAAGTAGTACGTAAAGCTCCCCATGAAAAACGAGAAGATCACGCATATGCCGTACATGAACAGCGGCATGAAATAGCTGGAATCACCAAATACGCGTTTGCGCGAAATAAATGTGAGTGCGGCGACAAGAATTACGACGGCGACAGAGACAAAAATGGTCTGACGGTAGGCGCCCTGCGCCAAGCCCGCCGCAACGCGTGTCAAACAGAACACGGCTATCAGTACGATCATCATCTTGTTCGCAAAGATGCTAAACTCCTGTTGGTCGGAAAAATTTTCTTCAAAACGCAAGCCCTTCAATTTGTTTTTGGCCACGTCGCGCATCACCTCCGGCTTTGTGGGTAAAAGTCGCTTTATGTCGTTTTGGACAAGCCAATCTGAAATCGCCCCTATTATATTACATAAGCCGACATATCTCAACTCTTTTTATATTTCCTGCGGTTCTCTGTCCGGGACGCCGCACGAGTGGGATGGGGAACCTCGGGCGGCCGAGGGCAGACGCCCCCTACAGCAGAACCCACGGCACCCGCAGCACCGGACGCACCCCTACACGCCGCCCCGCAGCAAAAAAGTTTTTGTTGACATACTTCGGAACAATATGCTATACTTGAATGTAGTTAGGGGTAGAAAACCGTTTTCGGTACGCGGTGCGCGATATTTGGCGCGCACCCGGACAAGCGTGTATGCCGGGCGTAAAAGACGGACAGTGTACGGCGGCCCGGATTTCACTCGCCTAACTGCCGCGGACATCAGCGCGACCGGACTCAAGGAGGCGCTCAGAGTCGGCATCCGGAGCCTCTATGTTCGCTAAAGGCTCAACACTGGAAATATAGATAGGAGGAGCGGTATGATACCGTTGGCGATGCTTGAGGCGGGCAGATTCGGTGTGATCAAGAGAGTCGGAGGGAAAGCCGAGACGCGAAAATTTCTTGAAAATCTCGGGTTTGTGCAAGGGGCGCCGATTACGCTGATTGCTAAAATAAGCGGGAACGTGATAGTGAGCGTCAAGGAGTCCCGTGTGGCAATCAGCAGCGAAATGGCAAGGCAGATAATGGTTTGAGCGGCTTTGCCGTAAGGATAGACTTTTCGAGCGGATTAATAATAGGAAATGACAGGAAGGAGAAAGCATATGCGGACACTCAGAGACATAAGCCCCGGACAGACGGTAAAGGTCACGCAGATCGGGGGCGCGAGCGCGATTAAGCGGCGGATCATGGACATGGGAGTGGTGAAAGGCGTGGAGGTTTTCGTGCGCAAGGTCGCTCCGCTGGGCGACCCCGTGGAGGTCACGGTGCGCGGCTATGAGTTGTCACTGCGCAAGGAGGACGCGCAGATGATTGAGGTGGAATAGAAGCGGTCAAACACTAAAGATAACAGGAGGAAATAAGAAAATGTCGATTAAAATAGCGCTCGCGGGCAACCCTAACAGCGGTAAGACCACACTGTTCAACGCGCTCACCGGCTCAAACCAGTTTGTCGGAAACTGGCCGGGCGTCACGGTGGAGAAAAAGGAGGGCAAGCTCAAAGGACACAAGGACGTCACGATCGTCGATCTGCCGGGCATATATTCCCTCTCACCCTACACGCTGGAGGAGGTCATATCGCGCAATTATCTGCTTGACGAGCGCCCCGACGTGATTCTGAACATCATAGACGGCTCAAATTTAGAGAGGAATCTGTACCTCACCACGCAGCTCACCGAGATGGGAATCCCGGTTGTGGTCGCCGTCAACATGATGGACATCGTATCGAAAAGGGGAAACAAGATCAACTTCGAGCGGCTGGAGAAGGAACTGGGCTGTAAGGTCGCGGCAATATCCGCGCTGAAAGGTACGGGAGTTTCCGAGGCCGCGAATCTCGCCGTAAGCCAGGCGGACGGCGGCGTAACCGTCCCGCAGCACAGATTCGCGGGAAGCGTCGAGCACTGCCTCGCGCACATTGAAGAAGCGGTGTTGCATGGTCTGCCGGAGGCGCGGCAGCGCTTTTTCGCCGTCAAGCTGTTTGAGCGGGATCAGAAAATCGTCGAAAAGCTGGGTATCGCGGCGGATACGCTCTCGCACATCGAAGGTGACATAAAAGCCTGCGAGACGGAGCTTGACGACGACGCGGAGAGCATCATAACCTCCCAGCGTTATTCCTATATAGACTCCATAATTAAGGATTGCTGCAAGATAAAAGACAAAGGCGCGTTATCGACGTCCGACAAGATCGACAGAATCGTCACTAACCGCTGGCTGGCGCTGCCGATTTTCGCGGCAATCATGTTTCTGGTCTACTACGTCTCGGTGACAAGCATCGGGACGCTCGTCACCGACTGGGCGAACGACGGTGTGTTCGGCGACGGTTGGCGTCTGCTGGGCATAGGTTCCTCCGCGTATGAGGAGTCCTCCGGTGATTATGATATCGAGATGGCAAAGCTGGACGCTTACATCGACGCGGCGGAAGAAGCCGGTATCGATACGGACGCGCTTCGGGATACATTGGACGCTGATGAGCCTGATTCATCCGTTATCGGCGCGTTTCTAACCGAATCGGAAGCATGGGGTATAGCCGCCGAAGCTGACATAGAGGATGAGGACGGTAACGTGATCGAAACCCTGCCTGTAGCTCTCGCCGACTTTGAGACGGCGCTTGATGCACAAGAACCCGACCCTGCGGATTTCGGCGTATGGGTCCCGGGAATACCCGTGCTGCTCGGAGATTTTTTGGCGGCCATAAACTGCGCCGAATGGCTTTCCGCTTTGATTTTGGACGGCATAGTGGCGGGAGTCGGCGCTGTGCTTGGGTTCGTGCCGCAGATGCTGATTTTGTTCCTGTTTCTCGCGCTGTTGGAGTCATGCGGCTATATGGCGCGTATCGCGTTCATAATGGACAGGATTTTCCGTCGCTTCGGTTTGAGCGGAAAGTCGTTTATACCGATTCTCATCGGGACAGGCTGCGGAGTTCCGGGAATTATGGCGTCGCGCACTATTGAAAACGAGCGCGACCGGCGGATGACCATTATAACCACTACATTCATACCCTGCGGCGCCAAGCTGCCTATCATCGCGCTGATTGCGGGCGCGCTGTTCGGAGGCGCGAGCTGGATTGCGCCCAGCGCGTACTTCATCGGCATGGCGGCGATAATCTGCTCCGGCATACTGCTAAAAAAGACAAAGCTATTCTCCGGGGACGTGGCGCCGTTCGTAATGGAGCTTCCGGCGTACCATATGCCCACAGTCGGCAACGTACTGCGGAGCATGTGGGAGCGCGGCTGGTCGTTTATCAAGAAGGCCGGCACGATTATCCTGCTCGCGACGATATTCGTGTGGTTCACCTCGTCTTTCGGCTGGGGCGAGGACGGCTTCGGCATGGTCGATATGAACGACAGCATTCTGGCGGCGGTGGGCGGCGTGATTGCGTGGCTGTTTATGCCGCTCGGCTGGGGGGACTGGAAATCGGCGGTCGCCGCGATAACGGGCTTGATAGCGAAAGAAAACGTCGTGGGAACCTTTGGGATACTGTTCGGTTTCGCGGAAGTGGCCGAAGACGGCGCGGAGATGTGGGGTTCGCTGGCGTCAAGCATGACCGCGCTCGCGGCGTATTCGTTTCTGGTGTTCAATCTGCTCTGTGCCCCGTGCTTCGCGGCGATGGGCGCCATCAAGCGGGAGATGAACAACGCCAAGTGGTTCTGGATCGCGATTGGCTATCAGTGCGGCTTTGCGTATGTAGTGGCACTGTGCGTATACCAGCTCGGTATGCTGTTCACGGCGGGAAGCTTTGGGATCGGAACCGTCGCGGCTTTCATTTTGGCGGCGGCGTTCCTGTTCCTGCTGTTCCGTCCGATGAAAAACGCGGCGGCGAAAGCGCTGCCGAATACTGCGACCGTCAGGTCGTAGCGCGGAGGGATTTACATGCTGTCATTTATTTTGGCGAATTTCGGAACAATTTTGGTAGGTCTTGTCCTGCTCGGCGTCGTGGCGTTGATTGTGAGGAAAATTGCGCGAGACAGGAAAAAAAGCGGGGGCGCCGGCTGCGGATGCGGTTGTTCAGATTGCGGAGAAGCGGAGACGTGCGACGGGCAATCAGAGTAGGCGGGCACTGTAAGTCTGGCGAAAATATTCCCACGACACTCCCCGCGCGTGATGTCCGAGGTGGGGGGCAACAGCACCGTTATGTGCAGTACCCTTTTTATTTTTCATAATTCATAATTAAGTTCAATATATTCCCTTGGCGTTATTATATCGTTTTCTCTGGGAAAATGTTTTTTATTTCCTGTGATAATATAATTTGCATCACTGCTTTTGTATACCTCATAAAATGCCTTGTCATCTTCGTCATCGAATTTTACCCCATTTGGTTCGGCAATTATATATTCTCCGTTATTTTTTATGAAATCAAGAAACGCATCAACCAATATATTGTCAAAATTAAATTTTGACTTCTTTAACACTTCCGTATATTCTGAAAACATTCTATTGTCGTAACATATTGTTATTTTTTTGGATAATACTAATGATATTATTTCACCTGGTACGCCTTTGGGATTGATAAAGGCTGATACAATAATATTGGTATCCAATACGATCTTCACCTTTTTGATTGTTTCCTGATTCTCTTTATTTCTTCATCTATTTCCTCCATTGTTGTATTTTCCATACCTTTCTTCAGAGATTCCTGTTGTATTAATTTAACCGCATTAATTGCCCTTGCCTGCCTTATTGCGGAGAGGGTGTTTTCCAATGTCTTGTCGCTTAACGGCGTTAACAGCGCAATGGGTTTGCCATTATTTGTTATTACCATTTCCCGTTCTTCAGGTAATGTTTTCCAAATATTGGCCGAAGATGTCCTAAAATCTCTTACCGAAACGAATTTCATACAAATTCTCCTA
>JAISXU010000093.1 GCA_031270395.1 Oscillospiraceae bacterium
CAATGTCGGCAGTATTGCTTCAATCCTTGTTTGTATTCCAAATATATCTGCATTTACCATGGTTGTTATTTTATTGCTCTTTTATGCAATTGTCAAGTTTATTTCATGACAATCCCTAACAGTCATAAGGAAAACTAAGGAAAAAGTCAGGGCGAACGGCGATACCATCGCCGGGGTACTCCGCGACGCGATAAAGCGCTACACGACCCGGCCTCGACACGAGTAGTACAGCGGGACTGATCCCGGCCCACGCCAAACGGCGTGGGCTTTGTCATGCGGGAACTGCGGAGGCATGCAAAAAAGATGTCACTACCAAAAACCGAAAAAAGCATATATAGTATCATTATCAGTTTTTAGGGAGTGACGACAAATGGGCGCGGAGCTTATCAACCTGACGCAGCTACAGGCTGCGTTGACCAACCAACACAAGTACAATCCGAACGGCAAGTTAGAACATGAGCTGCTCCTGACGTCACAGGGACAGGAGCTTCTATACCGACTGCTATCCATCGCGCTCACTCAGATGAACATCGAGTCGGTGAGCGTGAGCGACGCGACTGCGCAGAAAGCGGCGGCGGCAGCGGCGGCAAGCGCACTGTCGTCAGCTCTCACCGCCGTATCAGCGGAGGTGACCGCACGTGCAAACGCGGACACGGCAGAAGCAACCGCACGCGCAAACGCGGACACGGCAGAAGCAACCGCACGTGCCAACGCCGACACAGCAGAGGCGAATGCGCGTATCGCCGCTTTTGAAGCCATACCGGGGTACGGCTCACCCGGCTACGGTCTGTCGCGCAACGACCTCACCGATACGTTGCTTGCGGCGCTGAACTCGGCGTTGCAGACTGTGGCGGTGACCGGCGACTATTGGAGCGGAGACGGGACGGCGGAAGCTCCGCTATCGATCGCATTTCCTCTGCCCGCCGCGCCGACGGAGGACGGAACGTACGCGCTGGCGATCAGCGGCGGCGTCGCGTCATGGACGCCGCTCGAAGCGTCGCAAGAAGAAGGAGGTGAGTGAGGATGTATCTACCCCTGTCTAAAACCCTGCCTAAAAGGCGGGTGCAAGTTCAGGTGAAGTTCGCGGGACTGGATCACAGGCCCGGACGCAGCGACGGTTCTATATACGACATGCGCAACATGACGGGACGTGATTACCCAATGCTGGCCACGCGCAGCCGCCGCGCTCTGATGTCGCCCACAATCGGGAACATCAAGGGCTTTGGGTACTTCGATAAACCATTCTGGGTGAGCGGTACGCAGTTCATCTACGGCGGCGAGTACAAGGGCAACGTGAGCGCGGGGCTGAAGACGTTCGCCGAGCTCGGTCAGGTCATCGTAATAATGCCGGATAAGCTGTACTACAACATCGCGACGGACGTATTCGGCGGCATAGACACCATATGGACTGGCAAGGTGCAGTACAAGGACGGAACATACGCGGGACAACCGGCGATCAAAAACACGCTGAAAAGTCTGGGCGGCCCGTTCCCCTATGAGGTCATGGACACCGTGGTCATAAGCGGCAACACGACATACCCGGCAAACGACAAGCCGGGGGGTGTGACGGTGATAGAGGTGAGCGACGACCGCCTTGAAATTAAATTCACTGAAAACACCTTCGCGACGAACGGTTCACCCTCGGAGAACATCACCGTGTCCAACACCATGCCGGAGCTCGATGTGTTGTTCGAGTGCGGCAACCGCTTGTGGGGCGCAAAGGGTGATGAGGTCTACTGCAGCCGCCTTGACGACTTCAAGAACTGGCACACCTTTTTCGGCGTCGCCACGGACTCATGGAACAAGGCGAGCCGGTCACGCGGGGACTTCACCGCGGGCATCGCGTACAAGGGTTATCCGACATTCTTCAAGGAGCAGGAGATGTTCCGCGTCTACGGTTCGTCCGCTCTGGACTTCGACCTATACTCCGAGGGACACATAGGCGTGAAAGACGGCGCGGGCAGCAGTCTGGCAATCGCCGCCGAAGCGCTGTTCTATTACTCGCCCGACGGCTTTGCCGTGAGCTACGGCGGGACGCCGCAGCTCATGGGCGCGCCGCTCGGCGACAATCTCAAATTCGCGGAGGTGTACGGCGCGGGCGATTCGTCCAAATACTGGGCCGCGACGACTAACGCCCTCGGAGAGGAGCGATTGTACGTATATAACACGTTGCTGTCGCAATGGTATATCGAGGACGACTTCAAGACGCGGTGGTTCGACTACGACAAGGGGAAGATATTCGCCGCTGAGACAGACGGCAACTGGTGGCTCATGGGAGAGCAGGCGACGCCGCTGCCGGAGGGCGCGACTATCGAGCCCGCGTTTGACAGCTTTGTGGAGTTTGCGGACTTCACCACAGAGGACGACAACAAGCGCAGCCTGAACAAGGTGCTGATTGAGATCGACTTCCCGGGCGATGCCGCCTCGTGGCTGGAAGTGCTCGTGCGGTACGACCACATCGGCGAGTGGACTTCTCTATGCACCGTCACACCCGCCGAAAAACGGGCGCATAAGATACCCGTTATCCCGAGAAGAAACGACCATTTTCAGTTGAAGCTGAAAGGGCATGGCGACTGGCGCATATACAACTTAACTTATCTGTATATCGCAAATAGCTATAACCGCAGCGCAAATGGGGGCATGACTACGCAATAAATTATATCCAGAATATTCAGCGATTATTCATTTTTATTCAAGGGGGTACAATAAAATGGCTACAATCAGCAGTATCAGTCAGTTGATAAAAGCGGCGCCGGTTATACTGGCGGCTCTCGCGGCGAGTAAGGCGTCCACTGCGACGACTGCGGCAAAGACGACGACCGCGGCGACACCTACCGCTACCACAACCGCCGCGCCAAAGACTACGACGGGCACCACGCCTACGACGACCGCCGTACAAAAGGCTGCCACAACCACGCCCACCACGTCTGCGGCAACCGCCGCGCCAAAGACGACGACGACCACCACGCCTACGACGACCGCCGTACAAAAGACGTCGAGCGCAACCACGCCTACCGCTACCGCTACCGCCGCCGCGCCAAAGACGACGACGGGCACGGTCACCACATCCTACGGGGTGACATATGACCCGAATACGGACTATATGGCGCTTATGCAGCAGGCGGCGGCGCAGGGGCAGTACGCCACGGCGGCGGCGTACGAGCGGCAGCGCAACGCGAAGCTCTCCGACCTCGGACGCGGCAATGAGGTCACGAGCTACTATTACGACAGCTCCGGCATCGGCGGCTCGTATACCACATCGCAGAATGTCGATCTGGCGACCGCCGTGTACGGCGGCACTAATCCGTGGTATCCCGTGACGACCACCATGGCGGCAAGCGTCACCCCGGCGCAACAGGCGGCGGGGCTTGCGGGAGCGTCACAGGCTTATGCGGGTACGCAGTACGCCGCCGCAGCGCAGAGCGGCGGTTATCAGGGCGTGATAAACGCCGCGACTGCGGCGGGCGATACCGCTACCGCCGCAAAGGCGACCGCAGAGAGGGCGGCTCTTCTCAATGGTACATCAGGCACGACGGCCACCACGGCGGCAAGCGCCACGTCTGCGTCCGCGCCGTCGTGGCTCGGATCGGGCGTCACTCCGGCGGCGAGTTCCGGTACGGGGACGGCGCCGTTCCTCACCGTGGACAGTGCCGGAAACTCAGTCACCGGCGGCACAATCGGCGGCAACGACGCCAAGCTCGCGTTCTTAGACCCGATCCGGGAGGCCGTGCCTTATCTCAACGCCGAGGGCGTGGCGGTGGCAAACAAAATCATCAGCGACTACTATCAAGCCGTCAACGCCTACGACAGCGCCGCCCTCGCCTACCAACAGGCGCAGGCGACGGGCGATACCGCCGCCATGCAAAAGGCAAAGGACGCCATGCAGGCGGCGCGTCAGGCGTCGTACGCCATCGCGCAGAACTCGAGCGGTATCATCACAGACCCCGGCTATGCCAACGGCACCGGCCGCACTGTCAACGCCGGGACGCTCTTGTATCTGTACGGCGACACGGCGAGCAACCCGGCAAGCACCATGACAGGCGGTGACCCCGCAACCGCGTCATATCCCACTCTTGCCGGTTCCGGTTTCGACACCACGTCGCCCACGCTTCAGCAAAACGCATATCCGATAAACTATCAATTCGGCGGCGCGAACGCCTCCGACCCCGTGGGCAGCAGTAATCTGTTGGAGCAGCAAGTAGCGGGCGTGACCGATTTCAATCAAAACGCGCAGGAGATATTGGAAAACTCGCCGGAGTATCAGGCGCAGATGAAGCTGCTCAACTATGATTTACTGCGGGCTTATCAAAACATGCTGGGCACACAGAGCGGATCGAGCGGCGTCGCGGGTACAAACACCGCGTCCGCGCTCGGGCAGATGATGAATCAAGCCTACGCCGACATGTACGCGCTCATACCGGAGGACCTCGCCAATCTGTACGGACGCGCCGTGACGGGCTACAACACCGTCGCCGACTACGAGAACAGCGCGTACGCCAAAGGCGCGGACACGCGCGACTACGATACCGCGCTCTACCAGTGGCAGTACGGGCAGAACAAGGACAACTTCCTCACCGACCGCGAATTCCAGTATCTGCTCAACCGCGACTGGATAAGCGACCAGCGTTACGCGGACGAGACGGAGTGGAACAGGGCGCTCGCCGAACGTCAGCAGGCCTTCAACGAATGGGCTAATACTTATAAGAATGCTGACGGCACGCCATTGAGCGCCGCAGAGTACGAACAGGCGCAGCAGGCGTTTGAAAACAGTCTCGCGGTCGCCGACTATGAGCGTCTGGCGCAGTACACAGCCGCGCAGATCGCGAACATGGGCAGTTCCGGTTCCGGTTCCGGTTCCGGCTCCGACACGCTCAAACTGCCCGGTGAGGACGGCGACGACACCGGCCTTGTCGCAAACACAGGCACGGGCGGCGACTCTATGGTTCTGCTCAATCCCAGCGACCCGAGATTTTTAGCGGGGCCACAGGGCTTGGAGCAGTTGATAGGAACATACGGGAAAAATTATATGGATGCATGGATCGAGGTTCAGGAGCTCGCCCGTCTCGGCGGAACTCAGGCTGAGGCTCAGGTATTACTCGGCGGCTACAAGGATGTCCTGTCGGCCGACAAGCTGACGGGCATACTCATGTCGTTCGGCTATTTGTAAAAAAAGAGAGGTGCTGGGACATGGCACAGACGACGACCCCTACTAAAACACTGGCGGAACGGAAAGCGGAGGCGCTTGCCGCCATTGACTATTTTGCTGAGACGTATTCCCCGGAGGAGATTTTAAGCGCACGGCGCGAGGCGAAGCGAGTAGCGGACTATAATGCTCAGGTGGAAGCCCGTAATGCGAAGGTAAAGCGCATACAAGCGGGGCCGTTAGAGGCTTGGCTGCCGCGCGCGACGGAAGCTGAGGTCGTGCAGTATCACATTGACAGGCAGGAGCAGCTTGATAAGCTCAAATTCGCCGAAGCGGGCCTGCCGTTTCCGACCGAGGAGCGGCGGCAGGAGTATTACAACAAGCAGAGGGAAGACGTCACCGCCGCGCAGAACGCGGAATATGAGAAAAAGAAGACCGAGTATCAACTGGCGCACAACCGCTGGACGCTTGGCGCGTATACGGAGGGCACTCCGGAATATGTGGCAAACAAGGCGATAGTCGATCAGGGCGAGCCTAAACGCGCGCAGACGTGGAATCAGCGCGTGTATGATACGCTCGCGGCGAGGCAATACAACAAAAGCAGGGCGGAGTACGAGCGGCTTGACGCCCTGCCAAAGAGCGCCGATACCAAAGCCCAAATGGCAAAGCTCAAATCAGATATGGAGACATACATAGACATCGCTCCGGACGCCGGCGAGAAATCCAGACTCGCGCTGCTTGCGGAGAGCCTGCGCATCTCCGACGAGCAGAAGGCTATCCGAGTTCCGAAGCCCACGGCGCAGACGAACAATCCGGCGCAGGTCGAGGCGTATAGGACATATGCGGACACTATAAGGCTCGGCAAGACGGCGGCGAAACAGATTGCCGACATGTCTGACGAGGCGATCAAGCAGGGGGGGAAATCCGGACAGGCGGGCGCTGTGCCGACTTATACGCAGCGCGACGTCATAAACAGAATCGTTTACGGCGCCGCCGGAACCGCAGCCAACTACGGGTACAACGATCTTACCGGCCAAGATTACTATAGCGAGTATGACTGGTTGACGGACGATGAAAAATCCGATTTCTATTATTATCTCGGCAAGGGCGATATGGGCGGCGCTTTCAAGTATTTGGATAACCTCAAAAACTTATTGGAATCACGGCGAACGACGCAGACGAAGAAAGAAGTAAGCGCCGCCGCTAAAGAACACCCCGTGGGCGGCGCGTTCTTGCAGTTCATGACAAATTTCGCGAAGCCCGGCGAGCTTCTCGCTACAGGCGTCTCCGCGTTGGGGAACGCCGTCAAGGGCGACGCGTTCTATGAGCCCTCGCGTCCCGACAGCCCCGTATATGCGGCGTCACAGGCGTCACAAGCGCTGCAGCAGGGCGTTGAGGCGCGAATCACCGCGAACATGGACGACACCACGCCGGGCTTTTTGGGGCTGACAGACGCGGGCTGGGCGAGGCTGGGCTACGGACTTGTACAGTCTATGGCGCAGAGCGGCGCGAATATGGCGCTGTTTGGGCCTGCGAGCGTGTACATGATGGGCGCTCAGGCGGCGGGGGCGACGGCGTACACCGCGGCGGAGCGCGGGTTGTCTCCGGCGCAGGCATTTACATTAGGTCTCGGGAGCGGCGTCATAGAGGCGCTCACGGAGAAGGTTTCCGTGGATCGTTTCTTCAATCTGCTGAGGGGCAGTAAAGCGGTCGCGAAGAGCACGGCGCTCCGGCTGCTGACGGCGATCGGCGGTCAGGCCGTCGCCGAGGGGACAGAGGAAGTCATCGCGGAGGAGTTGAATACCATCCTCGACATACTTGTGGCGGGCGACGCGTCGGAGTATAGGCAGTATAAGGCGGAGCTTATCAAGAACGACCCGACCATGAGCGAGCGGGACGCCGAGAAAGCGGCGTTTATGCAGTATTTTGTGAAGAACGCAGCCACGGCCGGTATCGGCGGCTTTGTCTCGGGCTTAGGCTTCGGCTCGATTGCAGTCGGGAAAAACGCGGCGGTCAACGCGTACAATAAGCGGAATGCGCAAAAGCAAGAGAGCGCGGAGGGGAATAGTGGTCAGGGGCTAGTTGTTAGTGGTCAGGAGACGAGGGACGCGGGGACGAGCGCGGGGACGAGCGCGCAGGACGTCGCCGCGGGCGACGTAGTACCCGCGCTCGCGGTGTTGCAGCAGAGCGCCGCGAATGTCGCGGAGGTCGCCAACTCGCAGGACAAAACCGTCGTGGATCAAAACCGCGCCGTCACCGCGCTGCTGGGCGAGATAAACAGCATTGACGCAACCTCCGCGAATGTGGCCGCCGTCCGGGACACGGTGTCCGCCCTGACCGGAGAGGGCTCCGGACTCAGCCGCGCGAACAATGTGAGACTGAACAACGCCTTGACGGCACTCACGAACAGGACTACACTGGACACTACGACGCAAGCCGCGCCGCAGACCGGTGTCGGACAAACCGCGCGAAACATCATCGCCATGCTGGACACGGCGGCGCAGCGCGGCATAACGGACGAAGAAGTCGCCGGCGTCATGGACACGCTGAACACCGACGTACTCAGCGAAGAGGAACAGAGCGCGATCGTGTCGGCGCTTACCCGCGCTATGTCGGGCGGTCAGACAGGGACTGTAAATAATAACGATGTGGGAGGTATTCAAAATGACGAACAGGGCGAAGGGGCAAGAGGCGAGGTATTTGATAGAGTCGGAGGACGGGTTTCTGATGTCGCTGACGGAGTCGCAGTTGAGGGTGTACAACGAGAACAAGGGCAAGACGTTACCACCGAGGCCGGACGAGGACGAAATAATCAAGAATATCGTCAAGAGGATACGAGAAGCGGGCAGATAATAAGCGCGCGAGAGCTTGGCATTGAGGACGGCACGGACGACGCGGCGGTAACGCTCATTGCTCCCGCCGACTACACGGACGAGGAGGCGAAGGCTGCCGAGTTCGTGAAAGCGACGACGGGCGCAGACCTGCGCGTCGTCAAGGGCGCGATAATGGTGCGCGATGCGGACGGCAATGTTCTCTCGGTGCGCGGAGTATTCACCGAGAACGGCGAGATTATCGTGCAGGCGGACGACTTGGGCGCTACGGCGGCGCAGATTGCGCGGCATGAGACATGGCACGCGCTTGACCGCGCGACGCGCGGCGAGCTGACACGTGAGGCTGCGCGCCGCGTGAGAGCGAGATACAGCGAAAAGGAGCTGTCGCGTATCGCCCGGCGGTATATGCAAGCTTACCGAGGCGCTTATGTCGGAATGTCCGCTGCCGAGGTCGAGCTGAATATTTATGAAGAGATCATGGCCGACGCCTACGCGGGGATAAACGCGTTCGGGATGAACGCCGCGAAGTACGGCGAGATTGCGCGGGAGACTGCGGCGGAGCTGACGACGCAGGGGCAGACGAAGGGTGAGCAGCGGTTTAGCATAGACGAGACGGAGGACGGCGCGCGCTTCGTCAATGTCGATACGGGGCAGCGTTTATTCGACGGTGTGAGCGAGCGCGAGTACCCGAGAATAGCGCGCAAATATATTCTTGATAATTTCCGAAATGCGCCTTTGCAGGTCGGAGAAGATGGAACGGCGCGCGTTTCCAGACGTTCTGCGGGGGAATACTCTCATAATGCGGGCGCCGAAAAATCGCGCGCTGCTACAGAGCTTGACAATTTGCTCAAAGTGTCAGAATACTCGCATTCCGCTCCTGATGAAGGCAATCGGCAATTTGCGTCTGACGGCTGGGACTACCGTAATGTGAAATTCCGCATCAATGGCAACATGTTCAACGGCTTAATAAATATAGCAAAATCACCGGACGGCGCGCTGTTTTATGATATGACAAACATAGAGTCTCTTGCCGGAAACGGTCAGACACAAAACGTGCCCTCCGTATCCCTCACGGCAAAAGACTCCGATAGCAGTAATATACCCGCTTCAAACGCGGTTGTCAACACCTCCGGCGAAAGTCAGTCGAATAATGCAAAAGAGGTTGAGGAAAGTGCAAAAAGGGGCGAGCAGCGGTTTAGTGTAAACCCGAACTTCTACGCGCAGTTCGACGCATGGGACGGCAAGGACGCACACGGGTATTTTACTTTAGGTATGCCGTCTGATGTGCTTTTGGGTATTGGTGTTCCAAATCAACAGATTGTCATGGATAAGAGCAAGATTATCGCTGTCATGAATAAGCACCGTCTTGATGCGGATACAATAAGGCAACTGCCTGAAATGCTGGAACAGCCTGTAATGGCGATGAAATCACTTACAGACGCAGATAGCTATGTTTTTTACGGGGAACTGTATGACGGCAAGGGCAATCCTGTTATGGCCGCGCTGAGAACAAAATTACGCGGAGGCGCTGACCTTGAAATACTCAACAAGGTAACCAGTGCGTACGCGCGCAAAAATGCACAATCGTTAATCAACAGAAGTGAAATTCTGTACACGGACAAAGAAAGAATTGCCGACTGGCTTTCAAGGGTTGGGCTACAATTGCCACTGATTGAAAGCCAGAGCAATTCCGATGACAACACTATACCCAACTCTGACACTTCTGTCAATACCCCCGGCGAAAGTCAGTCGAATACTGCAAAAACGATTGAGGATAGTGCAAAAAGGGGCGAGCAGAGGTTTAGTGTAAGCGAAACCGACGATGGTACGCACTACGTTGACGTGAATACGGATCAGCATATTTTTGATGGCCTGACGATCCCGCAAATGCGGAACGTGGCGCGGCGCGTTATCCTCGACCGGTTCAGGGGTAGGGTTATCGGTGACGTTAATCGCGCATATGTCACGCGTGGCAGTGCGGAGGAATACGCGTATCCTGCCGGCAGGCGACAAACCGCGGAGGTCACGGACGCAAAAATGCGCGCGTCGACCGAACTTGACAACCTTATGAGCGCAAGCGAATTCGTCCGGCACGAGGACGACGACGGGCGTCACGCGGAGGCGACGCGCGGATGGGATAAGTACGGCGTCAATTTCCGTGTCGCAGGACGCATGTTCAACGGAGAGATTTCTGTCATGCTCACAGAGCGCGGCGATGTGTTCTACGATTTGACCAAAATAAAATCCGGACTAAAAACCGGCGGCGCTCCTGTGGTACCAGTAGGTGACAGTCGACCGGTCGACCGCCCTACATCCAACAGGAGCGCCTATGACGGTAGTGTACGCGAAAATGGCGTGCAAAGCAATACTTTTTCGGAAAAAAATCAAAGTCAGTATGAGAGTACAAAAAATCAGAGCAATGTACAAAAATTCAGCTTGTCGGACGATACGGAATACGCGCCGACGTTTTACTCGCAGTTGGCTCGCGTCGTCGAGGGACACAAGGGCGATAAGATTTCCGCGCAAGGGCTGGAGAGTTATCTTAAATCGCGCGGCGTGAAGCCGGACGAAATCAAGTGGAGCGGTGTGTTGCAGTTCGTTGAGGGCAAAAAGAGTGTCGGCAAGGATGAGCTGTTGCGGTTCGTGCGGGACAATGACACGCAGCTTGATACGGTGCACCTTTTCGACGATGAGGGCGATACGTCCTACGTGGAATACACGTTGCCGGGCGGCGAGAACTATCGCGAGGTGTTGCTGAAACTGCCGAATGTCAAGGGCAGCTTCCGCAGCGCGCATTGGAATCATAAGAATGTCGTTGGGCATTTACGTTTGCAGGATTTCAATGACGCGGAGGGTAACGACGTACTGCTCGTGGAGGAAGTGCAAAGCGATTGGCATGAGCAGGGGCGTGAGAAGGGGTATGTTACAGGAGACGGGATAACAACGGAGAAGGATGTCAATGGGTATTATCGCGCGTATGTGGACGGAGAACGGATAACCTCCACCGACAACACCGTCGCTTGGCTTAACGAGGATGCGGCGAGGCTTGCCGCGCAAAGATATATTGAGCGGAATGGGCGTCATAACGTCGTTCCCGACGCGCCGTGGCGCGAGACGTGGCATGAGCTTCTTATGAAACGCGCACTGCGCATGGCAGCCGAGGGCGGCTATGGCAAGCTCGCGTGGACTACGGGCGCGATGCAAAACGAGCGGTATGATTTGTCAAAAGTATTGAGCACGGTCTATGCCGCAAGATACGATGACGGAAGTTACTTTATTCAGGCATACGGTCCGAACAACGAAAGAATCAATCTTCCCGTTCGTGCCAACGTGCAATATACGGACAACGACATAAACGACACGTTCGGCAAGGAGCTGGGCGCGAAAATAATTAAAAACGCGAGCGACCATTCCAAGACACAAGAGGTCGCGGAAATAGACATGGGCGACGTCGAGTTTCGCGGCGAGGGCATGCGCAACTTCTACGACGTCGGCGGCAAATCTTCGCAGAATATACCGCGCTTCATGAACAAGTACGTGAAGCAGTGGGGCGCGTCCGTGGGCGAGACGACGCTTGACAATGAAGCGCGTGATCGCGTGTGGAGCGTCGATGTCACGCCGGAGATGAAGCGCAGCGTGTTGTATGAGGGGCAGCAGAGGTTTAGCCTATCCTCCGCCGACATTGCCGACAACAAGCGCATGGTGGCGGAGATGGAGCCTGTGGCGACGCTGACGGGCGACGAGTTCAGGGACGAGACCGGGACGGTGCGGCAAAAGATAGGTCGATTTTTTGAGAGTGTCGGGAGTGTCGAGAACCCGGATATAGGGGAAATCGCGCTGACCGAGAGCGGTATTCGTGACAGTCTGGCGCATGGGTTCGGCGCGTCAAAGGTCGCGGCGTTTGCCGCTGTGCCGGACGTGTTGCGTGAGGGGAAGATTGTACAGTCGAACGACAACTATGAGGGGCGCGGATATGATACCTTTGCTGTAGCGGCCCCGATTACCATAAAAAATGAGCCGCATTTTATGGCGGCTGTAGTGATGAAGTCTCCGGAAACGCGGCGCTATTACGTGCATGAAGTCCTTAGTGAGAACGATACAGAAGCATTGTTCTCAACGGGGCGGCGCAATAGCGTTGACTCCCGCAATGCTTCTGTATCTACGCTCAACAGTCTACTCCGTGAATTGTGGGATGTCAAGAGGAATTCCGGCGCGGCGCAAAGATTTAGTCTGTCGGACGACCCGGAGGCGCCGGAGAGGGCGAGGCGCATACTGGATATGTCGCCTGTGAGCGTGACGCCGGGCCCGGCGCTGACGCAGAAGGAAGCGGAGAGCGCCGCGCGGAGCTTCGGAGAGATGCGCAACGAGGACGATGGAAGATCTGCGAGATTGCCGGTAGAGAGCGCTCGCAAAATCATTTCGCACGGCGGTTATGAAACGGCGCGGATTTTCAACGACATTCCCGAGTTATACGAAACCGCGCAATTTGCGTGGTCGGAGCCGGAAGAAACTCGCGAGGGACACAAGGCACATACGAACATTAAGGCTTATCACCATTACGTCAACAAGTTCAGCGATGGAGACGGCGAATATTTTATCCGCTTTACCGTGACGGAGGCGAACGCAAGGCCGCCTAAAACCGGCGAAAATCTAATTCACTCTACGGCTATAAGTGACATTGAGGTGTACCGCGCGGACAACCTGAAGGACGGCCCCCGCTCTGCACCCGCGCTTACTGCCTCGGACAAAGTTGGTCAGCCGTCCTTCGTTGACACCAGACTACAACAATTTTTCGGTCTTGTCAATAGGGGCAAACAAAAAAATTCCCTGTCCGACGACTCGAATTACACAAAACTCCTGAACGACTACCCCGACGACAGGGCCGCAGCGCTGTCAGGACGTGCGAGAGGGCTGTTTGACGACGCGTGGGACGGCATTGCCAACGACCGCGCCCTTTCCCTTGCCGACGCGCAAAGTCTCGTCACGCGCGCTCTGGACGCCTCAGAGCGCTATGACGACGGCGACGCGGACGCGGGCGAGTGGCTGCGCTCGATTTCAGACAGAATAGGCGAGGTCTCGGAACGGCAAGAGAAAAAGATACTCGCCGCCGCTGCCGCCGCGCGGATCGCCGCGCTGCGCCCCGCAACCGGGGCGAGTGAAGCGGCGGACGACACAGCGCAGGACGAAGAAGCAGACCGGCGAGACAGGGCGAGGCGAAAAGAGGAACAGAGACTCGCGGCGGAGCGTGCGCGGATCGACGAGGCTGCAGAGCTGCAAGCGGCACATGACGCGGCGCTTGCGGAATTTACGGCGGTGTCGGAGGCGGCGGAACGCGAAACCGAGCGGCTTAGGGGAGATTACGCCAAGCTGCCGCCTAAGCTGCGCATTGCCGCGATGCCGCAGGCCGCGCGCGAGCTGGCCGACGGCACCGCCGACGCGCTCGGTATACGCGGGGAGGCGGTAAGGGAAAAGCTGCGCGAGGCATACGAGACCATACGCGTGTACATACGCGCCCACGAGTCGCCCGACTTCGGGAAGCTCACAGCGATGGCGCGCGCCGCAGCGGACATAGCGTTGCGCGGGCATATGTCCACTGTAAACACATACGAGCTCTCGACCGTGGAGATCGCGGAGGCGAACGCCGCCGCCGAAATAGCGGCGCGTGAGCTCACAGCGGATATTCTCGCCGGATTCCTCACACTATCGCCGCAATTCAAAACGCGGCCGGCAGACGCAGGCCCGAGGACTGCGGAAGAAATAGCGCGGCTAAACGAGGCGTATGCCCGGCTGTTAAAAACCTTCGGGAAGTACGACCCCGGCGAGACGCCGGCGCGTAAAGCGCCCGTGCCGCTTAACACGAACGCCGAAGATAAGGACGGTTTTGTGCGCCGGGGCGCGCGCAACGTGTCGGAGGCCGCCGTCACGGAGCCGGAGACGCTCGAAGAAATCAAGGGCCTGATTGTCGAAGGGTTATTCACAGACACGCGTCAGCGGCAGAGCGCGCTTGTAGACGACGCGCGGCAGCGCGTGACGCCGGAGACGCTTGATGCAGAGCTTGGGCGGCTGAGCGCATTATTTGACGAGCGGAGCGAGAAGATGGAGCCGCTGTCGTCTCAGGAGATGGCCGACTTCTCGGAGCTATATACATTGCTCAATACCGCCGGGCGGTACACCGACGCGAGCGACGTCGCCGTCAAGCTGGCGATGTTCGGCACATGGGCGGGGCGGTCGGTCGCCGCGTGGCAAATCCTCAAACGCCTCGGGCCTATGGGCGAATACTCGAAGTTGAATGCCATTCTGCGCAAGGTGAGCGGAGATACGGCCAAGAAAAAGCGCAGCGCCGCCGCCGCAAAGCCCGGCGACTCGGACATGCCGGACTCCATACGCGAGCAGATTTTCGGGAATGCGGAAAAGGACATCCCGCCGCTCGACATGAACGACGACGAGGCCGTGGCCGCTGTCGAAGCTGAATTTGTCGATTGGCTCGCGAAGCGCGATCCGCCGTCCCTTTCCGAAAAGTTCCGGAAGTGGCGGTACGTCGCCATGCTGTTTAACCCCGTCACGTGGGAGCGTAACTTTATAGGCAACGCGCTGATGGGCGCTATCAACGCGGCGGCGAAGCCGATGGAACGCGTCATGCAGCTGGGACTGCCGGAGAGCGAGCGCACGGCGTCTACGAAACGCGCGTCAAAGGAGGTCAGGTCTTTCGCCGCGCAGTCATACGCGGAGCTTGAAGACATCCTGCGCGGAGATGATCCGACAGACTTGACGGGTCGCGCGCGCGTAAAACGGCTGCAGTTCAAGAACGCCGTGGCGCGCGTCATGGACGAGATGACAGACGCCGCCATGAACGGCGTACCGGCGACCGAAAAGAGCAAGGTCAAAAAAGCGCTGTCGTTACTCTCGGACAGCAAATTCCTCAAACTGTACTACACCGGCGCGCTCGCGGACTACATCGCCGCGCGTGATTTGGACATCACCAAGCCGGACACGGCGGAGTTGTTCGCGGCAAAGCAGTACGCCATAGAAGAAGCGCAGCGGCTTACGTACAGACAGGCGAATAAATTCTCAAAGCTGTGGAGCAAGCTGACGTCCTCCTTCCTCGGCGGCGGCGGGGGGAGCGCCGTATCCGACGAGCTGCGCATAATGCTTTTGGGCGGCGCGCTTCCGTACTCCAAAGTCCCGTCAAACATCTTGGCGACGGCTTTCAACATGACGCCCGCCGGTCTGCTCTACGACATGGGCAGAGTGGCGAAGCTGAATGCGGATATGAAGCGCGGCGGGACTGACAAGGCGGGTAACCCCGTGCCGCCTAACGCGCGGGCGCAAGCCATAAGCCGCCTCGCGCAGAGCGTCACGGGGAATTCGCTCATGATTCTGCTCGGTATCGCGGGCTCGCTGGCGGGCGTCATACGCATACGGCAGCCGGACGACGAAAAGGGCGACGCCGACTACCTGAGCGGACGCAGAAGCTACTCGCTTGAAGTTTTCGGGCTGTCCATCCCGCTGGCGTGGGCTGCGCCCGTCTCCGTGCCGCTGTTCCTCGGCGCGGCGGCGACGGAGGCCGCAACAGGCAAGCTGTCGCGTCTCGGCGGCGATAACTCACCCTGGGGCGTGGCGTATACCGTGTTCGCCGGTCTGCTTGACCCGCTGGCTGAGATGTCGATGGTCAAGGGCGTAAACGATATGCTGAAAAGTATACGGTACTCGGCAAACGGGAACACTCTCGTGCTGGGACTCGCGCTGTCGATGTTTGAGAGCTACTACACACAAGCGTGGCCGTCGGCGCTCTCGCGGCTGTCAGGCGTCTTTGACGCGTCGCAGCGCAGTACCACGCCAAACCCGGAGAACGAATTCCCCGACCACTTCGAGCGCCTGTGGCTGTCGCTGGTGAACAAGACACCCGCCGCGCGGAATGAGCTGTTGGAGCCGCGCATTGACTTGTGGGGGCGCGAAATCAAGGAAGACGACGCGGCGCTCCGCGTGGCCAACAACTTCCTGCTGCCCGCGTTTGTCAACAGAATAGCGCAGCCCGAATTCGACCGTGAGCTTGAGCGGTTGTACGAGGTGTTTTCTTATCCGGAGAGCCTGCCCGCCGGGATAGACGCGGAGACCGCCGCCCTGCTGCGCGGCGCCGTGTACCCGTCGTCAGTCCCGCAGACCTTTATGCTCGGCGGGGAGCAGGGTCACCGGCTGTCCGACGAGGAGTACACGAAGCTCGCGACAGCGACGGGCAAGCTTCGGTATGAGCTCGTTAACGACTTCATCAACAGCGAGACGTACTCGGCGCTCACGGACGCGGAACGCGCGGAGGGTCTCGACCTCATATACCGCTACGCGAACAGCATAGCGCGTTACGACATGTTCGGCGACGAGGCGAGCACAACCAAGTCGGACATCGAAGCGCGCGACATTGCGGAAGCCGCAGGGATAAGCGTCGGGGAGTGGCTGACGGCGCGGAAACGTCTGAACGCGTCGGCGCCGGACGGAGCGTCGGACGCCGACAAACGGCAGCTCCGCGAGGAGAAGGGCGACTTCCTCATATCGCTCGGTCTGGACGTCAAAGAGACGTACACGCTCGCCAACGTTACGGACGGATTCGGCGTAAGCGACAGCAACATTGATACCCTCACGTCGGGCGACGTCCCGCCCGCTGACTTCTTCAAGCTGTACGCGCAGTACGGGAACAACTATAAACCGGCGCCGGACGCCGCGCTCATTAGCAAAACTCTAAAGTTGAATTCACAAACGGCGAAGCAGTATTGGAACAGAGCCGTCGCCGCCGACGAGGGCCTCGCCTCGCGCGTCACGGGTAAAATACTTGCAGTCAACGCCATCACGAAGCTCGGATTGAGTGACAACCAAAAGCTCGCGCTCGCCTCCTCGCTCGGCATCGGCGTCGCGGCGAAAGATATACAGGAGGTCACTGCGGCGGGTATACCGACAAACGACGCGCTTAGATACGCAATCATGCAGGACGCCTACGCGAGCATAAGCAAAACAAAAGGCAACAACAGCAGCTTGACGGCGATGATGTTTGCCGTGGACGCGCTCGACAATCCAAACTACACGGCGGCCCAAAAGGAGGCCATATATGACGCGTTCCCGATGTATCAGATCATTCCGGTGAACGCGGACATAGAGGACATAGAAGCGCTGAAGAACGCCGGGATAAGCGACTGGCTCCCGCTGCGCTCCAAGTGGGTGGAACTGGGGGAGAACGGCGACGTGGACAGCACGAAGAACTATAAGTACGCGCTGTGGCTGTACCGCGAAAGCGGACATTCTCTTGAAAAGCAGGAGCTAATCGCGGGCGCCGTCAACTCGTCCGCCTACGGTACGTCGACATCATACGCCAACGCCGTGTACAAGGGCGCAGTGTTGGATGTGTACGACATGTGGACGCTGTGGACGGATTGGACGGAATACCGCCGCGCATTCGCGGAAGCGAACGACAAGACGAGCATAAGCAGCCGCGACGACATCAACGCCGCCCTCAACGGATATGTCAAACAGAAAGGCGCGCTCACCGATACGCAGCGTCAAATCCTGTTTGCGTTTTCCACGACGACAAAAGTGAGCCGCGCCAATGTCGTCAGTTGGGGCAACTCCGCACTGAAAAAACTCGCGGCATAAGCGCAATATTATAGCCGCGCCCTTTGACAAAGGGCGCGGCGGCTATTTTGCGGCTATTTTTGTCTGAAAATTTCCTCTTGACAACCGGCGCGACGTTGTGATATATTGTGCGTAGGCAGTAGCCGAAAACGGCTCGCCCTAGATTTTAGCTATTGAAAATAGCCGCTATCTTGGACGGAGGGCGGCTATTTTCGTGTGTCTAAGTAATCTGCTATCGTCACAAACAGCGTTGCTAACGCAATAACCGTTGCGATGACCTCATATGTACTTATACGAACCACCTCCTTTCGGAGATGGGCGAGCCGTCCCACCACTGCCTACGCAAGCTGTATTTTACCCTATAGCGCCCAAGCTGTCAAACATGCTTCACCCTGTCGCGCTCCTCCGCGCGCTTGCCAAAGAAGCGCAGAGGTTCTAAGAAGGCTACTGTCGCCATTGCGCGCCGCCTGCTCACGGCCATATACCAAATGATCCTCAAAGACGAGCCGTATCAACCTTTTATTGCCCCGGCTAAAG
>JAISXU010000034.1 GCA_031270395.1 Oscillospiraceae bacterium
GGAAACGTGAAGAATACCACGGCGCCGGTATTGAAGCCGCCAACGCCGAAAGCGGCTGACAGAAGTACGCCAAACAAGCTCCCGCTCAGCGTGAGCGCCGCTATTTCCGTAAAATACAGCTTCATCGCTCCGCGTCCGCTCATGCCTAAAAGTCTATACACGGCATATTCCTCTCGCCTGTTTTGTACCGCGAGATATGCTGAAAAATATCCGACTGCCACGAGCGTCGCCGCTATGAGCGGCAAAAAGCCGCGCAACAGCGACATCGATTCCCGAAGTCTTGTCGCCGAACTGATAAACGCGGCGTCATTCACCACCAGAGCGGCCCCCTGATTTGCCGAAACCAACGCGTAGACATCCCCGTAGGGAGACACGCTTTTAAGCTGAAGCGTTTCCATTTCCGCTTTGAAATCGTTCAGCATGAGAGCGTCGCGCACGTTAAAGGACGCCGACGACGCATAGAACGTTACGTCCCGTCTTTGAAAGATGTCCCTGACGGCTTCAAACGGCATGATAACGCTCGACGCTCCGACACCCACAGTAGCCATACTCAATTCCGCCGTGCCGACAATACGAAGCTTCGTCAAGTCCAGATGCTGAAACGATACCATGTTGCGGCTTTCGTATTTGAAGTAGAACAAACCCAGAGGGGCGTCGTCTCCCAAGGACAAGCCGCATGTTTTCATGAGCTTTGAGTCCATAAGGCAGACAGCTTCGTCGCCGCCGAGAAAGTCGGGCCCATAACCCGGCAACCACATGACGTCGTCCGGATTCAATTCCTCAAGCGCGATGATTGCATTGGCGCCGACTATGCCCCCTATTTGGTTGTCGAGGAAATCTTCATCTATCTGATCACCGAACCAGCCACCCAACAAGACGGTCAGCTTGAGGTCGCTCACATGGTCGGAATATATCAATCCATCCACAGTTTTCTCCGGAATTTGCAATCCGGTGAATCGGCTGCCGTCGAGACTGGCTACACGCGCCAATACAGGCATGGCACCGGGAAGCTCGTGCAATTGCTTTTCCGTCCTGTCGATAACAGCTATGTAGATTTGTAACGTCGATACAGCGATAACGCAAATGAGGAAATACAGCGCTGATTTGCGCGAGTGCCGCCGGATGTTTTTCAGCGCGGTCGTTGCTGTGAACATAAGCGACCTCCTTTGGCATTGTCAACCAATACGTTGTACATTTGATTATTCTAAATAAAGCACAAATCCGAACCCTTCGCCAACAAGTACAATCTGTCGTGAGTGATTCGGATTTGTGCTTGTTGAATGGTGCGGATGAAGGGACTCGAACCCACACGCCTTGCGGCACAGGAACCTAAATCCTGCATGTCTGCCAATTCCATCACATCCGCGTAATCCATTTTTCCAAACGTAAATGCTCCGAGCAGCAGAACGACACGGCATCGTTCCGCCAAGCAAAACCCGCCAGCGCGGCTGACGGTTATCGCGGTTTGTGGTGGAGATGGCGGGAATCGAACCCGCGTCCGAAAGCGCTTCAATGCAAATTTCTCCGGGCGCAGACGGTTATTTCGGCGCTTTCGGCGTCAGACGCCGAAGACCCGTTCCCTTGTCGCGGCGCAAACCGTCACGCGGCGCGACTCGGTAGCTTTTTATTCATGGCGCGCATCCAAGCTCAGCGCACTCACGTTCTCCACTAAAGTGACGCCCTTGAACGATCCGTGGAACTATCGGTCAGGACGGGTAGCCTAAGCGGCTACCGGAAGATATTCGTTGTTGTTCTTTAATTTATAAAGACGCCCATTTTTCGGATGGTGGGCGCATCCGCCCGCTGTTCACATCTCGACGCCCCCGTCGAAACCATTGCATCCCCATGTCGGAGCACTCCGCTCTAAGTCTCGCGTCCGCCTGTTTTTTCCGGTTCAGGATAATCAAAGCCGTATGTCTCAACCGTCAGCTTTATCATGCGCTGCGGGGAATCAGGTTTGTCGTTCGCTCCGGCCGGCGCGCCGGCGATCGCGTCGACCGCCTCTATTCCCGAGACGACACGCCCGAACGCGGCGTACTGCCCGTCAAGGTGCGGAGAATCCTGATGCATGATGAAAAACTGGCTGCCGGCCGAGTCCTTTGACGCTGAACGCGCCATTGAGAGCACGCCGCGTGTGTGCCGCAGGTCGTTTTGGAAGCCGTTGATATTAAACTCACCGCGGATACCGTAGCCGGGGCCGCCGTACCCCTCACCGTGCGGGCATCCTCCCTGAATCATGAAGCCAGGAATGACGCGGTGAAAAATAAGCCCGTCATAAAACCCGTCCCGCACGAGCGATATGAAGTTGCGCACGGTGTTTGGGGCGATTTCCGGGTACAACTCCGCTTTTATTTCCGCCCCATCCTCCATTAGAATTGTTACCAAAGGATTCTGCATCTATTCTGTCATTCCCTTCCGTCGCTCGGCTTCCCTGAGCGACCTTCCCATCTCGCGTCCGGCGTCGCGCGCCGCCTCGGAGTCACGTTTATCATATATTTTTTTTCCCTTTGCCAGACCGAGCTCCAACTTGACAAGCGAGTTGCGCAGATATATCGACAGCGGTATAAGCGTCAACCCGTCCTGTTTTACCCGCGCGTGGAGTTTGGCAATTTCCCGCTTGTGCATGAGCAGACGCTTGACGCGCATGGGATCCCGGTTGAAGATGTTGCCCTTTTCATACGGGCTCACATGAATGCCGCGCGCGAACATCTCGCCGTCCTTTACTACGCAGAACGAGTCTTTGAGGTTTACATTTCCCTGTCTTACGGACTTTACCTCAGTCCCGAACAGTTCAACGCCGGCCTCGTACTTCTCAAGTATGACGTAATCGTGGTACGCCTTTCTGTTCTGCGCTATCTGCTTGACGCCATCTGATCTCGGCGGCATCCCCGTCCTCCTGTCACCACAAAGCTTCCATGCCGCAACTCAAGTCGTTCTGTACCATAGACGCGCAGCGGCGATGGTATAATGTGTCGACCCTCGGCGGTTGCCGCGAAGCGGCGAGCCGATGGGGACAGCCTCGTATAATGTCCACAACGTGGACATTA
>JAISXU010000052.1 GCA_031270395.1 Oscillospiraceae bacterium
ACCTTTACGTTAAAATCGCGTTTTGCTCGCCGGGACGGGCAACCGCAAAACAGGCGCATTATGACCATGCCTTTTCATGATCATTTTGTGCCTGAAGTGAAACGAAAGGCATGGTCATAGCTATGTTAAAAGTCTCGTTATCCGTATAGGCTCCGGAACCAGACGGAGTCACCCGCCGGTACGTTCATCCCGGATTTAACAACTACTCCCCTTTAACATTCTCCGCCGGTCCACCACAGTATGTACGCGCGGACGACTGCTGCAGTATATCGAAACATCTCCTATTCGTCAATAGGCATTCTTGACACGCGCACCGCAAATCCGATATAATATCCGCAGAGCGGATATTATACAGGCGGACGATGCGCCGGGAGGGGGAATCGGATACGGCTGTACGCGAGATTGTGAAAAAGTCCGCGATACCGATGTATGGCGCGGCGGCGGCTTGGGCCGCGTACTGTCTGCTGGCGCCGACGTACAAGCTGTGGCACTTCCTGCCGGCGGCGGCGGTCGCGTGTCTCGTATATTTTGCGCTCTCACGCATCTTCAAGGGAAAAACGGAGATGGTGCACGAGCCCGACCCGCCCGTGAGGACGGGCGACGAGGCGGTCGACGCGTTGCTGCGCGACGGGGAGGCCGCGGTCGCGCGTATGCGCGGAATATGCGGGGCCGTATCGGAGCCGGGCATCAGGACAAAAATCGCCGAGATAGCGGATGTCACCTCCAAGATATTCAAGGACGTCGCCGACGACCCGTCCGACTACGCGCAGATACGCAGATTTGCGGACGTCTTTGTGCCGGAGACGGAGAAGCTGCTGGCGTCCTACGTCAAGCTCATCGCCGCGAACGCCGGCGGCGCGCAGACGGAGCAGGTGCGGCGTTCGGTGGAGGACGTGCTGGATACGATCCTCGCGAGCTACGGGAGACTATTCGACGCGCTGTTCAAAAATCAGATAATGGATATTGAGACCGACATAAAGGTTCTGGAGGGCATGCTCAAACGCGAGGGACTGTCGGAGAGCGACTTCAAATATTAATTCGCACGATCTGTCGTGCCGAATTAATAGTGCGCAAATGTTTCGGTTGCCGCCAAAGGCGGCGAGAAACATGCGCATATGAGCGAGAAAAGTCCCGAGCGGCTTTGCCGTAAGGATAAGACTTTTCGAGCGGATTAATAAAGCGCGTTTTGTAAGCGCGGCGCTTACAGACGCGGATGCCCGCGGCGCAAAAACGCGGGGGAAAAAATCAACAATGAAATCATATGAAAGTGGTGAACATGACAATGTCAGAAAACACGGGATACATTCCAAGCCTGACCCTTGACCCCGCGGGCGCGCCGTCCGCCGCCGCCGTCGCGCCGCCTCCCGCCGAGGAACAGGCGCTGCGCGACGCCGTGGCCGTAAAGCTCGACATGAGCCAGCTTACCGAGGATGAACAAAAGCAGGTGCGCGAGTTTGCCAAAAAAATCGACGTCACCGACACGAACGCCGTACTCACCTACGGAGCGGCGTCGCAGAAGAACATCGCCGATTTCTCCTCGTCCACGCTCGGAAGCGTGCGCTCGAAGGACATGGGCGAGGTGGGCGAGATGCTCTCGAGTCTCGTAGTGGAGCTAAAGGGGCTTGGCGAAACCGAGGGCGAGAAAAAGGGACTCTTTGGCATCAAGAAGAAGGTGCAAACCCAGATCGCCACGCTCAAGGCGCAGTACGACAAGGCGGAGGGCAACGTCGACAAGATAAGCGAGCTGCTCGAAAAGCACCAGATAACGCTGCTAAAGGACGCGGCGATGCTCGACAAGATGTACGAGCTCAACCAGTCGTATTTCAAGGAGCTAACGATGTACATCTTAGCGGGGAAGGAACGCCTTGAGGAATGCCGCGCGACGACGCTCCCGGAGCTGCAGGCGAAGGCCGCGAAGTCCGGTCTGCCCGAGGACGCCCAAGCGGTCAACGACTACGCCAACATGCTCGGGCGTTTTGAGAAGAAGCTGTATGATCTGGAGCTCACGCGCATGATCTCCATCCAGATGGCGCCGCAGATACGCCTCATCCAGAACAACGACAGTCTCATGGTAGAGAAAATACAGACGTCCATCGTGAATACGATACCGCTGTGGAAGAGCCAGATGGTGCTGGCACTCGGGATGCACCACTCGCAGCAGGCCATGCAGGCCCAGCGCGATGTCACGAACATGACAAACGAGCTGCTGCGCAAAAACGCGGAGAAGCTGAAAATTGGCACGGTGGAGATAGCGAAAGAATCCGAGCGCGGTATAGTCGATATCGAAACACTGACCAGCACTAATCAGACTCTCATCGAGACGCTGGAGGAGGTGCGTACCATACAGACGGAGGGCGCGCAGAAGCGCCGCGAAGCCGAGGCGGAGCTGGGGCGCATCGAGGGCGAACTCAAACAGAAGCTGCTGGAGTTCGGCAAGTGAGCATATTGGGCATACTTAAAAGCAGAAAAACCGCCGTCATAGCGCTGGCGCTCTCCATCGCCATATTCACGCCGTCGGGAGTCCGCCTGAGCTTTGGCCGCGAGGCGGGCAAAGTTGAGGATATGTTCTATAGCGGCGTCTATATCGAGGACGACGGCTACACGGCGCCGCCGCTCTACGCGCAGATACAGGAGTGCCAGACCGGCGCGCTCGGGCTGCTGACAGTGGCCGCAAACTACTCCGGCGGAGATATAGACGAGCTTACGGAGCGTCTGCGCGACGCGAGGGAGACCTCCCTCGCCGACGTCTACAACACAAAGTCGGGGCCGGTCAAAAAAGAGATTCATTACAGATACCTCGAATATATAAGTATGTACGGGTATGCCATCGAGCTGCACAAGGCGCTGGCGGACGCCGGGATGGACGCGCGAGACCGCGCCGCCGCCGACGATTACATCAAAACCGCCGATTCCTCGTTTGCGCTAGCCATGAGACAGGCGGCGGCGCTCACGGAAAAATCCGACGAGCTGCACGCTCTCACGCGGGTCTTCCCGATGTGGTATATCGGCGGGCGCCGGGCGTACTTTGACGCGATATCCAATGTGACGACGCCCACGGACGGCTATACCGAGGCTGAAGTTGAAGGTTGGCTTTTCCGGCTCGAGGACGGGAAATTGATAACGGGCAAGTATGGGGACATAAAATATAATAATGGAGAATTGACGACAACATGAAAAAACTGATTTCGGTGGCGCTGTGCGCCATACTCACAGCTCTTTTGTGTCTGTCCGCGCTCGCGGTGGTCGAGAAAACCCCGGAATTCTTCGTCGCCGACTACGCGGACGTCCTCACAGAGGCGACGGAGGAAAAGATAATAAGCTCGAACGCCGATGTGGACGGGCTGGAAGCGCTGTGCGACGGCGCGCAGATCGTCGTCGTCACGGTCGAATACCTCGACGGCATGTACTCCGACGAGTACGCCATGCAGCTCTTTAACGACTGGGGCGTCGGATCGGCGGAGGCGAACAACGGTATGCTGCTCCTGCTGGCGACAAAGGAGAACAAGGCGTGGCTCACGGTGGGCGCCGGGATCGACGGCAGCTTCACCGAGGGCGTGACGAACGATTATCTCGACAGATACTTCTGGGATGATTTCGACGCGGGTGATTTCGACGCGGCTGTGAACAGCCTGCTCGAGCCGCTGTTCGTGTGGTACGCCGGCTACTACGGTATAGACACGTCCGCGTCCGAGACGGACGCGGCGCCGTCAGCCGGTTCCGAGCCCCCCGCGTACGCACCCGAACCCGAGCCGGAGTATCGGCCCGATTTCAATAGTCCGAGCAACTCCGGCGGGGGGTTCTTCTCGGGGGTTATTGACTTCATAGCCGGTATCTTCCGGCTGGGTTTTTGGATAATTCTGATCGTCGTGATAGTGATCATAATCGCGGCGACGTCCGACAGGCGGCACTACCACTCCTATTATTCGCACATGGGGACGCCGCCTCCGCCGTACCATTTCTGGTACATGTGGGGCGGACATCGCCGGCCATACCGCGCGTGGTACCATAATACACACAGACATGGGCCGGGGCCGCGCGGCCCGCGTCCGCCGAGAGGGCCCGGTGGCGGTTCTCCGCCCCGTCCGCCCGGTTCCGGCGGAGGCTTCGGAGGTTTCGGCGGCGGCGGACGCTCCGGCGGCGGGCGTTCCTCGGGCGGCGGCTTCGGGGGCTTCGGCGGGGGCGGACGCTCCGGCGGCGGCTTCGGAGGCTTCGGCGGCGGCGGAGGTCGCTCGGGAGGCGGCGGCCACGGCGGCGGCGGTGGCGGACGACGGTAACCCTCGGCGCTTCGATAATGAATAATGAAGAATTTCGTATGTACCCATTTTCGCTCTTTCGTCCTTTTCGCTGTGGCCTGAGAACTACGTCCAAAGCCGAAACGAAGCCCAACGGAGTGGGTTCGTTTCGGAGAGGACGAACGACGAAGCGGGCGAGCTTTCGGCTTTAGCCGGAAGCGAGACTTAGCGAAGTCCGTGAGGACGAAAGCGAGACTTAGCGAAGTCCGTGAGGACGATACGGCGCGGCTTTGGAAAACGCCAGACACACGTTATGACCGCCAAAGCCCATTGAGAGGGACATCGCCAGACCGACGTCCGCCCGGCGTGCCGTGATCGGCACATAATCCAAGTCGCACGCGTCGTCGGGCTCGCGCAGTCCCGCGGTCGGCGGGAGCAGAGAGTCGTTCATGGCGAGGATAGAGATTATCGCTTCCACGGAACCCGCAGCGCCGAGCATGTGGCCCGTCATGGACTTTGTCGAGCTTATCGCGGCGTTCGGCGCGACCGCGCCCAACGCCAGCTTGACGGCCAGCGTCTCCGACGCGTCGTTGAGCGGTGTGCCCGTACCGTGCGCGTTTATGTATATAGGACACTCCGGGCGCCCGGCCTCGTCAAAGGCGTCGGTGATCGCCCGTGAGGCGGAGCGCGCCTCCGGGTCGGGCGCCGTCATATGGTGCGCGTCGCAGGTGACGCCGTAGCCCGCGACCTCCGCGTATATTTTCGCGCCGCGGGCGATAGCGCTCCCGTACTCCTCCAAAATCAGGGCGCCGGCGCCCTCGCCGAGGACAAAACCCGCTCTGCGTCTGTCAAACGGGAGCGAGGCCGCGTCGGGGTCACGCGACGGCGACATAGCCGTCATGTTGCAAAAGCCCGCGACGCTTATCTGAGTTATGGCAGCCTCACTGCCTCCGGCTATCGCGGCGTCCGCGTAGCCGTGGCGTATGGCGCGGTAAGCCTCGCCTACGGCGCTCGCGCCCGTCGCGCAAGCCGTGACGACGCACAGGCATTGTCCGCGGGCGCCATAGCGTATGGCGAGGTTTCCCGCCGCGATATTTGATATCATCATCGGTATAAACAGCGGGGACACGCGTCTCGGCCCCGCCTCCTGTAGCTTGCGGTGTTCCTCGGAAAACGTGACGATGCCGCCCGTTCCGGAACCGAAATATACGGCGAAACGCTCCGGCGCGACCTTTCCGAGTATCCCGCTGTCCTCCACGGCCTGCGAGGCTGACGCGACGGCGTACTGCGAGTACATATCCATCCGGCGCGCCTCGGAGCGCTCCATATAACAAAGGGGGTCGAAATCCTTGACCTCGGCCGCCAGAGACGCCTTATAACCCTCCGTGTTGAAGCGCGTTATCGGCCCTATCCCGTGCTTTCCGGCCGAAAGCGAGCTCCACATGGATTTGACGTCGTTACCGACCGGCGTCACGGCGCCCATCCCGGTCACGACAACCTTTCTCGTCATTTTCTTCTCTCCCGTAACGCGTCTGTCACGGCAATGCCGCGACAGACGCAATATTTTTCTATATCGCCAGGCCGCCGTCGATACGGATCACCTCGCCCGTTATATAGGCGGCGCCGTCGCCGCACAGAAACAGCGCCAGCTCCGCGACCTCGTCCGGCCTGCCTGCGCGTCCGAGCGGTATTGACTGAGTTATTTTGCCGGAGTCCAGCGCCGCCGTCATATCGGTGGCGATAAAGCCCGGCGCGATGGCGTTGCAGCAGATGCCGCGGGAGGCGAACTCCCGCGCCACAGTCTTTGTCAAGCCGATGAGTCCGGCCTTAGACGCCGCGTAATTGGCCTGTCCCGCGTTACCGGACAGACCCGCCACGGAGCTTATATTGAGTATTCTTCCGCTCCTGCGTCTGACGAAAACCGGGGAGCAGTGGCGTATCATATTAAAGGCGCCCTTGAGGTTCGCGCCTATCACACGGTCAAAGCTCTGCTCCTTCATCGCCACGATCAGGCCGTCGCTCGTCACTCCCGCGTTGTTGACAAGGATGTCGATAGTTCCGAAAAACTCGCATACCGAGTTCACAGTATTTTTTACGGCCTCAAAGTCACTCACGTCGCATCTGTACGCCGCCGCGCGCACGCCGTGCCCGGCGGCCTCGCGGCGCACCTCGTCGGCCCTGTCCGCGTCGGAGGCGTATATGATGGCGACGGACGCCCCGGCGCGCGCGAACCGCAGCGCTATCGCCCGGCCTATGCCGCGCGACGCGCCCGTCACAATGGCTGTTTTACCCTCAAGCGTCATTTTTATGACCATTCCTTTCGCAGCGCCACAGAGACAAAACTATGATGGGTCGTCATAAAAATGCCGTGTGCGGCGCGGATTCCCGCAGCGGGACCGCCGCGCTTGATGCCAATAAGCCTGAAATGCGCCCCGCGCTTCAAATTGGACAAGTCAATTTGAATTTATTCAGGCTTATCGCCCGCGAATTTGTCCGAAATCTGGCTCAAATACCGCAGAGCGCGCTTTTGCGCGTCGGCGCGGTGGTAGAGCGGGGACTTGTTCGCGCCGCGGAGATATATGTATAGGTCGGTCGCGGCTTTCAGCGCCCTGATGCAGTGCTGTCTGTCATGCGAAGCTATAGTCTGCGCGAGCTGAACAGTCTCCTCAGGCGCGATCTTCTCGATGTGTCTGACTCCGAACGGTATCACGCCATGCTTTACCTGTATCATCGGCCCGAGTATTTGCACGCGCAGCGTCGATAGCGCCGTTATGACGTCAAACAGCTCGCCGCGCGCTATTCTGTTCGCCGCGTAGTGGACCCATATCCAGAATCTGTCCTCCGCCCACTGCAAATCGAATTTCGGTTCACCCGCCTTCTCTCCGGCGTACTCGTCCGAGAGCAGCGTTCCGCGCTCGTAGACGATCACGGGGTTTTCCATGCGGCGGCGCAACGCGTCAAGCGGCACGAAATGCAGATCGACGTGGATGAGCGGCTCGTCATAGAGACAAATGAGCATGTTGGGCATACCGGCGTGGTCGCCGGGGAAAAATGAGAGCAGCGTCCCGAGCTTTTCCGCAATGTCGCGCCTGTCGGCCATCACGGAGTCCACATGACCGGGAAGTATGGCGATTATGAAATTAAGATCGGAGTATTCGTCCATCGTTCCGCGGATATACGAGCCGCCCAGCGCAACGCCGGCAATTCGCTCATCCCGTTTGAATACGGGAAGCGCTTTGTTTATGAAACCCTGCTGTCCCGCCGTAATCAAGAAAAACTCCCCCTCTCAGACTTGTCGACAATAATTATAAATCCGCTCGAAAAGTCTTATCCTTACGGCAAAGCCGCTCGGGACTTTTCTCGCTCATATGCGCATGTTTCTCGCCGCCTATGGCGGCAACCGAAACATATGCGCGTTATTAATTCGGC
>JAISXU010000015.1 GCA_031270395.1 Oscillospiraceae bacterium
GTGCCGCACGCAGACGATCATGCCGAATCCCGAGAAGGGGCAGCCGCCGATAGTCATCTACCCCGACGAGTGTTGGTTTTGCGGCTGCTGCGTGGGGGCGTGCAGACACGGGGCGATAAAAATAGTCTACCCAATCAACCAGAGGGTATTCTTCAAGCGCAAGACCACGGGGGAGGTATTCCGTCTCGGCGGCCCGGACTCGCCCCCGCAATCCTATTTTAAGCCGCCGGTCGGGTGATTATTAATTCGCAAGCTGCCGCCGCCGCTGCACCGGGAGTACAGCCCGGACACCCGATTATTATACCGTCAGACCGTATAAAAATGCAGGCGGCGCGAGTATAGTTGGTACCATAAAAACGTACCGTTACAACAAGAGAGGTGGAACCGTGTGAATTGGCATGAATACGCAATCAGGCATGGTAAGTTGCCCGAATGGCCGTATGAGATAAACTACGGCAGGGAGAATGTCGTAGAATCCGACGTCTTGGTGGTCGGAGGCGGCGTGGCGGGATGCCGTGCGGCGATAGCCGCCCTGCAGCAGGGCGCGAGCGTCGCGGTGGCCGAGCGCGGCTTTACAAAGCGGAGCGGTCTCGGGGGCGCGGGTGTGGACCACTGGCACGGCGCGGTGACGAATCCCTGCTCAAAAATCACGCCGGAGATGTACTCTGATACCGCAATGCAGATATGCGACGGGTATACAAACGGTCTCGCGCGATATATCATCGGCAAAGAGGGATGGGACACGCTGCTTGAGCTCGAGGAGATGGGCGTGCAGATACGCGACGAGGACGACGAGTTCAAGGACACCATGTTCCGCGACGAGGAGACAAAGCTGCTGTTCGCCTACGATGTGGACAACAAGCACTGTCTGCGCGTCTATGGGAACAATATCAAACCGTGTCTGGACACCGAGATGCGACGTCTCGGCACGGATGTGTACGACCGCACATGTATCACCGCGCTTCTGACCGACGGCGGGAAACAGGGCGCGAGAGTCATAGGCGCTATGGGCATAAACGACCGCACGGGTGAGTTTTTCATCTTCAAGGCAAAGGCCGTAGTCATCGCCACGGGTGGCGGGAAACGCTTGGGAACCTTTGCCCCGGAGCTCACCGAAAGCCAGTCGATGTTCCATACCAACCTGACAAATATGGGGCACACTATCGCGTGGAACGCCGGCGCCGAGCTCGTCTTGATGGATCAGCTCTTCGCGGGCGGGATCGACGCGGGCTACGCGCCTTACAGCATGGGTAACGCCGACAACACGTATCAGGGTGCGCCTACGGTTGACGCCAAAGGGACGCGTGTACAGCACGCGAGCGCGGCCGGAGAGCTGCTGACGGAGGAGCGGCAGATTTTTCAGTCCGCCCGTCCCGATACCTTTGTCATTGGACACGGTATAGGTCTCGGTCCGACAAACACACCGGATTATAATGTTTCGACGCTCGACCACGCGCTGAACGATAAGATAAGCTCCGGAGAGCTCCGGCTACCGTTGTATAACGACTTCTCGCTTCTCGATCCGAAACACCGCCGTCTCATATGGGGTCTAATGCTCTCTCACGAGGGGAAGACCCGGGTGCCGATATACGAGACGCTGAGCAAATGGGGTTTTGATCCCGATAAGGATATGCTGCAATACGCGATAACAAACGCGGATATGCTCAGCCACCGTTCCTCATGGGCAGGTTTGGAACACCTCCCGCCCAACTGGCTGATAACAGCCGGAGGCGGAGGCATAGTGACCGACTGGCGGCTTCAGGGTTCGTTGCCGGGCATGTTCGCCGCAGGCGGTTTTCCGCTGTTTGGCTCAGGCTGCCACGGCGAGGCGCAGACGACGGGGCGATACGCCGGGCGGCAAGCGGCATGGTTCGCGGCGGAGCATGACGCCGTCGAGCCTGATAGGGCGCAGATAGAGCGGGAGAAGAATGAGCTATATGCACCTGTGGAAAACGAGGGCGGAGACGTCAGTTGGAAAGAGCTCAACTACGCCATCGCTCGCGTGGTACAGGATTACTGCGGAAAGTACAAGACAGAGGAGATTTTGGACCTTGGGATAAAGCGCCTAAAGGATCTGCGCGGTGCGGAGGGGATGAGGACATACGCCAACAATCCGCATGAACTGGGCAGACTTGTCGAGTGCTATCGGCTCATTGACCTCGGCATATGCTATATGGAGGCCGCAAAGGCGAGGAAAGCCAGCTCCGCGATTCTCGGCTTCTCACGCGTAGATTACCCGGAGACGGATCCGCCGGAGTGGCACTGCCTTTTGCCGATTTCGCAGCTTGACGGGAAGACGCGCGTGCGCAAGCTCCCTTGCGATTATTATCGCAGGGCGCCTTACAGCGATGTGCTGTCTGATAATTATGACGTATATTCAGCGCCCGCTAAGATGGAGGTGTGATGCTAACAATGAAAAAATTTGCGCTGCCGAACCAATCGGGACCATGCCGTGTGTTGAGCTTTGACGACAAGTGCGTGGGCTGTAATAAGTGCGTGAACGTCTGCCCTATGGATGTCATGATACCAAACCCCGAGAAGGGCGAGGAACCTATCGTAGTGTTTACTGAGGAGTGCTGGTTCTGCGGAGGGTGCGTGCAGGAGTGTCCTGTTGGCGCGCTGACGTTGGTGGCGCCGGCAAAACAGCGTATTTCGACAATCTGGAAGCGTAAGGAGACGGGTGAGGAGTTCCGCGTCGGGATGACCAACCCGCTGCCGCCCGTGACGACGCCGCCGTCAGGAAACAGGAAATGAATTGAGAGTTCTGCGCCTCTGTAACGGCGGCAGCTGCGAATTATTGCATCGACAAGAAATTACGGGCTGCCCTCGCGGGGGGTATATCAAATCGGCGGTATTGTGCTATAATTACGATATAAATTGAAAACTGAATTATTACTATATTAGGAGGAATACACATGAATTGGCACGAATATGTCGCCCAGACGGGGCAGGTACCCAAGTGGCCGTACGAGTTGGGGTACGACAAGGAGACCGTCATATCGTGTGACGTACTCGTCGTGGGCGGAGGCGTAGCCGGCTGTCGCGCGGCTATAGCCGCGCGACAGGGCGGGGCGTCAGTCGTGGTCATGGATCGCGGCTTCTCCAAGCGCAGCGGAGAGGGAGGCGCCGGCGTGGATCACTGGCACGGCGCGGTAACGAATCCGTGCTCAAAGGTGACGCCGAGGATGTACTCCGAGGCGGCGATGGACACGACGGACGGCTTCACAAACGGACTCGCGCGCTATATCATAGGCAAGGAGGGCTATGATACGCTGCTCGAGGTCGAGAAGATGGGCGTGCAGATACGCGACGAGGACGATGAGTTCAAGGGCAGCATCTTCCGCGACGACGAGACAAAGCTGATGTTCGCCTACGACATCGAGAACAAGCACTGTCTCCGCATATACGGCTACGACATAAAGCCGTGCGTTGACAGGGAGATGCGCCGGCTTGGCGCGAAGGTGCTTGACCGCACGTGCGTGACGTCGCTGCTCACGGAGGGCGGCAGGCAGGGCGCGCGCGTCATAGGGGCCACGGGCGTCAACGACCGCACGGGCGAGTTCGTCGTCGTCAAGGCGAAGGCCGTGGTTATAAGCGCCGGACGGACAAACAGGCTTTGGGGCTTCGCGCCGGAGCTCACGGAGAGCCAGTCCATGTGCAATCTCAACCAGACGGCGCTGGGCAACACCATAGGATGGCGCGCGGGCGCGGAATTTATCGGCATGGAGATGAGTGGCAGGGCGGTGCTGTCCGGACTGGGCTACGCCCCTTACAGCACGGGCAATAACAATAACACGTATCAGGGAGCGCCTACGGTTGACCGCAACGGCAAGGACGTGTACTACGCAAACGCCTACGGCAAGCTGCTGTATGACGAGGCGGATATATTCAAGGCCTCCGACGAGGGCTCGTTTATCATCGGCCACGGCATAGGTCTCGATAACGGCTACAAGCCGCAGTACAGGATCACGACGACCGATCCCGAGTTGTGGAAGAAGGTCATGGCGGGAGAGTATCAGCAGCCGTTTTACAACGACATGACGAAGCTGCCGGCGACGTCGCGCAGAATGATCTTCGGGCTCATGCTTGCCCACGAGGGCAAGTGCCGCGTGCCGATATATAAGAACTTCACGCAATGGGGCTTCGACCCCGACAAAGATATGCTGCAATATCCCGTGCAGGACTACAGCCGTTTCCCGATCGACACGTCATGGTGCGGGCCGGAGAACACGCCGGCAAACTGGCGCGGCGGTGGCGGCGGGTATCTTGTGGACTGGAGACTCCAGACCTCGCTGCCGGGGCTGTTCGCCGCGGGATGCGGCCCGATATTCGGGCACGGCTGCCACGGGGAGTCGCACACGTCGGGGCGCTATTCCGGCAGACAGGCGGCGCTGTACGCCGGCCAGAACGATGCCGTCGAGCCGGACGCCGAGCAGATACGCCGCGAGCGCGAGCGCTGCTACGCGCCGATCAGGACGAACGGGGATGTGGGCTGGAAGGAGCTCAACTACGCCATAGCGAAAATCATGCAGGACTACTGCGGCGATTACAAGACGGAGCATACGCTCGACATGGGCATACGGCGCATGAACGACTTGTTCGAGACGGAGGGCCAGCGCATGTACGCGTCCAATCCGCACGAGCTCGTACGGGTCATCGAGAGCCTGTCCCTGTGCGAGCTGGGCATAGCGTATATGGAGGCCGCGAAAGCGCGCCGCGGAAGCGTCAAGGGACTCGGCTTCTTCCGCAACGACTATCCCGAGTACGACGAGGCGCAGAAAAAGCATATCCCGATATCGCTCAAGGACGGGAAGGTACATACGCGCGACCTGTCGCTGTACTACCATCTCGAAGCGCCGTATTCATCGGATTTGGAAGAAAACTATCAGCGCTATAGTCAAGCGTAATGGCTATGCCGTTAAAAGGAAGGGAGAGATTGATATTATGGTAGCATATTCACATCCGAGCCAGTCAGGGCCGTGCCGGATACTGTCTTTTGACAAAAACAAGTGTGTGGGCTGTAATAGCTGTGTAAACGTGTGCCCGAGCGACGTGATGATGCCCAATCCCGTCAGGGGAGGGGAGCCGATAGTGGTGTTCGCGGAGGAGTGCTGGTACTGCGGCGGCTGCGTCGAGGAATGTCCGCGCGACGCGCTCACGCTCGTCACGCCGGCAAAACAGCGCCTGTCCACGGTCTGGCTGCGCAAGGATACGGGCGAGGAGTTCCGCGTCGGTATGCGCAACCCGCCGCCGCCGAACCTGACGCCTCCGTCCGGGAATAGATGAAATATCTCGGGGAGGATATCGGCAAGCTCGGTTTCGGATTTATGCGACTGCCGGAAAAAGACGACGGGAGTCTCGATTACGTGCCGATGATAGAGCTGGTGGACGCCTTTCTTGACGAGGGCTTCACGTACTTTGACACGGCGTATGTCTACAACGGCTCGGAGGCGGCGCTGCGCGAGGCGCTTGTCAGCCGCCATCCGCGCGACAGCTTTACCATTGCGACTAAATTGCCTACGTTTATGATAAACAAGGCGGAGGATATGCGGGAGACCTTTGAGACGTCTCTGCGGCGGCTCGGTACGGAGCGCATCGACTACTACCTCTTTCACGGTCTGAGTCTCGAACAGTGCGATAAGCTTGAGAGGCTGGGGGCGTGGGAGTTTGCCCGGGCGCTGAAGGATGAGGGCAGAATAGGGCACTGCGGCTTTTCGTTCCACGACACGCCGGAGAATCTTGATACGATCCTCACGCGGCACCCGGAGACGGAATTTGTGCAGCTGCAAATAAATTACCTCGACTGGGAGGACGAAAAGGTCCGCTCACGGGAGCTGTACGAGACGGTCAGGCGGCACGATAAGCCATTTGTTATCATGGAGCCGGTGAAGGGCGGACTGCTCGCGGGCGCCGGCTCTCAGGCCGAGGAGTTGTTGAGAGCGGCAAACCCGGACGTGTCGGAGGCGTCGTGGGCCGTCCGCTTTGCCGCGTCGCTCGACGGGCTTGTCACGATGCTCAGCGGCATGAATACGATGGCGCAGCTGCGCGACAATATAGCCACTATTAAGAGCTTAAAGCCGCTCTCTGAGAGTGAGCTCGCGACGCTTCGCGAGGTGGTAAAGGTCATAAACAGCGTGCCGCGGATACCGTGTACGGGGTGCAAATACTGTGTGGACAATTGTCCGCAAAAGCTCAACATACCGTTTCTCATGCACATATACAACGATTTTCTCGCGTACCGTCAGAAGGTCGGGAGCGGTATGCCGTTTCTTGAGGCGACGGCGGGAGGGCGCTTCCCGTCGACGTGTATTGGCTGCCGGAGCTGCGAGGAGCACTGTCCGCAGCACATTGAAATCTCGGACATCATGCCGAGGATAGCAAAGGAATTTGAGTAAACCCGTCAGCGGCGGCTTCGCCGTCGCTGACGGGAAACGAGGTGGGTACAGTGGGCGGTCACCTGAAAGGCAGGGCGGCCATAGTCACAGGCTCGGGGCAGGGGATCGGGCGGGCGATTGCGAAAGCGCTGGCGGCCGAGGGCGCCGGCGTCGTCACGAATAACCGTGCCCCTGTGAGCGGGCATAACGCCCCGAATCAGCTCGACGCCGAGAAGCTCGGACGCATGACACCGGAAATGCGCGAGTGGGTCATAAAAGAGACGGATACATACGCAGGCGACGCGGAGACGACGGCGGCCGAGATACGGGCGTCTGGCGGAGAGGCTACGGCGTGCTTTGCCGATATAACCGACTTCCGCGACGCGGAAAGGCTTGTCGGCGTCGCGGTTGACGCGTACGGCTCGGTTGATATTGTCGTTAACGTCGCCGGAGCGTTTGGGTTTTCCCCGTTTGAGAAGATTTCAAAGGAACTGTGGGATAAGGTCAACGCGGTTAAGCCCACGGGATATTTTCATGTGCTGCGCCACGCGGTTCCGCACATGAAGAAACGCAAGTGGGGCCGCATAATAAACTGCACGTCAGGGGCGTTTATGGGCGGGCCCATACGCCAGGCGGAGTACAGCGCGGCAAACGCTGGGGTGCTCGGGCTTACTTGGGCGCTCGCGTGCGAGCTTGCGGAGGACGGTATAACCGCAAACGCGTTCGCGCCGGGGGCGAAGACGAGGGCGTCCGTGGATATGGAGGTATTTGACAAGGTGGTCGCGGAGGACGAGCGATCGACCGCTTCCGGTATACCCATAGTCACATACGACGGTACGGATCTGCCGGAGACCTTTGCGCCTTTTATCGCGTATCTGGCGTCGGACGCGGCGGCGCACGTGACAGGCTCCGTATTCGCCACGATGGGGGGCTTTATCGCCCGCTATTCCAATCCCGTTTTCGTCGCGGATATGTTTGACAAGGACGGGTGGACCTTTGAGAAGGTCGCGGAGACCGCGCCGTCAACGCTGTTTAAGGATTACAAAAACATAAACGCGGGGATGTTGAAACCAGACGAGCGATAACTGCATCGAACGGTAAAACGAGGGGCTTCGGTGGCGGTCAAAATTTTTTCCGATAGGAGATGTTGTGTAATGTATCAATTCAGACCGGTGACGGCGCGTATCGCGCAAATGCGCGAGATGATACGCGACCGGGTCATACAGACGGATTCCGAGCGCGCCATGATAGTGACGGAGGCGTATAGGGATTGCCTCAACCTCGTGCCCACCATCAGGCGGCCAACGATACTGAAAGCCGTGGCGGAGAAGGTCACGCTGCGCGTAGAGGACATTGACGTGCTCGTGGGCAACAGGGGGCGGTATTTTTGCAGCAGCCCGGCGTATCCCGAGCGTGACGACGGCATAGGCTGGTCGGTGGAAGCCGCGCGCAAGGGCGATTGGCATATGGAGGACGACGGCCTGTACCACAATCCCGCGACGGACGATCTGCGCCTGTCCATTTCGCCGGAGGACGCCGACGCGCTGGAGAGTATCCAGGATTTCTGGAGGGACAAAAATTTCTCCTGCGTGGGCGACGGCTGGGCGCCCGACGGGCTTGACGAGCTGTGCAGACTCGGTGCGACGAAGCACAACACATTTCTGAAGCACCTGATAGGCTGCCGGCCCGGGCATCTCATAGCGGGCTTTGATAAGATAATCAACGTGGGCTACGGCGCCATACGCAAGCAGGCGCAGGACTGGCTCGACGATCACTTCGGCAATATAATGGGCGACGACGTCAAGAGATGCCTGTTCTACTCGTCGGCCGTCATAGCGTGCGACGCGTGCATAATTTTCGTGCGCCGCTACGGCGACGAGTGCGCGAAGAAGGCTGAGACGGAGCGGGATCCGAAGCGCCGCGCGGAGCTGCTCAAAATGGCCGACAGCCTCTACTGGATATCGGAGAAGCCCGCCCGCACGTTCTGGGAGGCCGTTCAGGCGGCGCTTTTATACGAGCTGCTGCTGTTTCAAGACGGCTGCATGGCGTTCTCCATGGGTAGGTTCGACCAGTTCACGCGCAAGCAGTACGAGAGCGACATAAAAAACGGAACGCTCACGCCGGACGAGGCGCAGGAGATAGTGGACGCGTTTTTCCTCAAGCTCAACAGCTTCTACGGGGGCGCTCCGCAGTTCCTCGTACATATGATAGGCGCGAACACATACCAGCACACCACGATAGGCGGCGTGAGCAGGGATGGGGTTGACGCGACTAACCCGATCAGCTTCATGGTGCTCGAATCCATAGCCAGACTGAAGCTGCACGACCCGACGATTTCGCTGCGCATAAACAAGGATACGCCGCCGGAGATATGGGAGCTGGCCATAGAGACGACGAAGCTCGTGGGCGGACTGCCGCTCTTCCAGAACGACGGCGTCATAATACCGGGGCTTATGAAGGAGATAGGGTTCTCGCTTGAGGACGCGCGCGACTACGCCATCATGGGCTGCCAGGAGATAGTGGGTCCCGGTACGGAGTACCCGTGCGCGAACGGAAACACGCCGCCGTATTCGAGTCTTCACTACGGCACGGTGATGGACATGGCGATAAACGACGGGAAAAACCCGTTCAACGGCGAGCAGTGCCGCGTACACACGGGCTATTTGTACGAGATGAGCTCCATAGAGGAAGTGCGCGAGGCGATGCGTAAGCTCGTGTACTACCTCATAAAGCTCCAGGTGAGCATAGACAACTACACGGAATATCTGCACATGCACTACGGCACTGAGAATCTCATATCCCTGAGCATGGAGGGGTGCATGGAAAACGGCATGGACTGCACGTGGGGCGGCTGCAAGTACAACTCCTACGGCGGCACGGCGACGGGTCTGGCCACGGTGGCCGACAGCCTGACCGCCATCAAGTACATGTGCTTTGACAAGAAGCTCGTGTCCACGCGTGAGATGTACGACGCCGTTATGGCGAACTGGGAGGGGTACGAGGAGCTGCGCCAGCGCGTCATAAACGAAGCGCCCCACTACGGCAACGGAGACCCGTACGCCGACATGGAGATGAAGTGGATCTGCGACACGTACTATAACGCCTGCAAGGAGTGCTACAGTATGCGCTCAAAGGTCTATAAGGCGGGACTGTACGGCGCGTCCGACCACGTCACGCAGGGCTACACAACATGGGCGACGCCCGACGGGAGACTCACCGGGGAGCCGATAGCCGATTCGAGCTCGCCATGCCAGGGCCGCGATATGAACGGGCCGACGGCGGTGTTCACGTCCTCCGTCTGCTTTGACCACACGAAATACATAGACGGTCTGGCGGTCAACCTGAAAATACACCCGAGCGCGCTCAACGGGGAGGACGGCATAGAAAAATTGCGCGACATGACTCTCGTATATTTTGAAAACGGGGGCATGGAGGTGCAGTACAATGTGGTGTCGGCGGAAATTCTGCGGAAGGCGCAGGACGAGCCGGACGAGTATAAGAACCTCATTGTCCGCATAGCCGGCTACAGTGCGTACTTCGTCGAACTCTCACTCGATTGCCAGAACGATCTGATAAAAAGGCACGACCACAGCATATAGCGGCGCGGGACGCAGGGAGAAATTATTCTGTAATGCGCAAATTAAGAACATGTTATTGATCATTGTGGGGAGCTTTGGCTCCCCACAAACGCGTCGTGGGGTCTGCGACTGCGACTGCGGCGCCGTAAAATTTGCGTTTTCGCGCGCCATCGCTTATAATATTAATCCGCTCGAAAAGTCTTATCCTTACGGCAAAGCCGCTCGGGACTTTTCTCGCTCAAATGCGCATGTTTCTCGCCGCCTATGGCGGCAACCGAAACA
>JAISXU010000092.1 GCA_031270395.1 Oscillospiraceae bacterium
AGCGGCGTAGCCGCGAGCCGCGCCCGCAATCGGGGCCCCCGCGCGGCCTGCCGCGTGGGGTGAGAGGCGCGTTCCCCGTGCGACAGCACGTAAGCGAAGACGCGATTCATTCGCGTCGAGCGATATAATGACAGGCAGGTGACTTTGTGTGGCTTTATCAAGACTGGTGATAGAGCAGCAGTTTGCGGCAATAGGCGTGAACGTAACTCCCGCTCACGTCGAAATTGAGATGCCGCGTCTGAGCATGAATATCACTACAGAATCAGCGAAAATGACGATCGACAGGAAAAACCCCACGTTCGAGATGGATTTCACGCCTTACAACGGGGGGGATATACTGGAGCCGGACGTACTCGTAGGGGACAATATTGACCAGAACGCGCTTGAGAACGAGTACAGGAACGGCGGCGGTCTGGCAAAATACGCCGGACGGCGCGGGCTTGGCGCCGCCAAAAAAGGCGTGCGCGCGACGCAGGCGCCGAGGCGTAAGCTGAAGCAGCTTGCCATACGCGACATCAAGGTGAAGACCGCGCCACCGAACCGCCCAAAGGTCAAATGGGATCCGGGGTATCTGCACATAGACTGGTCGGGTCACAGGATCAATATCGACTGGGAGGGCGAGTATATCCCCGACATTACCGTCGATCCGCCGTATTCCATCGAGATATATCTGCGCAATAAACCGTATTTCAGGATAACCGTGGAAGATGGAGTGGCGCCGTATGAGGCGGGACGGCGCGTAGATCAGGCGGTCTGACGGCCGCGCTCCGCCCGTAACGGCGGACGCGTAAGCGAATGCGTTACGCGGGGGCGGGTTTCCGCGGCGCTTAGGGAGAATTATATGACGATTGACACACTCAGGTTTGGGCCTGTGGAGATTGATGAAGCAAAAACCCTCACCTTCAAGTCCGGTTTGCCCGGACTTGAAGAGTATACGGACTTTGTGGTTCTGCGTTTTGAGGAGAGCTTTCCAATAATATGGCTTCAGGCGCTGTCGGACAGGGGTATATGTCTTCCGGTGATAGACACGTTTTCCGTGGCGCCGGAATATACGTTTGACGTGTCCGACGAGGATGTCGCGGAGCTGTCGATTTCGAGTCCGGACGATTTTCAGGTGCTGAGTGTGCTTGTTATACCGGAGAGTCTGGAGCAGATGACGATAAATATGGCGGCGCCGATCATAGTCAATACGGCTACGGGCAAGTCGAAGCAGATCATTCTCGGCGGCGGCGACTACAGCGCGCGCGTCCCGATCTTCAAGGAGATATGCGCGCTTGTCAGGGAGGAGGCCGCCAATGCTGGTTCTGTCAAGGAGACTCAATGAGACTATCGTGATCGGCGGGGACGTGCGTATCACGCTGCTGGGGATAGAGGGCGATAAAATCAAGCTCGGAATAGACGCTCCAAAATCCATAAAGGTATTCCGGGAGGAAATACTGGAGGCGACAAGGACGACGAACAGGCAGGCGCTGGACGCGCCGGTCGTGTCGTTTGGTCTGTCAAAGCCGGCGGACGCGGGCGGCTCGAAAGGGGAATGACGCAGTGAGTATTCGGTTGGACGGAATTGGCGCCGCCGCGCGGACGGCGCTTGAGGATACGTTCGCGCGGCCGGCGGCGGAAACCGCGTTTGCCGCGGTATACGGCGAGACGGCGAGCGCGGGCGCGCAGGCGGACGGGACGGTCGATCTCGACGCGATCTTCGCGCGCGCGTCGGCGGTCTACGACATCCCGGAGGACCTGCTGAAGGCCGTGGCGCGCGCCGAGTCGGGCTTCAACCCGAACGCGGTGTCGCGGAGCGGCGCGGTCGGCGTGATGCAGCTCATGCCGGGCACGGCGCGCGCGCTCGGCGTCGCCGACTCATACGACCCGGAGCAGAATATCATGGGCGGCGCGAAATATTTAAGACAGATGCTAGACGAGTTCGGCGGCGACGTGGAGCTGGCGCTGGCCGCGTATAACGCGGGGCCCGGCGCCGTGCGGAAGTATGGCGGAGTCCCGCCGTACGAGGAGACGCAAAATTATGTGCGTACCGTTGCGAAATACGCGGGTGAGAGCGTTACGGCCGGCGTGCGGTCTGTGCGGACGAGGACGTCTGAGAGCGGTATATTTGCCACCTCCGGAAACGACAGCGCGAACGCGGCGCTCGTGGAGATGTATCTGTTGAAGCTCCTTGAGATGGAGATGCGTGACGAGGACGATGAAGACGGGCGTGGGGGGTTTGGGCTATGACTCAGACGCGCGAGTACGGGCGGCGCGTGCAGCAGACGCCGCCGGATTATTCGCTGTGTGCCGGATGCAACAGTTGTGAAGTGATATGCTGTCTTGTGCACGGCGGCGCGGTCAGTCCGTCGCGCCGCCGGCTGACGGTCAGGCGCGATATACGCACGATGATGCACACCGTATATTCGTGCCAGCATTGCGCGGATCATCCGTGCTACGACAAGTGTCCCAAAAAGGGGACGGCGATGAAGCTCACCCCGGACGGCGTCGCGTACATAGACGAGTCGGAGTGTATAGGATGCGGCCTCTGTCATAAGGCGTGCGTCTTCGATCCGCCGAGGATCAATTACGTAAAATCGGCGCCGAAAGAGACGAGACGCGCGCGCAAGTGCGACATGTGCTTTGAGCGCCCGGAGGGGCCGGCGTGCGTTCAGTGGTGTCCCGTGAGGTGTCTTTTTGTCGAATGAAATGCGCTTCGGCTTCAAATTGGACATGCCAATTTGAACGCCGCCGCGCTCTTTTGTCTAAAATTAAGCGGGGTGAGAATATGTATGGGTACGTTGGGAAAATAGCGAGGATAGACCTCACCGACGGGACGGTGACGGAAGTCCCCACCTCAAAATATGTTCCGGAGAATATCGGGGGGCGCGGCGTGTGCAACCGCATATTCTGGGATGAGTCGCGTCCGGGCGTCGGCGCCTTCGACCCGGAGAGTATTCTCATATACATGACGGGTCCGACGACGGGCACCGGCATACCCACGGGCGGGCGCAGCGTGTTTACGGGCATATCGCCCAACAGCTTCCCCGAGCAGTACGCGTGGAGCGGCATAGGCGGCATGGTCGGGGCGGAGCTCAAATTTGCCGGTTGGGACGGATTTATCATCACGGGACGCGCGGAGAAACGGACGTACGTCTGCATCGAGGACGGGAGGATCGAGCTCCGCGACGCGTCCGAGCTGTGGGGTTTGCTGGTACACCCGTGTCAGCGAAAGCTGGAGGAGCTGCACGGCGAGGGCGTGCAGAGCATGGTGATAGGCCCGGCGGGCGAAAACCTCATGCGCAACGCCAGTATAACGACGTCAAACGACAACGTCGCGGCGAAGTCCGGCTTCGGCGCGGTGTTCGGCTCAAAAAATCTCAAGGCTATAGCGATACGCGGCACGGGCGACGTGCGTCCGCACGACATAGAAAAGCTGTTTGAGCTCAGGCTCAAAATGGGAAATCCGTACATGCGGCCGAGTCCGCTCCGGCGCGAGATGACGCACGGCATGGACGGCAACGAGATACCGGTAGAGGGCGGCTGGCTTCGCGGGCAGGTAGCCTGCTCGCACGGCTGCAATCAGCACTGCAACCGCCTGATGGTGGACATGAAGTCCGCGTTTGGCGACGGGCGCATAAATCAGGTGGAAAAGTGCGTCGGGATATTCGCGTACGGCTTTCAGGAGGACTGCTCATGGACTCCGATACAGAATTATGAGACGGAGCGCAACCACTTTCTCGCGTGCAAGATGCTCTCCCGCGAGGAACCGGCGCCCGACAAGGACGACCCGCATTTCGAGGCGCTGTTCACGCCCGTGCGCGGCGATATTACCAATTATTGGAAGCCGGATTTCGACAAGGGCAGCGTTATGATGGACATGTGCAACGAGTACGGGATAGACAAATGGGACGTCATAGTCTGGTTTATGACGTGGCTGTCGATGGCGAAAAAAGAAGGGCTGCTCGACGACATCGATTTCGGCATGGAGGTCGATGTGGAAAGCGAGGAATTTGTAAAATACTTCCTCGACATGATAACGTACAGGCGCGGGAAATATGGCCCCATATTCGCCGAGGGAATGGCGAGAGCCGTGCGCGCGCTCGGTAAGGAGAAGTACGGCGACACTATATACCGCGGACGTTACTCGCAGATGACGGGGGAGCGGATAGACGTGCCGGTGAGCCTCGAGACGGCGTGGGGCCAAAGCTACCACTGGCAGGGCAGGGGCTTTGAGGCGACAATAAACAAGCCGGGGTGGATAGCCACGTCGCTCGAGCTGATGAATTCGACGCGAGACGCGCAGACTGTGGCGCATCACCACGAGAAGTATGAAAATTACCTCGAATATAAGGACGATCCCTGCCACAGCCCGCTGCTCGTCGAGAGCATTGCGCTCGACGAGAACAAGGCGGAGATAAAGGACTCCGTCACGTGCTGCGACTGGCAGAGTCCCGATCTCTACTGGCCGGAGATGGAGGCGGAGATGTACACCGCCGCCACGGGCATACCGATGACGGCGGAGCTGCTCGACGAGGCGGCGGAGCGCTCGCGGCTATTGTTCCGTGCCATACTCATACGCGATTTCGGACGTGACCGCGCTATGGAGGTAAACGCCATTTTCCCGACGATGCTCTATCCGGACCCGCTCGGGCAGACGGTGGAGTGGGACGAGTGGAACGACCTCGTCGATATTTACTACGAAAGGCGCGGCTACGCCGCCGCCACGGGCTGGCCGACGCGCGCGACGTATGAGCAATACCGTCTCGGCGACGTCGCTGACGCGCTGGAGCGGATAGGCAAAACGCCGGAATAGACGGTTTCCGGAGCGATTGTAAGGAGAGCGCGTTACTGGCTGTACGTGTATACGAAGCTCTCTATAGGTTCGGCGGGAATAACTGATAGTGCCGTGAGACGCGCCTCGGGGTAGCCCATGTATTCGCCCTTCTCAATGACGCCCTCCACCGTGACCCACGCGTCGTTTTCGAGTTCGCCGGCGCCGTCGTAACGGCACAGTATGCCGCACGCCACCAGATCGGCGACGCAGCACGACATCATAAGGCGCGCCGGCACAAACTCACCCTCACCCGTTATCCCGTCGCCCTTGAGTACATATCCCGTGACGGTCAGCGTGTAGCCCGCGTACGTGTCAAGATTGTCGTAAATTTCGCATATCCACAGATAGTAGTCGTTTTCGCCTACAGTTATTCTCCTGTTTTCGACGTCAAGACCGGCAAGACCGGCCGGCGCCACGTCCGTTTCCGCAGCGACGCCGGGAACCGCTCCGCTCTCCTGCACCGCACCGTCCGGCGACTGGACGCCGCCGGACGGTGCGGCGCCTCCGGCGACGTATCCGAACGAGACGTCGGACGCGCCCATAGCTCTGTGCGGTATGAGTATGAGCAGAATGGGAATGAGGAGCACGGCGCAATGGGCGCAGCGCGGTCTGCGGCGCGCTCCGAGCATCCGAAACGCTCCGGCCACAGCCCACGCGAGCATGACCGCCGCCGCGAAATAAAGATACGGCTTCATCCTCGGCGCGAGATAACGCAGGTATTGACCGCTTGCCGCAAGGTACAGCAGCAGACACGCAAAAACGGAACACATGAGCGCTTCCAGAAATATCTGCGGATCGAATTGATAAAATCTTTTTGCCTGCATCCTTGCGCCCATACCTTTCCGCTTCGTCGGAGCACCCTGCGCTAAGCTCGGAGCGGCGTAAACGCCACTCCTCGCCCGCTCCGGGGCTCCTCCTCCCCCAAACACAATCGCTTCGCTGGATTGTGTTTGGGATTTGGACGTCATACGTCACAAAAAGCCTCGCGAATACACAAAGTATTCGCTGCGTTTTTTGTATAGTCTGACGA
>JAISXU010000029.1 GCA_031270395.1 Oscillospiraceae bacterium
GAAAAGAATTTTTGCGAAGGAGTGCGCCCCGTGCGACGGAGCAAAAATTGTTATATCTCCGTCAGTAGATGGAATTCATTTCCATCTACTGACACTCTGCGAGCGCCGCAGCGCGAGAACCAGCTCCCGTATCTCGTTTGTAAGCGCGAAGCGCTTGCAAACGAAAATTTTCATTGCTGAAGCAGTTTTTTTATCGCCGTCACGGCGGCGTAGAGGACGGGCTGGTGAAGAAGGTAGATTATGAGCGCCCTCCTGCCCACCGCCGCAAGCAGCGGTATCCTCACCTCGTAAAACCAATCCGGCAGACGCCTCTCGCGTATATACGCGCCCGCCCACGTCCCCATCAGAAAAACGAACAGCCACGGAAATACCGGGAAATAATCTGAACTCCAAAACCCGGAACCCGGCCAGCCGAGCGCCCAGAGATAACCTCCGCCTATATGCGCGTATCTGACGGCGAGCGCGCTCCCGACGAGGCCCGCGATATATATGGCGGGCGCCGCCGCGCGCGGCAGCCGCCTGAGCAGCTTGCCTGTAAGGCCGTAGAATAGCATACAAAACGCCAGCAGATGCAGTATCCCGAACAGGACGGGCAACCCGATATACCAAGTGGCAAGTGTGACCGCCACCGCCGCCGCGAGCGTCTTGAGACCGCGCTTTATATTGCTTCGCGAGAAACGCGACGAGACGCCCGACAGAAATATGAACACGCCCGCGAACAGGTAGTGCAGCGCGTCAAAAATAGGGTTTGAAAACAGCCACTCCGGAGCGTCCAAAAACTCCACGAGGTCGTACAGCAGATGGTGCGCGACCATGAGCACAACGGCAAGTCCGCGCAGCGCGTCTATGCAGTCTATGCGTCCGGCGCCTCCGGCGCCGGCGTCCGTCCCGTGGCCGACGCCCTCCGTGCCGCCCGCCGCGGTCATACGTTAAACCTGAACGTGACGACGTCGCCGTCCCGCATGACGTATTCCTTGCCCTCGGAGCGCACAAGTCCGCGCTCCTTTGCCGCCGCCATGCTCCCGCAGGCGGCGAGCTCGTCAAACGCCACGACCTCGGCGCGTATGAAGCCGCGCTCAAAGTCGGTGTGTATCTTTCCCGCGGCTTTCGGAGCTTTGGTGCCGTCCTTTATCGTCCACGCGCGCGTCTCGTCCGCGCCCGCCGTGAGGTATGATATGAGTCCCAGCAGGGAATAAGAGCACGTTATGAGTCTGTCAAGTCCCGAGCGCTCAATGCCCAGCTCCTCGAGAAACATGCCGCGATCCTCGGGCGGCAGCGCGGCTATCTCCTGCTCCGCCTTCGCGCATATCGGCAGCACCCGCGACCCGTCGGCGTCGGCGGCCGCCTTGACCGCCGCGTAATACGGATTATTCTCATACCCCTTCGAGACGCCGTCCTCGTCCATATTCGCGGCGTATATTACGGGCTTGCCGCTGAGAAGCTCCGCCGCCGCTATCGTCTCCCGGTCGTCGTCCGGGCACTCAAAGGAGCGGGCGGATTTGCCCGCGTCGAGATGCGCCGCGAGCGCCTGCATTACCTCCGCCTCGCGTCCCGACCGCTTGTCGCCCTTAGCCGCCTTTTTCAGCCTGTCGAGCCTCCGCCCGACGACCTCCATATCCGAGAGTATGAGCTCGAGATCGATGATCTCGATATCGCGCGCGGGATCGGCGTTCCCCTCGACGTGCGCCACGTCCGGATCGTCAAAGCAGCGCACGACGTGGACGACGGCGTCCGTCGCGCGGATATTGCTCAGGAATTTGTTGCCCAGCCCCTCTCCGCGCGACGCCCCGCGCACAAGCCCGGCTATATCGACAAACTCGATAACCGCGGGCGTATACTTCTTGGGGGAATACATATCGCGCAGGAAGTCAAGCCGTTCGTCCGGGACGGGCACGACGCCTACGTTTGGTTCTATGGTGCAGAAAGGATAGTTCGCGCACGCGGCGCCCGCGTTCGTTATGGCGTTAAACAGCGTGGACTTGCCGACGTTCGGCAGTCCCACAATCCCAAGCTTCATACGGCGCTCCTCATCAATAATGTTCCCGACTATTATATTTCGCGCGCCGCCGCTTGTCAAACATCGCGTCCTGCCGGGGACGCCCCTACAGGACAGGAGACACGCGGCGGGGTCGCGCAAAATATTCCCGCGACAGCGCAAAATATTCGCGGCGACAACCATCGGCTTGTGATTTTACCGGATATGTATTATAATTCCAATACGGAAACCATTGCTCTGTATACGGCGGGGCGTCGGGGCGGGCCGCCGTCGCCCCGGACTGCGCGGGAAATATTTACAATCGGTGCGAAATGTGGTACAGTACAGTGAACCGAGGGGTCAAGCTCCTGTTGTGTGCCGGGGAGGGATGTCCGGCAAAGTTTTAAGTAAAATCCGAACGTCCGGGACGTCGCGGGGTGTGTTGAATGAAAAAGGACTCAGAAGTACGAGGCGGACACGCGGGAATAAAACGGTCGGGTTTGGGCATGCGCACAAAGCTGCTGCTCATATTCCTGATCGTTAAAATAATCCCGCTGATAATAATTACCCTCATCGCGTACAACCAGATCGTCGCGCTTAGCACGAACCTGCGCGACATCGCCGTGCGCGACTCCGAGATAGCGCTCAACTCGCTCGCGGTCGAGAACATCGAGCGCCTGTCCACGGACACGGCGCAGCGCGTCGCGGAATTCCTCTACGGACGCGACGACGATATCCGCTACCTCGCCGGTCTCGCCGCGACATTTGGCGGGGACCTCGCCGAGCTGGAGAAGGCGTACGCGGCTTTTGCCGCCTCCAAGACGAAGCGCGTGGTCGAGACGGGGGAGTGGAGACTTGACGAGACGGAAAACAAGTGGGTGCCCGTCACGGAACGCGATATGTCCGACACTCTTGGGTATTCCACGAACGCCCAGAACGAGACGGAGCAGTACGGCAGCACATTCAACCCGCGAGAGGCCTCGCCGCTGGAGTATATCGACGCGCCGCTCTACGACGAGGTGACGTTCATCGGGCTTGACGGCGTGGAGAAGATTCGCATATCCACCACGGATACGGAAAACTCCCGCAAGAGAGCTTACGCCGATTGGTTTGTGACGGGGCAGTTGCGCGACATCAAGGACAAGAGCAATACATACGTCCGAGCCGAGGATTATTGGAACGCACTGCCGTCGCTCACGGACGAGCGCGGGAGCGATATTTACGTCTCCGATGTGATAGGCGCGTACACGGGCTCGAACCTCATCGGGACATACACCCCGAAAAACGTCTCCGCAGCCGCCGAGACGCGCGGCTACGACATCGAGTACGCCCCGGAGGAGCAGTCCTACGCCGGGGAGGAAAACCCGAACGGCCGCCGCTTTGAGGGCATAGTGCGCTGGGCGTCGCCCGTATACGTCGGCGGCGAAAAAATAGGCTACGTGACGCTGGCGCTCGACCACGACCACATTATGGAGTTCGTCGATCACCAGACTCCGATGGACGAGCGGTATGTTGAGCTACCCTCTGCCGCGGCGGGCAACTACGCGTTCATATGGGACTACCAGTGCCGCAGCATAGCTCACCCGCGCCACAACAGCATAACGGGCTTTGACCCGGAGACGGGAGACCAGCAGATACCGTGGATAACGCAGACGATATATGAAAGACTGCTCGCGAAGTGCGGCGTGGACGCCGAGAGGTACAAAACGCTCACGCCGGAGGAGCGCTTTGGCATACTCAAGGAGAACTGGCCGGGTCTCATAGCGCGCTCCGGGACGGGCGATCCCGTTTACGATCTGATAATAGGCGAGCCGACGTTTGACAATCAGGCGCGCACAAACCCCGACGCCCCGGACCCGGATCACACCCCGGCGTCCGACCTCACAAAGCTCGGTATGGTCGGCCTCGACGGGCGCTATCTGAACAACGCCCCGCAGTGCACGGGTTGGCTCGACCTCACGCGCAACGGCGGCTCCGGCTCCCTTTACATACTGTGGAGCGGCTGGTGGAAGCTCAATACGGCCGCCGCGATACCGTACTACACGGGGCGCTACGCCCCGTCGGAGGCGAACGGAGGCTCCCGCGTCGGCTTCGGCTTCGTCGCCATAGGCTCCTCGATAGAGGACTTCACCGAGCCCGCGCAGACGACGAACGCGACGCTGACAGACGCGTCGCGCTCTAAGCTGGCGGCGACGGTCACGCAGCTTATCATTTTGACGGTCATAATGGTAGTTCTGCTCGTTCTCGTCGCGGTCTGGATGGCCTCATATCTCACGAACAGCATCAAAGCCGTAATAGACGGCATCTCGCGTTTCCGCGGCGGAGAGCGGCAGTTCCGCTTTAACTCCGACAAGCGCGACGAGTTTGGGATATTGGCCGATTCCTTCGACGAGATGGCCGACAGCGTCGTGGACAGTGTGGCAGGCCCGCTCGTAATCACAAATATGGCGCTCGACATCGTCTACATGAACGAACCGGGTCTCGTTCTCAGCGGCTCACAGCTCGAAGCGGTCGTCGGTCAGCACTATTTTGACCACAGCATATACCCGAACGATTCGGTGTACTGCCCGATTACGGCTCTGCGCGAGGGGCGCGAGGCGGAGGTATTCTACCACGAGCCGACCGGCCGGTACTATAAGGGCTCCGCCAACTTCCTGCTGAACAACATCGGCATCAAGATAGGGTATATCGTTGTGTCTACCGACGTGACGGAGCTCTCCGTGAAGCAGCATGAGCTTGAGCGCGCCGTGGACGCGGCCAACAGGGCGAGCGAGCACAAGGGCGAATTCCTCGCGCGCATGAGCCACGAGATACGTACGCCGATGAACGCGATAATCGGGATCACGAGCATCGTGCGCCGCCGTCTCGGGGAGCTGTCAATCGACGCCTCCGAGCTCGGCGAAATACGCGAAAACGTCGCGCAGATAGAGACCTCGAGTCAGCATCTGCTCGGTCTGCTCAACGATATACTCGACCTGTCGAAGATAGAGGCCGGGAAAATAGATATAACGGAGGAGATCGTGGATCTGCCGAGGCTTGCCGAGATCGTCGACAGTATCATCCGCCCGCGCTGTGCGGAAAAAGAGATCAAATTTGAGACGGATTTCGGCGATCTTTCGCCCTCGTCGTTCCTGTCCGACTCGCTGCGTCTGCGTCAAGTGCTCATCAACCTGCTCGGAAACGCCGTAAAATTCACGCCGGAGGGCGGGAGCGTCTACTTCGGCATCAAGCGGCTCGACAGGCAGGACGGCAAGTCTCTCATCGAGTTTGTCGTACGCGATACCGGCATAGGTATTTCTTCGGAGAATATAGAGGCAATATTCAGACCGTTCGAGCAGGGCGGCGGCGGCGTGACAAAGCGATACGGAGGCACGGGCCTCGGGCTGTCCATATCCCGGCGCATCGTCCAGCTCCTCGGCGGCGAGATATGCGTCAGCAGCGAGCTGGGACGCGGCAGCGAATTCCGTTTCGAGCTCTGGATGACGGAGACGGAGGACGAGGAGTCCACCGCCGTGGACGCGGAGGATCTGACGGGTAAATTCACAGGCTGCAAAATACTTCTCGTGGACGACGTTGAGATAAACAGGATGATAGTCGCCGCCATGATAGAGAACACCGGCGCCGAAATCATCGAGGCCGACGACGGAGCGGCGGCGGTCGAGGCGTTCATGAGCTCCGCCGAGGGCGAGATCGACCTCATTTTGATGGACGTGCAAATGCCGACGATGGACGGCTACGAGGCGGCGGGCGCCATACGGGCGAGTTTGAGATCGGACGCGGCGACCGTTCCGATAGTCGCCCTGACGGCGAACGCCTTCAAGGAGGACATCGACAGGGCGGTCCGGTCCGGCATGAACTCGCACATCGCAAAGCCCGTCGAGATCGGGACACTGCTCGGAACACTCCACAGATATTTGAAACGGTAAAACCCTTCACGTAACGTAAAATCCTTCACGTGAGTTGTGTCCGGCGCGGTTCTGTGGTACAATTACCGTGACGCTGCCGGGGAATATTAATTCGCACGATATGTCGTGCCGAATTAATATTAATATCGCGCATATGTTTCGGTTGCCGCCATAGGCGGCGAGAAACATGCGCATTTGAGCGAGAAAAGTCCCGAGCGGCTTTGCCGTAAGGATAAGACTTTTCGAGCGGATTGACACTATATATTGAAAAAGAGGGACTTTTATTGGCTTCAAACGTGCTGGATCTCAATAATCTGCGATTGGCGGTACTCATCGACGCCGAAAACGTGCCGCGAAAGTGCATCAAGAGCGTCATGGCGGAAATCGCCATATACGGCACGCCTACGATTAAGCGCGTATACGGCGATTGGACAAATCCGTCCGTTTCGGGCTGGAAGCCGACGCTTCTGGAAAACGCCATAACCCCGATACAGCAGTACAGCTACACGTACGGCAAGAATTCGTCCGATTCCGCGATGATCATAGACGCGATGGATGTGCTTTACACGGAAAAGACGGACGGCTTTGTCATAGTATCCAGCGACAGCGATTTCACGCGTCTGGCGATCCGTCTGCGCGAGGCCGGCCAGCGCGTAATTGGGATAGGCGAGCGCAAGACTCCGGGCGCGTTTATAGCCGCTTGCGACAAATTTACGTACATTGAGGTCATACGCGCAAACGCCGACGAACCGACTCCCGGGGACGATGCGACCGCGCCCTGCGAGGATGCGGCCTCGGCGCCGCCCTCCGCCGCGACTGCGGTCGAAGACTCGCCCACGCAGACCGAATATGCGCCGGCGCAGACCGAAGACGCGCCCGCGCAAAAACCGGCGGCGGGAGATCGCGCGCGGTCAGGACGTAACAGCCGCACTCCAAAGGTACCAAAAAACGTCGTAACGATGATCGCCGACTCTATTTCGGATATCGCCGGCGACGACGGGTGCGTGTTCATGGGAGAGCTCGGCAACTTGATCCTAAAAAAGCAGCCGGATTTCGACTGCCGCAACTTCGGCTACAAGAGTCTGTCCGCGCTGATAAAATCCATCGGAAGATTTGGCGTGGATTTCCGACAAACCTCGGATCCCAATATCAAGCACCCGTACGTACACGACCGCGAGGCGTAAATGGCCGGCACACGCAAGCGCGGCGCGCGCGTGAGCGCCGCCAAGCTGCTTATCGTTCTGGCGCTGGCGTTCGCCGCCGCCGTCTATGACAGCAATACGCGTATCGACGTCGCAGAATATACGATGGGCTTTGAAAGCCTCCCGGCATCCTTTGACGGCTTCCGCATAGTCTCGCTCTCCGACGTTCACGCCGCCCAATTCGGCAAAAACAATAAAAACCTCATCGCGGCGACGGCGAGGGCAAGGCCGGATATCATAGCGATTACGGGCGATCTCATCGACAGAGCGGGTCAGCTTGGGATTATCGATACGCTTGTCGGCGGTCTGACGCGCATCGCGCCCGTATACTACGTTACGGGCAACCACGAGTGGGACAGCGGCGATATGAAAAATCTCCAGAGTCTTCTGGAGCAGCGCGGCGTGACGGTGCTGCGCAATGCGTACGTCCCGCTTACAAAGGGCGGCGGGACAATTATATTGGCCGGCACTGACGATCCGAACGGGCCGGCTGATATGATAAAGCCCGTGGAATTTTTCGAGACCGTCCGCCGCGCGGAGGGAGACCGGTTTCTGATCGTGCTGGAACACAGAAACAATCATCTGGAGCTGTATTCGTCGCTCGGCGTCGATCTCGTCGTCTGCGGGCACGCGCACGGAGGCATCGTGCGGCTTCCGTTTACCGACGGACTCATAGGCCCTTCGCGCGAATTTCTGCCGACATACACCAATGGCATTTACACGCGCGGTGCGACAAGTATGCTGGTATCGCGCGGCGTGGGCAACCACACGGGCTTCCCGCGTTTCCTGAACAACCCGCACATACCCGTAGCCATACTTCGTCGGAGCACCCTGCGCTAAGTCTCGCGTTTTCGCGGGCTCAAACGCTCGCTCGCTCCGGGGCTCCTCCTCTCCGAACCGAACCCGCTTCGCTGGGCTTCGTTTCGGCTTGGGACGGGGGCAGCGAGCACCCTGCGCTAAGTCTCGCGTTTTCGCGGGCTTATCTCTTAAAGAAAGTGAACTCCTATTCGAAATGATAATAGAATTTGACGATTATAAGATGAAGATCATGGCGCTCAAGCCGTCGCTCGGCGACCTCGGCGCGGCCCTGCACCTCGACGAGGCGGGGCGCGAGCTCCGCGAGCTTGAGGCGGAGAGCTCGCGCGACGGCTTTTGGAGCGATCTCGAAAACTCGCAAAGGGTGCTGCAAAAAATCAAGCGGCTCAGGGGCAGAAGCGAGAGCTTTGACAAGCTGTCGGCGCGCTGGGACGACCTTCTCACGCTCTGTCAGATGGCGCAGGAGGAGGGCGACGCCGGGCTGCTGCCGGAGCTCGCCGGGGAGTACGCCGCCTTTGAAAAGGACCTCGAGCAGGCGCGCCTGGCCACGCTGCTGTCGGGCGAGTACGACGGCTGTAACGCCATACTCTCGTTCCACGCGGGCGCGGGCGGCACGGAGGCGCAGGATTGGGCGCAGATGCTCTACCGCATGTACACGCGCTGGGCGGAGCGGCGTGGTCTGAAGTACCGGCTGCTCGACTTCCTCGACGGCGAGGAGGCCGGGCTTAAATCCGCGTCCGTCGAGATCGACGGCGAGAACGCCTACGGATACCTCAAGAGCGAGGGCGGCATACACAGGCTCGTGCGCATATCCCCGTTCGACGCGTCGGGACGGCGTCACACCTCGTTTGCCGCGGTCGAGGCGTCGCCGCTGATACCCGACGACGTCGAGGTGGAGATACGGCCCGAAGACCTCAAGGTCGATACGTACCGCTCCTCCGGCGCGGGCGGTCAGCACGTCAACAAGACGGAATCCGCGATACGCATAACGCATATCCCGACGGGACTCATCGTCGCCTGTCAGATGGAGCGCAGTCAGCACCAAAACCGCGAGGTGGCGATGAGGATGCTGCGCTCCAAGCTCGTGGAGATAAAAGAGCGCGAGCATCTGGACAAGATAAGCGACATAAAGGGCGAGCAGATGAAAATCGAGTGGGGCAGCCAGATACGCTCGTATGTGTTCATGCCGTACACACTCGTCAAGGATCACCGCACAGGCTTTGAAAACGGAAACATCAACGCCGTTATGGACGGCGACATCGACGGCTTTATGAACGCGTATTTGAGTATGAAGGCGTAGCTCCCGCGTACCGGGCGGCTGTAGGGTATTACTCCGCTCGCCCGCTTTGCGGCGCGGCGCCATAATATTTGCCGCGGCGCAAAGCGCGACGCGGGATTAAAACGGAGGGATAACGCGATGGATTATTTTAACGCAACGTTTTATGACAGGTACACGCCGCTGACCAACGGGTACATAGCGGGAAAGCTCACGCCGCCCCCGACTCCGGAGGGCATATCCGCGCGGTGCCGCGCGCTCAACGGGAAAACGCTCAGGCTCGTACTGAAAGACGGACCCGCGCTTGAGTACAAGCTGGGCGCCGAGACCCTCACGCTGTCGGAAAACGGCGCGGCGGCCGTCGAGGCGCCGTACGCCGCGCTGGAGCTTGAGGGCATTATCCTGTTTACCCATTTCATACCCGGCGCCGTACGGGGATACAACGTCGTCTACGATACAGGCACGGGCCTTGTGACGGTGTTTGAGGTGTGGTTCGGCGGGTTTGAGCCGGATAAGCGGGAGGTGTGGCGCGCGTTCTGGTTCGGATACGTTGACACGGGAGCACCCGCGCCGGAGACTCTGCACTCTCTGACAAACCGCATCGAGGGACTGGGCACACACTGGAGTAATGACGACGGCACGGAGACCCTGTACTTCTTTCCGTCCGTCGTATGGAGCTCCTTTGTTTGTCTGAGCGAACCGCGCGGCGGGATAACGATGACGGCGCCCTCGGATTACATCAAAATCAACGACAAATTCTACATCTATTCACGCGTGGAACAGGAGTATTCCGGCGCGTACACGCTGGAGGTCATCGATCTGTTCACGGTTAGACACATCGGTCTGCGCTTGGGCTTCGACCTGAGCGATGAGCTTGATTATACATTTTACCGCGGTAACGGCGAGATAACAGGACGTTCCACGCAGCTTGAGCCGTTGACGGATTACGGCACGGAGATACCGTATGACGAGACCCACCGCGCGCAGATCAATCCCGAAAACAAGGGTTCGCGCCCGAGCTATCGCCCGAGGTTCATGCACGCGGATCACACAAAGGCCGAGGTAGATGAGATAGTACGCACTAAAAGCATGATATTTGAGGGCCAGTCCATCATGTCGAGCTTCAACACTATGGAGGCGACGGACTACATAGCGGGCAAGCGGTTCACGCTCCGATACGACGACGGAACGGCGTGGGAATACGATGTCATTGACCGTTCACGGCTGAGGTGGCGTCCCGAGGGCGGAGCACGGTGGAGCGAGGAGCGCTACGAATGCTACGAGCCGGCGAAGGATATCGCGCTGTTTTGCCACATCTGCACCGGCAGCGAGCCTCTGCGCTGCCTGACGCAGGCCGTGGACTTCTCAAACGCGCTGGCCACCTGTGTTGACGCGTGGCTCGGAAACGGCCGCAAGCCGTGGGAGGTGGGGCACCGCGCCTTATTCGGCGTGCTTGAAATCGAGGGAGGACCGACGCCGCCCGCCGTGCGCCGGCACGGCTTCACGACCGATCTCGTGGGGAAGGCTTTCTCGTGGACTTACGGCGATTTTATGAAATCCATACACGTCTATTCCACGCCGGAATCGTACTCATGGACAATCATGCTCCCGAACAACACGGGCGGCTGGATGTGGAGTTCGCCCTGCCTGTACGTAAAGCTCCGCGACGACGCGTATCTCATGAGCTGGACTGAGGACGCCTGTAACGGCAATCAGGGGACATTTGTCTTTAACCCGCGCATTATGCACGACGGCGGGTTTTTCTTCGGCATTGGCGGCGACATGGGCGGCGAGCCCGATCTCCATCTGACGCCGATGGGCGCGTTCGCGCGGCCTCTCTCCGGCTTTGACATTATGAAATACTTCTAGAGTCCCGCCCTCACGCTCCGGTTGTAAGCGCGTCGGCGTTTACAGCCGGAGCGCTATCCGCACTATCCTCCAGCCACGGGATTTCCAGCCGGAGCTTACCGTCCTGTGTGTAGACGACGTATTTTTTCAGCCCGAAGAAGAGGGCCACGGCCGCGATAATGCACGCCAGCGTCAGCGACAGCGCGACGGCGATAGCTATCCGCGCCGCTCTGCGGTTTCTGTAGGTGTTTGGCACATATCTTGACAATTTGCGCTCCTCTCCAGTTCCCCTATCATTCCGACGCGCCTCGCGTGGCGGCCGCCGTCAAAACCCGTGTCGAGAAAAATATCGACAATCCTCAGCATAAGACCGGCGCCTGTGACGCGCGCGCCGAGCGTCAGAACATTCGCGTCGTTGTGCCGCCTCGTCATCTCCGCGGAAAAGCAGTCTGAACAGAGAGCGGCCCTCACGCCCGGTATCTTGTTGGCCGCGATGGACATGCCTATGCCCGTTCCGCATATCAGTATTCCCGCGGAGCACTCGCCCGATACGACGGCGCGCGCGGCTTTTTCCGCGTATTCCGGGTAGTCGCAACTATCGTCGGTGTATGTTCCAAAATCCTTATACGCGACGCCCCTGCCGTCGAGATGGAGCTTCAGCTCGCGCATATGGGCAAAGCCGCCGTGGTCACATGCAAGCGCTATCATATCACATCACCTCGCCATCAACACCGCAAAAATCATGCGGCAATATCCGCTTTCGTCCGGCGGTAACCAAACAATAACATAAAAAGACAGGTTAATCAAGCGAAACAGCGGCGGGTTTCCCTTCCAGATTTTGACTTATGGCAATAACTGTGGTATCATGACAATATTATTTATATAGTGCATAATTGCGGAGAGGGAAAGAATTATCTATTTGTCGAGGGGCGGCGGATGGTCGCTCCGGGAAAGGAATTGACACGCGCAATGAATACCGAACTGTTATCAATAAGCGAACTCGCAAAATTTTCGCGAGTGTCACGGACCGCGCTGATCCACTATGACAAGGCGGGACTCGTGAAGCCCATTGCCAGAGGCGACAATAATTACCGGCACTACTCGGACGGGCATATCGCGCTGGTAAATTTGGTCCGCACGCTGCAGCATCTGGGCATGTCCCTGAAGGATATAACATTTGTGGTGCAGCACCGCACTCCCGATAGTATTTTGAAGCTCTTCAAAGAGCAAATCGTGAATATAGATCGCGATATAGTATCGCTGACCAACGCGCGCAAACTCATGGAGAACATGATAAACGTGATAGGCGGTATTGCGGCTATTGACGAGAGCAAAATATATCTTGAACAACTGCCTGCGGAACATATTTTTTTGGGCCCGGACAACGATTACTCGAACGGCAGGACGCTCAACGCCGCACTGCTTGACTTCTATAATTGGTGCAAGATATACGACAGCAACATGAACCTAAACTACTCCGCGTGGGGCACCTTCTCTGCGGACAGACTCAAGCGGGGGGACTGGGTGTGGCCGGATAAATTCTACTTCAACAACCCCGATGGGCCCGACATAAAGCCGGAGGGCCTGTACGCGACGGGGTACGCCCGCGGCAACTACGGCGATACCGACGATTTATACAGGCGTCTCATGGCTTTCATAGAGCAACATAAGCTGAAGCTGATAGGCCCGTCATTTGAGACGTACCCGCTGAATGAAATATCGGTCATGGATCCCTCGAACTACCTGATCCGCGCCTCTATTCTCGTCGAGCAAGGTTGACGCGGCAGAACCGGATGGCGTCCTTCTCTTAACGCCATCGAGACGGGCAAATTCGACCCGTCGATATGGCTTGCGTTTGACCTTGGGCGGCTTTTTGGCCTGTCCATAGAAGAATTTTTGATGAACGAAGATGTTCTGCTGTCCCATCGCTCTCTGTGGAGCAAAGAGACTACCCCATTTTTGTCTGAAATTGTTCGCTTAACACCGCAGGAACATAAGCTAGCCGTTAGTCTCCAATCGAATCGTTGGGGCGAAGGGGTACGCCTGGAGCAGGAGCGCATTCGATTTTCTGAGGTTGAGAGTTTTGTTGCGACATTCTCTTCTTGAGAAAATTCTGTTCCCAAAGACTATTCAAAGCTTGTGATTTTGCCGGGCGTTGTTATCATATTACCGGACATATGCGCACATACTTGAAGCCGGCGCGCCGCGCCAGCAAGTTAAGCTAATTTGCTTCGCGCGCGCCGCGACGCGCGCGCGTAATCCAGCATAAGCGCCGCTATCAGTATTATGCCGGATGCGAACGTCTGCCAATAGGGTGATATTCCGAGTATCATCATTCCGTTGTTGAAAGCGTTGAGAATCAAAAGCCCGACGAACGCTCCGCCGAGTCCCCCGGCGCCGCCGCCGAACGATACGCCGCCGAGGATTGCCGCCGTCATTCCTGAGAACTGGCTGTTGATTATACCCGTCACCGTGGCGGATTTGACCCTCGCGGCAAAAAGCATTCCCGCAAGCCCTCCTAAAGCGCCGCTGTTGAAAAACAAGATATACGATATTTTTTTCGGATATATACCCGCGAGACGCGCCGCCTCCGGATTTCCGCCGACGAGGTATACATCCCGGCCAAACTTGGTGCCGCTCATAAGCACGCCGTATATTATGAACGCCGCCACCGCGAGCACAAGCGTAACAGGCAGATACCCAAATATCACTCCCGACCCTATCTTGCCAACTGCGGCGTCGTTGATGATAACGGCCTGTCCGGAGCTTATTATATACATGAATCCCTGGGTAATTGACGCCATCGCCATCGTCGCTATAAATGCCTGAAAACGCAGTTCATTTACAAGTATCGCGCTAATTATTCCACAGATCGCCCCTGCTGCGATCGTCAGCAGACACGCTATCGGCCACCACACGCCCAATACGAGCAGCTTCGCCATCAGTATGCCGCATAATGTGCCTACGGCGCCGACGGATAGGTCGATGTATCCGGAAATCATGAGGCACCCGGCCCCAATTGTCAGGAAGGACACGACAGTCATCGAATCAACAATGTTTTTCATATTATTTGGTCTCAAAAATGACCCTTTTGAGAGAATGAGAAACACTACTATAAGAACTGCGAGTACCAAGAGTAATGTAAACATCTTTGATCTGATGAATTTCCGGCCGCTTTTCACACTTCCGCCTCCCTTGTATGAGCGATCATCTACGCTTCTCACGGTTCCCGCCGTTTAAGCGCTTTCAGCCGCGCCCGCTCGCCGAAGAATTCGACGCAGAGCGCTATGATAAGAAGCGCTCCCTGAGCGACAAGCTGCCAATACGACTGCAATTGCACGACATTGAGCCCGTTATTAAAAGCGCTCAACAGCATTAATCCGACGAAACAGCCCGCAATTCCGCCGGAGCCGCCCATAAAAGATATGCCCCCGAGAACGGACGCCGTGATAGCGTCAATCGCGACGCTCTGCGCGGCTGTGGCGGTTGCCGAGTGCATACGCGAAGCAAGCACTGAGCCGGCAAACGCGGATAGCGCGCCACAGTTAATATACAGCACCGTCGTCGTCCTATTGGGACTCATTCCCGACAGTCTCGCGGCCTGCGGATTTCCGCCGCACATGTAACTCCTTCTGCCGAAACGCGTATATCTGAGCATAAACCCATAGAGGATCATAAGTGCAAGCATAATTACAAACGGCACAGGAACAAAACCAAATATCGCGCTAGAGCCGAGTTTCTGGAACTCCTTGTCATTTACCGATATAAATTTGGCGTCGGTGAATACTTTGGCAAGACCGGTATAAACGGACGACATGCCAATGGTCGCAATGAAACCCATGATATTCATAACGTTTGCCAAAAACGCATTTATTGCGCCCGCCACCGCTCCGTATATAATTGCAAGAAACAGCGCTAACGGCCATGAGATTCCCGCCCTGAGCAGCATCGCGCAGAGTATACCTCCAAGACACGCTTCCGAACTGGCGGCTAAATCTACGCCTCCGCTTATCAGCAAACACGCCATACCGACGGCCACGGTTCCCGTGACGCTCACCATATTCAATATTCCACGGAGATTCCTGGTTTTCAGGAAACTCCCATCCTTTGATAGAAAGAAGAACAGCGCCACGACTGCCACCGTCACAAGAGCGAGGCTGACCGTTTTATTTCGCAAAAGTCTTCTTACAGTTGATTGATTATTCAAAGCGACCCTCCACCGCTTATTCGAGCATTGCAAGACGCAAAATGTTTTCTTCCGTCGCGTCCTCGCGGTTTACTTTTCCTGTGATGTGTCCGTTGTGCATGACAAGTATCGCGTCGGCGATATTTATTACCTCGGTCAACTCGCTTGAGATGAAAATGACGCCCATTCCGGCTTTGGCAAAATCGCACACCATCTGGTACACTTCCGCTTTTGTCCCCACATCTATTCCTTTCGTCGGCTCGTCGAAAATAAGGACTTTTGTCGTCATTTTATCCGAGGTCCATCTGCCGAGTATAACTTTTTGCTGATTACCGCCCGAGAGCTCCACAACAACCTTATCTACGCCCGGCGTCTTTATTGAGTACTTCTCAACCGCTCTGCGCGCGAGGTCAACCTCTGCTTTTTTATCCAGAAAAATAGCGCGTCTGATTTTTCTAAGTACCGGCATACTGATGTTGTCTTTTAAAGAACGCAGTAGCACAAGCCCTTGCTCCTTGCGATCCTCAGGGCAGAGCGCGATACCGGCGTCTATCGCGTCGCGAGGAGATTTGAATCGCACGGTTTTACCATCGAGCTTTATTTGGCCTGATATGATCGGATCGGCGCCGAATATCGCGCGCACAACTTCTGTCCTCCCCGCACCGGCAAGTCCCGCGAAACCGAGCACCTCACCCTTTCGTAACGTAAAACTGACGCCGTGTACCACATCCGTCACGAGATCCTGCACATCTAAAACTGTCTCCCCGAGTACGTCGTTGCGTTTTAGTTCGGAGTATGTATCTCCTATGTCGCGCCCGACCATTGCGCGGATGAGTTCGCGCTCATCCGTGCGTCCGGTTTCAACCGTCTTTACCAACTGCCCGTCTTTCAAAATGACAATGTCGTCCGTGATCTTGAATATTTCCGTGAGACGATGGGAGACGTAGATAATAATCTTTCCCGCCGCTTTGAGCTCTCCAATCAGCTTGAAGAGGATTGCGATTTCTGTGTCCGTAAGCGGCGCTGTCGGCTCGTCAAATGCAATAACGTCGGAATTGCGGCGGTAAGCTTTCATAATCTCTACCATTTGCTGGTATGCCACCGACAACCTTCCAACCGTCTCCGTCGGAAATATTGGCAGTCCGAAGCGGTCAATTATTTCTTGAGTCTGTCGTTTTAGCGCTTTTCTGCTGACTACTCCCATTTTCCGCGGCGCGTCGTCAAGAAAGATATTCTCCATGACGGTCATCATTGGCATGATCTGCCGCTCCTGATATATTACGCTTATCCCGGATTTTATCGCGTGAAACGGAGACGAGAACACGGCAGGCTCCCCATCCCTTAAAAGGCGTCCCTCGTCGGGCTGCAAATCTCCGCTCATAATTTTGAGGAGCGTTGACTTCCCGGCGCCATTTTCCCCCAAAAGTGCAAGTACGCGCCCGCTCTCCGCCCGAAACGATATTCCCCTAAGCGCCTGTACGCCCGGAAATGCCTTCCCAATCCCATCAAACTCTAAATATCGGCTCATCGCATCACGCCTTCCCGACACCGCGAGCAATTGTAAACGCGGTTTTTGTCGCGTTCATAATATTATTTGCCTCGGCGCAGTCGCCGGCGAAATAGAATGATGGCGCGCAGTCATAGAACGCGGCGGTCTCAACCTGCCGCGGCGTCATGCCCACGGCCACGATCACAGTATCCGCCCTGATCAACTCTTCTTTTCCCTCTTTCTCGCACAGCAGTCCGTCGTCTTCTATTGAAATCGCTTTTGTAGAAAGCCGGACGTCGAGCCCGTATTTTGTTATCTGGAAACGCACGCCTCGCATGTGCAGGAAGTTGCCCCCATCGTTTAAATGATCCGCTATCTCGACTATAGTCACCTTTACGCCCATCATGCCGAGGTGCAATCCGAGCTCAATCCCGACGAGACCTCCGCCGATGATAACGGCGGAGGCGCCGATCTTTTCAGTATTGTAATACGCCGTCTCCGCGTACATGACATTCTTTCTGTCCAATCCGGGAATTTTCGGGACAATCGGTTTTGCGCCCACAGCAACAATTATGACGTCGGCGCATACCGCCCTCGCGTATTCCGGAGTGACGTCTGTTCCAAGCCGCACCTCAATGCGTTCTTTTCCAACTGTTTTTACTTGATATCTTATGTATTGTGTAAGTTTGCTCTTAAACGACACTGCTTCCTCACACAGAAGCACGCCGCCAAGTCGGTCTGATTTCTCACACAATATCACATCATGTCCTCGCCGCGCCGCGCCTATCGCCGCTTCCATGCCCGCAATGCCGCCGCCCACAACCAAAACTTTTTTCTTTTCAGGCTTCACAGTCTCATAGCGCAATTCTTCCTCATGGCCGATCGCGGGATTTACGGAGCAGTAAAACTGACCTGTCCGCAGGAGCGTCGAAAAGCACGAAAGACATTTCAGGCACGGTCTAACCTCATCTTCACGCCCGTCTCGAATTTTATTCGGCAGATCGGGATCCGCAAGCAAGCTCCTCGCCATCTCAACGACGTCGGCTTTGCCGGAAGCGACAATCTCTTCAAGCTGTTCAGGATTGCCGAGCGCACCGACGGCGGCCACAGGCGTTTTGACATGCTTCTTGATTTCAGCCGCATACTTGACGTTCACGCCGTCCTCCAAAAACATGCTTGGGTGCGTCACCGTGAATACCTCATCGACGTCGTAGACCCCCGCGGAAACATGAATGAGGTCAACATGGCCGTCCAAAAGCATTGCGATCTCGACGCCGGTCTTGATATCGTAACCTCCGTCGTAGCACTCGGAACCACTCATACGGAACTCAAGCGGGAAATCCGGACCAACCTCGCGTCTTACCGCGTCGATTATGGCGAGCGGAAACCTCATGCGATTCTCCGGATCCCGGCCGCCCCATTTGTCTTTGCGCGTATTGGAGATCGGCGACATCCACTGGTGGAAGAGCCATCCATGACCGCCGTGGAACGTGAGCATTTTGAAACCGCATCGCTTCATAAACGCCGCGCCTTTTGCAAATTTCTCAATAACGCGCCCCATTATGTCTTCAGGCATTGCCCTGACTAATCTCCCGTCAAGCTCACAGTCAACAGGCGCGTAAGCGGGACCCGGGGGAACTGCCGTCCTGTTTGCCGCCCATCCGGCGTGCATGAGTTCGGCTGACGCTATCGCCCCGTGCCGCTGTATTATCTCTGTCAGCCGACAATATGAATTTGAGTGCCGCGGGTTATCAGTAACTAAATGTATATCGCCGTGCATACCCATTTCAGAGTCCACATTCGTCTCGCCGATCGTGACGGCGGCGGCCCCGCCAATCGCTTTGCGCTCATAATAGGCATATGCGTCTTCCGTAGTATGACCGTCCGCCGTAAAATCACGAAAACCAGTCGGCGCCGCAAATATACGGTTTTTAAAGAGCGTTCCGCCAAGCCTGATCGGCTCGAATACATGGGGGTATCTTAAAATAGACATCTTTATATCCTTTCACCACAGTATCGTCGGCGGCGCTTCCCATATTGCCACACACTTTTCACGCCCCTAAGTACGCGTTGAAAGACCCGGATGAAGCCAATGAGAAAAGGCGCGGCGTTTCACGCATCTCTTCCCATCTTGAGAAGTACACCCGGCGCAATCAGGCGTTATGCGCCTATTCTGCCGGAAAAGTACTCGTCTATGTACGCCAGATAGTCCTTATAGGTATCAATTTCTATGATAGTGCTCTCAATAACGGGCGTACCATATTTTTCGCCCTCTTTTATGTAATTCTGGAATAGCGTTTCAGGCGTTGCACGACCGTCAATCAGAGCGATAAGACCGCAGATCATACCCTCCGACAAGAACTCCTGCACAATATGTATAGCGGAAACCCATGTCCCCTCGTATCCGCCCTCCCACTCGCCTATAAGCATCACCCCGCCGATGCAGTTGACTATCGCATTTTCTTGCGTAAAGCCCAGCTGCTCGAGCGCGCGGGCGCTGCCTTGACCGAAGTCTTCCGTGACAGTCTGTATAACCCAATACTCAAACTGCGCATTCGCTGAAATAACGGCGCCTACGTTGTCAAACGCCGTCTCGGCACTCATTGTGCCGGATGCCCCGTCGCTGATAAATAGGTTAGATTCCGCTATATCCGGCCACTGCACCCTATAGTAGTCAACAGCGCCGGTTGAACGATCACTCATGTCTTTGACGGGCGAGTAGGTAACTGAGATAAATCCGACGTCCGCCCAATCGGCGTCAGGCTCAAAATATTTATTCATGTTGTCATAGAGCCATTTCGCCTGTTGCGCCCCATAGGCGTAGTTGTCCATTCCGACCGACGGGTATGAGAAGTGCCCTTCGGAATCGAGGAAAGGTAAAAGCGTCGGCATATACGGAATACCAATATCGTCGGCGAGTTCCTGTACACGAGCGGAAAATGTATTGTCGGCATCCAGCAGAAAGCCGTCCGCCCCCTCTGATGCGTATACGCTCATCGCGTTCAAATACTTGTCCTGATCCCCGCCCGCGTCAAACGCAGTAAGGCTGTAGTTGAGCAATCCGCCCCATTTCTCGAACATATCCTCAAGCGACGAATTTATGAAATGGCTTGTTTGCTGAATAAATACGATCTTATATGGTTCGCGCGCGAACCAATCGACGTCGTCAGTATAAAACCCGACGCTGTCCGCCGTATTGTCCAAAGCCGGTTTGGACGAAGCGGACGGCGACTCGGCGGGAATATTATCCCCGGATACCGGGACGCTTTCCGATGGCTCGGCGCCTTCCGGTGATGTGATCTCAGCGGGCTTGTTTGAATCATCACAGGCTGCCAGCGGCAGCATAATACACAGCGCGAGCAGAGCGGCGACAAACTTATTCATTATGAACCATACCTTTCAGCGGGAGACGCCATCGAGAGACAAAACAAGGCGCCGCGCGCGTTAGATTAAAATTATGGAATTCCGAGAATATTTATCCGTATTATTACGGGCGGGAGATTAGCTGTGATTTTCTCTTTATCTGCATCCCATACGCAGACGCCCAATGGAAAGTCGTCGGTTGTACCGGTCTTGCTCCGCTTGCGCCTTCCTAAGGCCCCCGCGCTCTCGGTAACTTCATATCTGCGCCTCCGCATTGTTATTATGCTCATACAGTCTTGCCAATGTGCAGCGTAACTTTATTCCAAGCTTCAGGCATCTCACAAAACAGGCGTTCGCTGAGCGAGTCATTTTGGTTTTAAAATGAAAGCGCCGTTCTCGATATTAAATCGGCCTGACTCTCCGCATGAAGCTCCACAAAATATACTGAGAACCCGGCGACGCGCACGACGAGATCTTTATGCGAACCCGGATCGCGCTGCGCGGAGCGCAGAACATCCGTTGAAACGACATTTATTTGTACCTCCATGCCACCGAGTGAAAAGTATGTCTTCAGCAAATCACCCAGCTTGCGAGTTCCTTCCTCGCCTCGCAGCGACGCCGGATGAAATTTCATGTTGAGGAGCGTCCCATTAGGGCACTCAATTTGACTGATGTTCGCTGCGGAAACAAGCACGGCCGTCGGTCCGCGCGTATCCATCTGTTGAACCGGGGATATTCCGTCGGCCAGCGGCTCGCCTTTATAACGTCCGTCGGGCGTCGCCGCCGTGCGCTCTCCAAACATGACATTTGTAGTGACCGGATACAATCCCGCGCTGTATCCGCCGCGCGGCCCGGTCGATGTATTCACCACATCCGAAAAGACTTTTGCGGCCCACCCGACGTACTTGTCAGCCTCCGGTATCGCATTACCGTAATGCGGAGCCTTGCCGCGCACATAATCGCGCAACTCATCAAAACCCTCCCAGTTATTCATCAACGCATCGTACATCTCGCGCGTCGTGCAAATAATCTTTTCAAAGCAGCAGTGATCGATGATTCCGAGGAAATCCGCCAAATTACCCAGCCCCACTCCGGCGATACCGGTGGAGTTATATCTTGCGCCGCCTCGCATAACGTCGCGCCCGGACTCCATACATCCGTCCATTGTGCATGAGACGACGGGCAGCGGCATGACTTGCGCGGCCCAGTATTCAAAGGCGTTAATATTGATCACTTGCCACTTTATGAAATATTCCATCTGCGCCCTGTAGGCGGCCAATACGTCGCCCATAGACTTCATATCATAGAGGTTGCCCGTAGCTACCCCTTGCCGTGTCTCTGGGGTTTTCCCAGAAAACGGATCGGGCATGTTGTAATACCCGTCGTTAATCCCAAGCCACGCCGCGTTTACCATATTGACGTACGACGCGCCCCCTTGCCCGCCGCAAGCCGGCCATTCATCCCCGCACCCGGCGGGTTCAACACAACCAATGAGACAGTAGTTGCGCGCGCTTTCAAGAGATAGTCCCCGGCCCATGAGGGCAGGGATTATGACCTCGTCGTTTTCAAACGTAGGCACGCCTCCTGCGAGCTTTGTCGTCTCGATCGCAGCCTCCCAGAGCTCATACGGAGTGTCCTTGTGTATGCGCAGCGACTGCGGCGGTTGATGCAAAACGAGCCGCCCGGATGCCTGGAGCATCATATAAGACACCGGGTTTGTCGCATCCGTACCGTCTTTCTTTACCCCGCCCAATGTGCAAAGCTGTCCGGTGGAATACCCGCCGCTGGCTTTCGTCGCCCAATAGTTCCAAATTTTATTCATCTCGGCGATTTTCAGATAGAATAAATCGATAATCTCCTGTCCGAGCTCCTCTGTCAATTCCCCCGCTGCCGTGTCCCGCTTATAAAAGTCGCCAAGATACTGATCAACGCGCCCGAAACTGATCCCGTGCATGTTCCCGTCTAAACAGAGACACGTCTGGTACATATACAGCGTCTGCACTGCATCCAAAAAATTTTGGCACGGCTTTTCCATGCAGCGATTCAGCGTATCCGCCATGCGAAGCAACTCCATTTTGCGCGAGGGTTCAGTCTCCTGCGCCGCAAGTTCTTCAACGAGCCGCGCGTAACGTTTCGTCAGGTGTATCATTCCGTCACATACAATAGCGACCGCCCTGTAAAAATTGTACTTTTCAATCGTATCTTCAGGCGCGCCGGAATCTATGATTTCAGCCATCCTTTGCCCGGCTTCCGCCTTTATCGCCGCAAACCCCTTGTTTATCGCGTTATGATATCCCGTGCAGAAGTGTCCGACAGGAACCCCGCCCTGTCCGTGTGCGCCAAGTATCATAACGCCGTTTGACGCGTGCGAAAAAAATTCATCGATGATAGCCGCATCAACAACGCCGTTCAAGGACTCTTTGTCCCAATAATCTACTGTGTCAATGATATATTTCGCATCCTCGTCGGATATTATATACGGGTCGGCGTCGCGACTGCTCAACAAGCCTGTTTCAATCTCTTCCTTTATCCATCCGATACCGTACTCGGGGTACAGCGCCGCGGCGCGGTATTTTGCGGACTGATTGCCGACGATAATTTCACCCTTCTCAACACGAATTGGTATCTTCTCACAAATTTCCTTAAAACAGTAAGCGCGCCGGAGTATTCCGCGCAGTTCGCGGTGTTCCTTATAGAAATTTGTTACGATCTTGTAGCGCGCCAAGCATACCTCCGGCTTCGTATCGCGGTATTTTGCGCGCATTTTGACAACACGTTCAGTAATCGGCTTTAATTTATACAACGCATGACACCTCCAAAAAAGACTGTGCGCGGCAGCCGTTGTCTCCGTATAACGCCGTTTCTCCGCGGTTACCGTTGTGTTATGGTTTCTTATGGCTTCTGTAGTTGGTTAAAAACATTGGTTAAAAACCTACAGTTTTTTAACCGCAAGGGGCTTGACAATTCTGAGCTTATATGAGAGAATACTTCAAAAGGTAGACATTTCCGCTTCTGGCATGGATCTTATCGATTTTTAGCATAGGTTTACGGTGTCTCAAAGCGGCGCGGAAAAGCGGTAAAAGCGCCGGTTAAAAAACTGTACTTTTTTCAACAAAACGCTTGACAAATCTGGAAAAGTATGTAACAATGGTTTATCTCAAGCCAAAACCACGGCGCAGATGCATTTTGGCGCGTCGCACGAAACGGCCCGCCCTAGTTTGACACATGGTAAAAAAGCGAAAGGCCACAAAGCCTTGCGGGAGCAGGGTTTTCTTTTGCAAAAACGGATACATAGTCATGGGGTCTGTGGCGCATTGAGGACTCCATTAGCGTCACAAAAGGCGAATTGAGTGCGCGACCCGTATTCCTTTCAGTCCACGATTTCACCCTCGCCGAACAGCGTGACGATGTTCAGCGGGATGTCTTTTCCGCTCGCGCGTATCGCGGCCATCGCGGTTCCCCTCATGCGTTTGCAGCACTCCGCGTCCATACGCACGAGAGTCACGCTCATAATGTCATTGAGCGTTATTATCTCTGTGAGCTTGTCGAGGAACCTCTCGCCGTACGCGTCGGGGCAGCCGATGACAAGTGTCTTTCCGGCGCCGAACGCTTCCCTGAACGACTCATAGGAAAACGCGGTGCAGTCGGCGGCGACAAGCAGATCCGCCCTGTGGAAAAACGGTGCCAGCGGCGATATGCGCATGAGCTTGAGCGGCCATTGGACAGGCGCGCCCGTCCCGTCCGGGCGCTCGCCGGAGCTTTTGCCGGCAGCCGGCGTCTGGGGTGGGAGTTCGCCATGCGTTCCGTGCATATCAATACCTCAATTCATAACTAATTGCTTCTCCGCGATTCGAAACGCGGACGGACGGACGTACCCCGGACAAAAAACCAGATCACGAAGACGCGCGCCCGTCTTCTGACAGGCACAGCGATCTTCGTGATCGTCATTGTTTTTCCGATATTGATGCCGGGGCTTGCCGCAGAATCCCGCAGCGCGGCTTCTGCCGCGCGCCGGCCTTCGTGACCGGCTATTGTGAGTGCATTGTACACCCCGCCGCCGGGGTTGTCAAGCAGAATCAAAATCAAAAAATATCCATGATACGCTTTTTGTTCTCCACTATGAAACTCAACATTTCCCGATTTGTTTTCGCAAGTTCTTTATACTCATCACCATCCTGTTTCCCGAACCATGCGGCGCATATCATTTGAATTGAGCATATCACATAAAATACGGCTTGTTTTTCATCCTGTGTCAGAGCGTTCACACTGTCATACCCATGAAGGATACCGTCAATGATATCAGGCCATTTTTCATAGATGTTTTCTATTCCACGCCATTCGATCAGGATTCCGGTGGCGCAGTAGCACGGATCCCACAAGCGGATATTGCGCTCGCTAAGGTCAAAATTGATGAAGCCGCTGACATCGCCGCCGTCAAACAGGATATTTGAGGGATTAGGGTCCCGATGAATCAGCTGCTTGGGGAGTTTGTTGAAAACCATGCCGAAGCTCCTTGCGTAATCCTCAAAAAAGCTATCAAACAGACCCATTTCATATTGCTCATTTTGCTTTTTTATGGCGGGCATGGCCCATTCGCTTATTTGCCCGTAAAGGTCAGCGTCGTCCGGCAGAATGTCGCGCTCCACATCGCTTAACGCGCGATGAAGCTTTGCGATGCCTGCGCCGTACTTGAATCCGAAGTCGCGGCGGTTTTTGCCAAATCTATCGTCCTTTCCAAGCGGCCCGCCGGGTGTCTTTTTCATCAGAATCGAGATACTTGCACCGTCCAAATACTCCGCGCCGGATTTAGTAGCAATCGGAGCCGACAACAAAAAGCCTTGCTTTGCCAGCGCTTTTTGCAGATGCAGGTCTTTTAGCAGCCGGTCGCGTTCACCTATCTTGAGAATATACTCGTCGCCAAGCGCCCAGTCATTGCCCGACACTTTCGAGCCGTCCATGATGTAAAGGTCGCGGAGCGGCAAGTCCTGTCGCACATTCCAGTTGGAGAGCGCTGCTCTCAGATCGTGTTCATTGATCATAGTAAAACCTCCAAATCTTGATAATAAATTTTTTCCATATAATGAAAGATATTTTTTTGGGGAGCAGCCATACGTGCGCACAAACGCTTTATAGAATCCGGGATAGGTGTCAAACCCGTATTCCAGAACCACATCAATTGCTTTACGCCCATTCGATATTTCCATGAACGCGCTATCAAGCCGCCGTTTGCGGATGTAGTAAGCCACAGTCATTCCCGTGACCTGCGCAAACATTCGGCAATAATGCCAGGCGGAGTAACCCGCCATGTCTGCGAGTTCTTCAGCGGTAATAGTGGTCTTTAAGTTTTGTTCAATGTAATCCAAAGCGAGTTTAACGCTGTCTGCTGCTTGCATGGTCACTCTCCTTCCCGTACGGTGATTTCATTGTAGCACAAAACTCCGCAAAAACATTTCCTGTTTTGCGGAGTTCTCCAAAACAATAAATACCCGGGTCGGGTTCGCACCCGCGCCGTTATACGACCGCGGTCTTTCGCTTTTCAATTATTCCACGAAGGATGAGATGAACCACTACACCAGAATGGCGGAGGCCGAGGAACGCGGCGAAGCGCGCGGCGGAGCCGAGTACGCCGACCCACGCATCCCCGTCCTGTAGGGGCGACCGCCCCCGGTCGCCCGCAGTATATGTACGAAACCCCACAACAACACCCCCCAACAACGCACAACACCCCCCGGTGGCCGAAGCCGCCGGGGGGCGCCGTGCTGTGCGTGCCGTGTTGGGAATGCGTTATACGGGGTTGTGTGGTTTATGCTGTGTGCGCATTGGCAAGCGTCCAAATCACGGTCGTGGCATCCGCGAATTTGACGGTCACGTTAGTGTCGTTGATCCATGAATAAGTGTCTGTCGTCGCGAGGTATCCGGCGGTATTGTCGGTGTCAATCTTATTGCCTATTGCTGTTACTACGTCGGTTCTATTTTCGCCTGTAGCTGGTTCTGTAATATCTCCGACACGCCACAACTTTGCTGCCGCAAGGCCTGCTTGATAGTACGCGACTGCGGCGTTGAGGTTCGCGGTTGAGGCGGCAATATCCCACCATTGCAAATCTGTCAAGGTAGTTTTCGCAACCGTTAGCGCACCGTCAAATGATAAAGTGCCGGAGGTAAATGCCGTCAGCGTCGCTCTGTATGCCGTCGCAGAATTGATGGCAGTTTGCAGCGGCGCGAACGCGGAGTAAGCCGAGGATTTGTACACCGCGAAAGCCGGATTGCTTGAGGTGTTGCCGGCAGCGCCGTAGACCAACACGATATCGCCCTCTTTGGGTTTCGACGCGCCTTCTTCCGTACCGTCATAGAACAGCACGTCGGACGCGAGATAGTATATGTTGCCGCCTACGCGGATATAGGTATAATCGCCGTCAACAGCCTCAATCACGCCGTAACCGAGTAAGGCCTCCGCCTCGCCGACCGTCCTTGTGCCATCCGCCGCCGTTACGATTTCGACGACAGTGCCCATAACGTAGGCTGTCGTAAAGTCGTCAGGGTGGATAAGCGGTTCGCCTTCGGGCGCGGTCTTTGTCATTACGGTGTACCGCCATCCGGTCGGAGTCGAACCGTCGGTGAAGCCCAGCATGATGATTCCGTACTCGCCGGATTTTACCGAAGCACTGGTCGTCGCGACATAAATCGCCGCTATGGTAGTCGTCGGAGATCTGTCCGCGCTCTGCGCGAATACCACAAGCACGCTGTCTCCATTTATGCTCAGATATGACGGGAAGTTCCTGTAGCCGGTGTATGTCCGCCCGCCTATCCTGAGTATAGTACCGGATGTCGCGTAACCGGCGGTAATTTTATTGATGGCATCGCCGGCAACGGGGACGGTAACAGAAGCTCCGACCGTCAACCGCGGGTTGCCCGTGGTTATCGCAAAACCCTTGGTGCTGTCGCTGCTGTAGTCAGCTGCCGCCGTCACGGAATACGCGACAGGCGTACTGGGTATTGCGGCGCCCGCGGGGCTGGAGGGAAGCACCGCCAGAATAATTTTACCGTTTGAATCAAACGTATACGAATACCATTTTCCAGCCGTGGCAGTTGCGTTGGCGCCCGCCCAGTCGCCGTTGGATTTGAGGGCCGCCTCTACCACGGCTCTCGTGCCGTCCGCGTAGACGACCGCCAATCTCCGGTCGCTGTATATGCTGTTGTTACTCCAGTTGCCGCCACCAGCTCCGCCCTCGGTTATATAGAGATAGTTCAGGCTGGCGGCGGTCACGGATGCGCCTTCATAGCCTATGATGTAGTTGTTGGAGTCGAGATACAAGATCACGTCCGCGTCATAACTCAGCCCTTCTGTGTTGTATGTCAGGGCTTCGACAGACGCGACGAAGTATGTCGTGCCGTCGACCGTTATCGAGGTGATATAGCCCGGCCCGAAGAAAGACTTATCCGTGGCGTAGCCCGTGGCTCTGCCGGTCACGGCGACCGCTTTTTCAACGGAGAGTACACTGGATATGGCTGAGCTCGCTTGGAGAATAGGACTGCCGGCCGCGTCGTTTATCGGCGTTATGACGATATAGTCGCCTACGACGTAGCCCGTGCCGTCAACTTTGACCGCCCTCTCGGCTTTCGCGGCTCCGTTGCGGTAATAGAAGTCGGCTGTTACCGTGCCGGCAAGCGCGTCTATCTTTGTGACCTTCGCGAGATAGCCGTAGGAGATGACGATTTTATCGACTTTGCCGTCAAATGTCATGTCGAGCAGAGTGACGGACCAACCCGTTCCGCCGAAAGCCGGACTGAGCGTGTCACCCTTTACGACATAAGTGCCGGACGCGACACTGGCCGCCAAATACCCGTTTGTCCAGACCTCGCTGAGAGTATCCGCCCACTCGTATGTGCTGTACAGATAGCCCTTGGAGATCATGCCGCTTGATATGAGTTCTGCTATCACGACGCCGTCCTTGTAGAACGTCTCGCTGATACGCTTCGGCCCGACGACCCAGTAATGGCCGGTGAAGCCGTAGTCGTCCTCGTCGCTGTCCCTCACAAGGCCGAACGTCTCCTCGCCGAGCCACTGCGCCGAACCGGTGTCGCCGATGGCGTAAGCACTCCCGTTTGCCAGAACGTAGTCATTGATAATACTGCTGAACTTCACGAGGAAATTCTTTGAAATACCTACGATTCCCGGGTTGATGGTGTTGAACGTGTACTGGATTGCCTGTTCGCGCGTCGCCGGCTCGGAGTAGTCGGCGTCGCCGGTCAGGATACCGTGCTTCTGCCCGTCTACGATGGCGTTGAGTTCCCATGACGCGCCGACGTACTCGCCTTTGGCGCCATAACCGAGCGCCGTAAGCATCAGCTTTGCAAACTGCGAGCCTGTAACGGGGGTTTCGGGGTCGAACCGATTGCCGCCGACGCCGTTGACTATGCCCTTCTCCACGGCGTACTCGATGAACGGGTTCGCCCAGTGGTCTGTGGCGACATCGGTGAAGCTCGACGCCCTGTGCGTGAGCTTGTCAGCCGCCGTCGTGCCTATGGATATGTAGGTCACGATTTTCGCGGCCTGCGCCCTTGTGAAGGTGCTCTGCGGGCCCAGAGAGCCGCTCTCGTCGCCCTGGAACACGCCGAGGGCTGTGAGTACGTCTACCGCCTCCACGTACTGTGGCGCGATTTTGTCGGCGTCCGGATAGTCGCCGACGTTCTTTGCCCCGGCCACAACGATGAGGCTGAGGGACAGAGCTATGACGAGCGCCAGACTAAGGACTCTGCTGAGCTGTTTCATGCTTTTTCCTCCTTGCATTTTTGCGCATCCGTTCGCGCCGGACACGCGCGTTTCCGTCCTCCACTTGTCTAAAGAAAACGGTCGTTTAATTTGTACACTTTTTTGAGCCGTCACGCCCCGGATTTTTATCGCTCTACCCGGCGAAAATTTTTCCAAAATTTGCGAAAATTTTATTCCAAAACCTCTTGACAATATCGCTGCGTTATAGTTTATACTGCCGATTAACCCCCTTGATTTTTACGTAAAACAAATTATAATAGTAAAGGAGTATCAGTCATGCCGAATATCACGCCCACAAACGACCTACTGTTCAAAAAAATGCTTTCGAGTGTTGAAAACAAGGACATTTTGCAGGGTCTCATCGCGGATTTCTTCAAGCTCCATGTGCCTCTGGAGGACATAGAAATAGCGACGCCGTACAGTATTGAGACGTATACCGAGGCGCTCAACGCGTCCGGCGGCGACGCGACAAGCGTCATGCGGCACATAGCGAGCGACATACGCGCGTCACTCAAATTCGCGGATTTTCTGTCAGACGTGCAGGTCAAAAAAGACAAATACTTTTCGCCGCGGTCTCTGCTCTACACTTTTCAGAAGTTCTGCGATAACTACAACTCGCAGAGAGCTATGGAGTACGACATACACGGCAAAGCCGTAAAGTATTCGAGTCTGCGTCCCGTATACACGCTCAACGTACTGGAATACTCACATTACCCCGATGAAGACGGGCTGCGGATATTCAGAATGTACGACTACGAACGCGGCAAGGCTTTTGACAAAGAGTGGGTTAATATCGGTTTTTTTGAGCTGAACAAGAAAAACTATGAGACGGCGGCACACAAGCACTGGCGCGAGCTGTTCAAGACGGGCAAGGCGTCGAAGGACGCGCCGGAATACATTAAAAAAGCGGCGAGTGTGGTAGACTACGTAAATCTCAAAAAGGAGGAGCGAGACATGATATCACGCGAGGAATGGGCGGAGGACACCATTCAGGCAGTAACCCAAACCGCATACGAGGACGGCCAGGAGCGGGTGCTGGATATGGTGCTCGCCGGTTACACGGCGGACCAGATAAAGGCCGCGCTGCGCGAGGAGCGGTGGCAAGAGGGAGCGAGACATGATATCACGTGAGGAATGGGCGGAGGACACCATTCAGGCAATAACTCATGTAACATCTCATGTAACATAACTGTAACACAAAACCCATTGACAACCATCACGACGCGCTTTATAATTCATTTACACCAAGCGGTACGCTCTATGCGTCGCGGCGCGGGACTGGCGCCCAAAAAAGCTCGCGGGGATGCGGTACTGAAAGATGGCTCGGGACGGCGAACACAAAACGACTTTTCGGGCGGTTCAGACCGGCGCTCAAGACGCAAAAAAGTGTACAAATTAAACGACCGTTTTTTCTGTACAAGTTTGGGGGGAAAACGGAGAAAAGTTGCAAAAATGCAAGGAGGAAAAAGCATGAAACATCTCAGCAGGTTCCTGAGTCTGGCGCTCG
>JAISXU010000010.1 GCA_031270395.1 Oscillospiraceae bacterium
ATGATCAAAAGCCGCAATTACGCCGGGATCCTTCCCGACGTCCGTACCGCTCCGCTCCTTCCCTGTACACAGAAAAGACCGGAATTTTGCGAGACAGTCCCATCTCATTGTTCTTTATCGTCAGGTTTTTATATTTCTTTAGGGCCGGAAAGAAAAAATTTGTTTTTTTTGTTACAATCAATCAATCAAGAATCAAGAAACGCACAGGCTTTAATGGCATTTGGCGTACTCCTTTTTGCGATTGCGGATTGGTGCGCCGTAGGGTATAATAATGGCGGGAGGTTCTGTACCCATGAAAATATATTTGGACAACTGCTGTCTCAACCGCCCGTTTGATGATCTGTCACAGGACAGGGTTTATCTGGAGGCGGAAGCAATCCTCTCCATCGTGGCCCGCTGTGAAAAGGGTGAATGGGATCTGCTGGGCAGCGGCATCATAGAACTGGAATTATCAAAACTGACCAACGCGGAAAGGCTGGAACAGGTACGAACGCTGTACGCCGCCGCGCGAACGCGCATCACCCTGACGCCCGAAGCCGAAAGTCGCGCCGTGTGTTTTGGGCAGGCGGGCATAAAACCCTTCGACAGTCTGCATTTGGCGTTGGCCGAAACAGGCGGGGCCGAGGTGTTTCTGACCACCGACGACCGCCTGCTTCGGGCGGCGGGTAAAATCGAATTGAGAACAAGGGTCGCAAACCCTGTGACCTGGCTTATGGAGGTGACGAACAATGAACAGTAACGCAGCATCTGACTATCGCAATCCCGCAACTGTACGCAAGGCGGGAATGGACGCGCTGCAAAAAGAATTGGGAACAGTGGGAGCCGTATACTTCCTCCGACAATTTGAAGTGGGGACAGGCAACTACACCGAAGAACGCGAACAGCTTTTGGCCGGTATCACACTGAATGAAATTGTGAAAAGCGTCCGTGAACTTGACGCGCAGAACGAATAAACTGTAGTTCCCAGACAATTTTCTATCAACACAGCTTCAAGACAGACTCAAGGGCGCATCATGGCGAAGCGGCTTGTTTTATCCGTTCGGCAAGTCCATCCAAAATAACACGCCCTCGGCTGTGTTTTCCAGAGAGAAGCCGATATTCATCGCCTTTAGCGATTTCTGTACAATGGTCAGTCCCAGGCCGCTGCGCTTATCCCTGGGGCTTCGCGCCTTATCCGCCCTGTAGAACGGATCAAACAGCTTGGGAAGCATATCCTCGTCTATGTGCGTGTCCGTATTCAGCACACACAGACGGCAATGCGCGCGGGAGGGTTCACTCCATACGCGTATTGCCGCGCCGGACGGTGCGTTTTGCACCGCGTTCAAAATCACATTGGACAAAACCTTGTCAAGCATCCGGGAATCCGCCAAAACGATTGTTTTTTCCGGCACGGAGGCGCTTATTTGCTGGTCCTTTGCCTCCGCCAATGATCGATAATTGGGGAGCATCGACGCGACGGCATCGCTCAAATCCAGCCGCTGCGGGGCGGGGAGGATTTTCCCGTCACTCAGGTTCACGATTTCCAATATTTCGGAAACAATTCTACTCTGTGCGTCCGTCAGCTTGATACATTCCCGCAGATACTTTGGGTGGTCGCTGTAATCGCCTATATTTTCGAGCATCCCCTCCAGCAAAACGCTTGTGGCCGCGATGGGCGTTTTTAATTCATGGGACGCCGCCGAAAAGAAATACCGCTGCGATTCCTCCAATTCGCGCTCCCGCAAAATTTCGGCCTCCAGCTTGGCAATGGTATCCTTCAGCTTTTCATACATGGCGTGAACATCACGCGCCAAATCGCCGAGCTCATCCCTGCGCTCAGGTTCCCGCGGCACGTCTTCAAGCCTAGCCATCCTCCCCGCATTGTCCGCCAGCCGCTTTATCGGTTTTGTCATTCGCCGTGCAAAGACATAGGCGCATACGAGACACAGTGCGAGCATCACGGCAAACACGGCGATTGCCCGAATCGCCAAATCATTGTAGAGCGAATCCAAGCCCGTTCTGCTTTGGGCGATAATGGAATAATCCTCGTCTCTATGCACGACAAAATAAAAATCGCCGTCAAAATCGCTGTCGGTGTCGGCGTTCGGTGTGGCGTATATCGAACCGCCGTCATCATCTATGACATTGAACTCAAAGGACTGGTTGTTCTCGTAAAAAAGCCGCGCCGTCTCCGCGATATTTTCGCTGCCGCCTCTCCGGATACGTCCCACCAAGGGCTCGTAAGAGGCGACTATCTCTCTGGTTTCCATAGTCCTGTAAAACGACATAAACTGCTGTGAAAACAGGGCGGCCGTCACGCACACTAGCAAGGACGCCGAAATCAAAGTGTAGGCGAAAACCTTGATAAAAATCCCGCGTTTTTTCATATGGCTTCCTCCAAGCGGTAGCCCACGCCGCGAACCGTCGTAATGATATTTTCCGGCAGCTTGGCGCGCAGATTTTTGATATGCGTGTGCACCGTGCTCCCGTCGCCGTCAAAATCGTAGCCCCACACCCGCGACAAGATTGTGTCGTGGGAGAGCGTCCGCCCCTTGTTCTGCATGAACAGCATGAGAATTTCAAACTCCCTCAGCGTCAGCGTCAATTCCACGCCGTCATAAGACGCCTTATAATCCTCCGGGTTAATGGTTAGTTTTCCATAACACATTTCTTTGGTGAGCGCGCCGCTCCGTCGCAGCAGCGCCTCCACACGCTTCATCAACAACTGCATTTTGAAGGGCTTGGTCACGTAATCGTCCGCTTCATTATCAAATGCCCGGATTTGATTTGCGTCGTCGGACAACGCGGTCATCATAAGAACGGGCGTGTCGTTCAGCTTGCGAAGCTCCCTCAAAAGCTCTGCCCGCTCATGCCGGGGAGCAGAATGTCAAGTATTGCGAGCTGATAAGCGTTTTCGTAAAACATGGCGTGCGCCTCGTCGCCGTCCATGCAGGCGTCCACCCTATATCCCGCCTCGGATAAAAAGGTTTTGACCGTATTGCATACGTGTTCATCGTCCTCGACGAGCAGGATCCGTATGGGCACAATCATTCCCCCCCGCGCCGCGGCTCAAAGTTTAAGCGCGCGCCCGCACAGCGGGCGCATGCGCGTGATATAATATCCGCTCTGCGGATATTATATCACGGCAATCTGTAGTTTTCCTGTAGTTTTGTAGAATCATTTCGTTTGCACTCGTTATCGCTCTTACGTCCTTTTCGCTGTGGCGAAAAGAATTTTTGCGAAGGAGTGCGCCCCGTGCGACGGAGCAAAAATTGTTATATTTCGCATATTTCGGGAATTCACTTCCCGGAATATGCACTCTGCGAGCCGCGCACGGCGAGATCCAACCCTTCGTATCTCGTTTGTTACGGCTCAAGTCGTGACAAACGAAATGATTTTTCATTTCCCCCATTGACATCGACAACAAGAGGTAGTATGATATTCGCAGATTGCATCTGCATCGGCACAATATATTGTGTTGACATGACGGCGCGGCCGGCGCTATCGCGCGCGGAGCGGCGATTTTAGGGGGAAACGGCAATGCCGGTATCAAGCATAAGAAAAAGAGACGGAAGGCTCGCGCCGTTTGATATAGCGAAGATATCGGACGCGATTAAAAAGGCGTTCGACGCCACATACAGGCCCGACAGCGACGAACTGGCGTCTGCGCTGTCGCGCGAGGTCGCGTCCATTCTTGATCTCGACGGCGTCGCCGAGCCGGATGTCGAGCACATTCAGGATATTGTCGAGAAGGTATTGATGGACAACGGCTACATCACGACGGCGAAGGCGTACATTCTCTACCGCGAGAGCCGCAACCGCCGGCGCCAGATGAACACACGCCTCATGCAGACATATGAGGAGATCACGTTTGCGGACGCGCGCGACTCGGACGTCAAACGTGAGAACGCAAACATCGACGGCGATACCGCCATGGGCGTCATGCTCAAATACGGCAATGAGGGCGCCAAGCAATTCTATCATATGTTCGTGCTCAATCCCGATCACTCAAAAGCGCACAGCGAGGGGGACGTCCACATTCATGACCTTGATTTTCTGACGCTCACTACGACGTGTACTCAGATAGACATCATTAAGCTGTTCAAACGCGGTTTTTCCACGGGACACGGCACGCTCAGGGAGCCAAACGACATATCCTCCTACGCGGCGCTGGCGTGCATAGCGATACAGTCGAACCAGAACGACCAGCACGGAGGTCAGAGTATAGTAAATTTCGATTACGGTATGGCGGAGGGCGTGCGTAAGACGTTTGTGAGACTGTACAGGCAGAATTTGGCAAAGGCGATAATGCTCTGGAGCGAGGGGCGAAACGATCCGGAGGATGATGTTCGCTCCGTTATCGCCGGAGTAAAAGAACGCGCGGGGCTGGCGCCGTCCCTCGAGGACTGCGACGCGTATTTTAACGCTGAATTTCCGTATCTCGCCGAGCTGTTCGGCGATGAGGACATGGTGCGCAGGGCTCAGAAGACAGCGCATTACCACGCCGTAAAAGAGACCGACAGGGCGACGTATCAGGCGATGGAGGCGTTTATACACAACCTGAATACCATGCACTCACGCGCCGGGGCGCAGACGCCGTTCTCATCCATCAATTACGGGATGGACGTCTCTCCCGAGGGGAGGATGGTGATGCGCAACCTCATGCTGACGACGGAGGACGGCCTCGGAGGCGGAGAGACGCCGATATTCCCGATACAGATATTCAGGGTCAAGGATGGCGTCAATCTCAACCCCGGCGAGCCGAACTACGACCTGTTCAAGCTCGCCTGCCGCTGCTCCGCCAAGCGCCTATTTCCAAATTTTTCTTTCATCGACGCGCCGTATAATCTGCAATACTACAATCCGGACAAGCCGGAGACGGAGATTGCGTATATGGGCTGCCGTACGCGCGTCATTGGCAACGTGTATGACCCGGAGCGTGAAATATGCAACGGACGCGGCAATCTGTCGTTTACTTCCATAAACTTGCCGCGTCTGGCAATAAAATCAGGAGGCGATATCGAGCGTTTCTTTGAGAACCTCGATCACAAGCTCGACTTGACCGTGGATCAGCTGCTGGAGCGTTTTGAGATACAGTGCCGCAAGCACGTCTACAACTATCCGTTCCTTATGGGGCAGGGCGTGTGGATAGACAGCGAAAATCTCGATTGGAACGACGAGGTGCGCGAGGTGCTGAGGCACGGCACACTTACAATAGGCTTCATCGGACTCGCGGAGACGTTGAAAGCGCTTACCGGCTCGCATCACGGGGAGAGCGAGCGGTCACAGAATCTGGGACTGGAAATAATCGGGCACATGCGCGCGCGGTGCGACGCGGAGAGCGCCAAGCGGGGGCTGAATTTTTCGCTGATAGCCACGCCGGGAGAGGGCTTGAGCGGACGGTTTGTGAAGCTGGACAGAAAGCGCTTTGGCGTGATAGAGGGCGTTACCGACAGGGACTACTATACCAATAGCTTCCACATACCCGTATATTTCGAGATAAACGCGTTCGACAAGATACGCTTGGAGGCGCCGTATCACGCGCTGACAAACGCCGGACATATAAGCTACGTAGAGATGGACGGAGACCCGCTCGACAACCTCGACGCGTTCGAGAAAATAATACGCTATATGCAAAAATGCGGCGTCGGCTACGGTTCGGTAAATCACCCCGTAGACCGGGACCCCGTATGCGGATATACTGGGATCATAAAGGACGAGTGCCCCCACTGCGGCAGGCGTGAATCCGGGCCGGAGACCGGTTTCGAGCGGATAAGACGCGTCACGGGATACCTCGGAGCACTCGACAAGTTCAACAACGGCAAGCGCGCCGAGGAAACCGACAGACGCGCGCATTCGCTCTCCGGCGAACGCTCGGCGGTATAATGAGAATAGCGGGAACAGTACAGGATTCAATAGTAGATGGCCCCGGCTTGAGGTTTACGGTTTTTACACAGGGCTGTCCGCATGGTTGCGCCGGATGCCAAAATCCCGGTACGCACGACCCGGCGGGCGGAGCGGAGCGCGCGGCGGAGGATGTTGCCGCCGAAATGCTTAAAAATCCGCTGACGGACGGACTCACGCTCTCCGGAGGCGAGCCTTTCGCGCAGGCGCGCGACTGCGCCGCCATAGCGCGCGCCGCGAAGGACGCGGGGCTCGACGTGTGGACGTACACCGGCTACACGTTTGAGGAGTTGCTGAACGCGGCGGCGCGCGACGCGGACACGGCAGAGCTTTTAAAGCTCACCGACACGCTCGTGGACGGGCGCTTTATTCTGTCCGAGCGCACGCTGAAGCTGCGTTGGCGCGGCAGCGGCAACCAGCGGCTGATAGACGTCCCCGCAAGCCTAAAAACAGGCACGGTATGCGAAATATCATTATGAGAATTTATGTTATCGGGCAAAACAACCCCCCGCAAAAGCGCCCCGGGAGCGACTTTCGCAGGGGGTTTTGTTCTGGTACACCTTCAGGGGCTCGAACCCTGGACACCCTGATTAAGAGTCAACACCAATAGTGCCTTAAACGCAGTCTAGCTCTACATTTGCTCATTCGTGTTACTACCCTTTACTACCATTTGACAAGAATTCATTCAACTTTGCAATGTTTCCGGTCTTGTATTCCGCGTCCAAATGCGTGTATATGCCCAGCGTTACGCTTATATTTGAGTGTCCCATCTGCTCTTTTGCTGTCATGACATCCACACCGGAGCGGTATAGCACAGACGCGTACGTGTGCCGCAGCATGTGCGGCGTAATGCGCTCTATCGACATGGGGCGCTTAATGGGCGCGTATTTGTTGCTGCTCAACTCCGGCGACTGGACACCGTATTGTCGGTTGAGTTCGCCCATGTAGGTGTCCCATAGCTTACGCCACGATGTCAATGTGTGACGCTCGCCGCGAGCGTTTGGACACACATACGTACTTGTGCGCGGTTGAGCGGCGAGGTGAGCGCAGAGGACGTCGGGTATTATCACATTTCGTGTCGCGGCTGACGTTTTGCCTCCGGATTTTACGTTAAATGTGTTACTTACTGCCTCAACGGATTTATCAATACGGATACAGCGCCGCTCGAAGTCTATATCCTCCCATGTGAGCGGTATGAGTTCGCCGCGCCGCAATCCGGCATAGAGCATGATAAGCGCCGCCGTTTGCGCTCTGTGCGGCGTTTCCTCTATCCGGCGGCGCTCTTCGTCGGTCAAAGCCCTGCGCGTTTCCTTCGGGGCCCTGTCCGGTATGCGCACGGCGGCAGCGGGATTAAAGTCTATCACGCGATTCATGACCGCAAGCCCCATAACACCGCTCGCCACGTTCTTGTACACTGACAGCGTGTGCTTCGAGCTGGGGCGTCCCGTATGTGGGTTTTCCTCCGCGAGCTCGTCGATCACGCGCTGTATATCGGCGGGGCGCACTTTCGCTATATCTAAGAACCCAATGAGTTCGTTTAATTGCTCGACGATATGCGCGCACTCTTTGAGCCATTTTACCGACACGTTATTGCGCTGGCCGTCAAGCCAACGCTTCGACCAGTCGGCAAACGTCTCATGGTTTGAGATATCAATCCCCTTCCCCATTGAGACTTTGAGCGACATCGCCTTTTCGTCAAGCTCTTTCTGCGTATGGGCGTATATTGTGCGGCGTCTGCGCTTGCCGTTCTCGTCGCGCCCCAGTTCTATCTGTTTCTGATACAGCCCATCGGCGCGGACTGCGCTGTTTTTTCTGCCCATAGCTGTCCTTTCTCCCGCTTAGCCGCCGCCCCCCGCAACCCACCGCGCAATCAGCACGGCGGCCACAACCACCGCCATTACCACAACAAACAGCACGCGCCGGATTATCGCGCCATAGTAGTCATTTTTCTCGCGCTTGATGTACCACCACTCGGAGCCGCCGGGGCGACGTCCCCGGCGTTTTTGCTTGCTCCAGCTCCGCCGCCGCGTCTCTGTGTCGCGTTCGTACGACTTCCACTCGCGGTACTCGGCGAGCACTTGTCTTGGTGTTTTCATTTTCGTTGAGATTGTCCACCTCACTCATTCTGCAAACCCATACACAGACCTATGTAGAGTTTTTCATCAATCTCGTCAAGTTTTTCGGCGGACAATTGCCCCGCGCACCACACGCCATCAGCCGCAAAGAGACTTTTCAAAATTGTATACGGTTGAGCGCAAACAACATATGACTCCCGCGCAAGTCTCGTGTCGCCAACCTTAATCGTCACGTTGGTCTCATAGTCTTTGCTCTCTTCATCGGACGTCACGAGAAGCACCGCCACGGAGTCATACTGTCGAAAAATCGCGCCCTCTTGCAGAATGACGACAAATTTCTTCTTTCCGCGAGGGAAATTCACATCAAATGTGTAGGGAAACTGAACGTAGTATATTTCTCCACGCTTAAACGTCATTGTACTCTCCCGTCCGACTTTATCGTCTGAAATTGCGGCTGCGCCATTATCTCGGCGTTCTCGCTCGCCTTGCGCAAGTCGTGCGCATTTGGCTCATGACGCAATACCGAATCAACCCTCACGCGCTGCGCGCGCACCGCCAACAGCCGCAACTTAGCCGTCGTCGGATTAGATTGTTGACACGTGGACTGTCGGAGTGCGGCGATAAGTCGCTCCGCCGCCTCATTATCGATGATTATTTCCTTTTCGAATGTTGATGTCGCCATTATAGTTCCTCCCTCGTTGTGTTCTTGATATATTATACTCTCTTTTTCACAGCTCACCTTAACGAAATTTCAAGCTGCTTATCAAGCGCTCCGGCTATCTTTTGCAGAAACTCTACCGATGGATTGTACCCACCGCTTTCAAAGCGACTGATGTTGCTTTGCCGCGTTTTGGCACGCTCCGCAAGGTCTTTTTGTGTCATATGCTTTTCGATTCGGGCGGAGATTACATCTTTTATGAGAGCATAGCG
>JAISXU010000064.1 GCA_031270395.1 Oscillospiraceae bacterium
ATACCGCCCCAAAGCTCCCTGGGCGCATCCATGCCGCCCAATCCCCAAAGAAGCGGTTACAGCTTCGGCGGCTGGTATACCGCGGTATCCGGCGGCAGTCTTTTCACCGCCCTCACCCCAGTAAACGCCGATATAGAGCTTTGGGCGGGCTGGATACTGGACATAGAAAGCGACCCCACTCCGCCGCCTCAACAACCGGAGCCGACGGGAACGCCGACGCCGACGCCCACTCCGACGCCCGAACCCTCGCCGACACCGGAGGATCCCGAGCCCACCCCGGAACCGACGCCGACGACGGAGGAACCGACGCCGACGCCGACGCCGGAGGATCCCGAACCCGAGCCTCAGCCCGAGCTACCGCCGGACAGGCCGGGCGTCATCATAGTCCCCGGCACGCCGGCCGTTCCGCCGGCGCCGGCAAATCCCGGCTCATCACTCGTCCCCGAATTGAACGACGACGGCGAAGAAATATTACTTGAAATCGGCGAGGACGGGGTTCCCCTCGGCGAGTGGCATTATGAGCCGGTGGAGGAGGTATGGATATACGAGCCATATACGCCTATGGCGGAAGTGCCGCCAACGGGAGACGGAGGCGCGTATATCGCCGCCGCCTTGTTTGCGGTATCCGCTATGGCGTTTATGGCGCTCGTCAAGGCCGGCAAAAAGCGAGCGTAAATCGGCGGGATCGCCCCCGCGCCGAAACGAACCCACTCCGCCCCGGCTTCGTTTCGGTTTGGGACGGGGCGCGCGTCCCCGTCCTGTAGGGGCGACCGCCCTCGGACGCCCGCGAAACACCAACTATGGAGCTTGTGTTCGACTTCACCGACGACCGCGACAAAGTATTAGCGCCGCCAAAGAGCGGCGCTTTTACTTACAAGGATTTAAGGTGTTCGTCTAAGAAACATCTGGTGACCCGTAGGAGAATCGAACTCCTGTTTGCGGCGTGAGAGGCCGCCGTCTTAACCGCTTGACCAACGGGCCGTCGTCGGAGCACCCTACGCTAAGTCTCGCGTCCGCGCAAGCGCGAACGCTCGCTCGCTTCGGGGCTCCTCCTCTCCTCGCGCAAACGCTTCGCCAGTTTGCGCTCGGTTTGGAATACGTTTTGCACCCTACGCTAAGTCTCGCGTCCTGCTGAAACTCGCTTCACGCACAGCACGCGCAGTCTATCACGCCACATCGCAGCTGTCAAGTATTTTCGCCAAAAATAGTGATTGGGCCTGAATAGTGATTGGGTGAATTGCAAATGTAAAGTCTATGCCATATTCTGTGTCGCCACGATCTCCTCCGCGCCGTATATGGAGCGAAGCTTGGGCTTTTCGATCTTGCCCGTGGGATTGCGCGGCACATCGGCGAAAATCACGCGCCGCGGACGCTTGTACTTAGGCAGCCCGTGGCAGAACGCGTTTATGTCGTCCTCCGTGGCCTCGGCGCCGGGTTTGAGCATGATGATTGCGGCCGCAATCTCGCCGAGGCGCTTGTCCGGCAGCCCTATCACCGCGACGTCCGCTATGGCCGTGTGCGCGCTCAGAAAATTCTCGATCTGCACCGGATATATATTCTCTCCGCCGGATATTATCACGTCTTTCTTGCGATCGACGAGAAAAATAAAGCCGTCCTCGTCCCGCATGGCCATATCTCCCGTGTGCAGCCAGCCGTCGCGGAGGGCCTCCCGCGTCGCGTCCGGGTCTCTGTAGTAGCACTCCATGACGCCGGGGCCCCTGACGCACAGCTCACCCACAGCGTCCCGCGCTGCGGGCTCGTCCGACTCGTCCACGATCTTCACCTCCCAGCCAAAGCCGGGTACGCCTATTGCGCCCACCTTGTGCGTGTTTTCGACGCCGAGGTGTACGCAGCCGGGGCCGATCGACTCGCTGAGGCCGTAGTTAGTGTCGTATTGGTGGCGCGGGAAATATTCCAGCCAGCGGTGTATCAGGCTTTGCGGAACGGGCTGCGCGCCGATGTGCATCAGTCTCCACTGATCCAGCGCGTAGTCCTGTATCTCGATTTCGCCCCGGTCGAGCGCGTTTATTATGTCTCTCGCCCACGGCACAAGCAGCCAGACTATCGTACAGCCCTCCTTTGATACGGCGTCGATTATGTATTTCGGTTCGGCGCCCTTGAGCAGGACGGCCTTTCCGCCCACGTAAAAGCTGCCGAACCAGTGCATTTTCGCGCCGGTATGATAGAGCGGCGGGATGCACAGAAAAACGTCGCCGCGCGTCTGTCCGTGGTGCTCCTGCTCCACACGGCAGGCGTGCATAAGACTGCGGTGTCTGTGCAAAATCGCCTTCGGGAAGCCTGTGGTTCCGGATGAGAAGTAGATAGCGGCGAAGTCGTCGTCCGATATGCTTACGTCAGGCGGCAGACTGGAGCAGTCCGACGTCAGCTCGTTGTAATCCTCCGCGAACGACGGGCACTCCGCCGCGCCGTAAAAAATCATCAGCCTGTTTTCGCCGATGCTGTCCGCTATTTCCTCCACGCGCCCGATGAACTCGAGGCCGAATATCAGCGCGTCCGTCTCCGCGAGGTCGAGGCAATACTTTATCTCCTCGGGCGTGTATCTGAAATTGAGTGGAACGGCGACGGCGCCCGATTTGAGTATCCCGAAATATATGGGCAGCCACTCGAGACAGTTCATGAGCAGTATGCCCACCTTGCCGCCCTTGCCTATTCCGCGGCTGATGAGCAGATTGGCAAGCCTGTTGGCCTTCTCGTCGAAGATGTTCCACGTTATCTCCCTGCGATAGTACGGACTGCGGGCCGGCTCGATGAGCTCGTACTCGCGCCACGTCACCCGCCGCGCGTCGCGCCTGTCGGGGTTGATTTCGACGAGGCACGTATCCTCCCCATAGAGACGGCAGTTTTGCGCCAGTATCTGTGTTATCGGCATGTCTGTTACCTTTCCGGAACGCACTGGGCGCCCCCGGCGCTTCTGCGCGCCAACAATGTCGAAAATGGTAACAGATCGGAGCCAAAATGTCAACCTTGCAACTTGTCTGGCGCCGCAGCCCGGGTCCCACCGCGAGGACGGCAGCGCCGCGTCAGGCGGGAATCTGCTTTCCCGCGTGGTCGATCGTGTACTCCCCTTTCAGCAAAAGCTCGGACACGGGGACTATCGAATAGCCGTCCCGCATAAAAAACTCTATTATGGCGGGCAGCGCCTCCGGCGTGTGCTTCGCCGCGTTGTGGAACAGCGCGATACTGCCCGGCTCCGCTTTTTCCGTCACGCGCCGCGTTATCTCCGACGCGGAGATACCCTTCCAGTCAAGGCTGTCGATATTCCACTGGATCGTATCCATGCCGAGCGACTTGACCGTTTTTATCACATTGTCGTTGTACTCGCCGTATGGCGCGCGGAACAGCGTCGGACGCTCGCCCGTCGCCGCCTCGATCTTGTTATTGCACGCGTTTACGTTCGCGGCGATCTCCGCCGCGGACAATCCCGTAAAGTGGGCGTGATCGTCCGAATGGTTCATGACCTCGTGCCCCGCCTCGCGCAGCGCGCGCGCGGACTCGGGATATTTTTCCGCCCACTCGCCCACGACAAAGAACGTGACGCGCACGCCGTATTGCTCGAATATTTCAATAAGCCGCCCTGTATCCTCGTCGCCCCAGGCGGCGTCGAACGTCAGCGAGACGGCCTTGTTGTCGCGCTTTACGCAGTATATCGGGAACTCCCGCCGCATTGCAGAAACGCCGATGAACGCGGGGGAGTTCACTACCGTGAATATGACGGCGACCGCGAGCACGCTCCCCGCCGCCGCCCATATCCCGCCGCGCCCGCCCTTCGCCTTGCGCGGGATATACGCCGTCCCGCGCCGCCGTCTGCGGTTGAAAAATGATATATTGAGCATGGATGCCTCTCCCCTCCCTTGCCGCCGCCCGCGATCTGTAGTAAAATATAAATCCGCTCGAAAAGTCTTATCCTTACGGCGAAGCCGCTCGGGACTTTTCTCGCTCATATGCGCATGTTTCTCGCCGCCTTTGGCGGCAACCGAAACATTTGCGCACTATTAATTCGGCACGACAGATCGTGCGAATTAA
>JAISXU010000072.1 GCA_031270395.1 Oscillospiraceae bacterium
CTTTATTCCTCCAAGCTGTACGAACAGCTCGACAAAGAGGAAACAAAGCTATGGCATTTGAGCGTCCCCACATTATTCGATATGTTCCGCGAGGAACAGGAAACCGGAAAAATCACATATCCGGAGGAGGCGTAGTCATGGACGAAAAGACCAATTTTATCGTGTACTGCATAGAAGAATATAAAAATTCGATGAAGTTGTCGGGCAAAGCGGCGATTGCTTTGTTTAACCAATACCGCGTCATAGATTATATCCGGTCTTATTATGAAGCCCTGCATACGACGGGGCGGCAGTATATTGTCGATGACATCAATTTATATATCAACGGTTCGGGTGTCAACAGTCCCGCCCACCGCTAAGCGGTGATTTATTCCGGCATACGTCGGTAATAATCGCGAATGACAAACGGGTCGGCCTTGCGCCGGCCCATTTGTCATATTGCACAAAAATTGGTCGAAATATTTGTGCAAGCTGTATATTTACAAATGCACGCTTTGCGGCTATACTAACGGAGCGTTGTACTATAATAATGAATTACGTACTACATTATAGTACAATATCCAAAAACGCGGGCGCGCCGCAACTGCTCCGCTTTTTGCCTGCCGGCAAGACAAAAAGTCAGAGTTCAGCCGCGCGGCGCTTCGCCGGCGAGTTCCAGGGAGGCGATTTATTGAAGAAAACGATTTTAGATTTGAACCGCATGGCGGCGGAGGGCGAAAAAATCACATACCTGACCTGCTACGATTACCTTACCGCGAAATATCAGGAGCGGGCGGGAGTGGACATGATCCTAGTGGGCGATTCGCTGGGTATGGTACTGCTGGGGCATGACACCACTTTCCCTGTCACGATGGAGGACATGCTCAACGCGTGCAAGGCGGTCAGACGGGGCGCCCCGAACACCTTTCTGATCGGCGACATGCCGTACATGTCGTATCAGGTCTCCGACGAGCAGGCCATCGAAAACGCCGGCCGCTTCATAAAAGACGCCGGCTGCGACGCGGTGAAGATGGAGGGCTGCAACCCGCAGATTTCCGGTCGGCTCAAAGCGATAGCGGAGGCCGGGATTTTGGTATCGGGGCATATCGGGCTGACGCCGCAGTTCGCGGGACAACTCGGCGGATACAAGGCACAGGGCAGAACGGCGGACGCGGCGCTGAGACTGGTAAATCAGGCCGGAGAGCTTGAGAGAGCCGGAGCGGCGATGATCCTCGTCGAAGGCGTGCCGGCGGTCGTCGGAAAGGCCGTCACAGAGCGGGCGGGCATCCCGATCTTGGGTATAGGCGCCGGTTCGTACACACACGGGCAGCTGCTTATCTACGCCGATATGGTGGGCTACTACGACAACTTTACGCCCAAATTTGTCAAAAAGTACGCTGACGTCGGCGCGGAGCTGCTGCGGGGGTTCACCGATTACTGCCGTGAGGTGAAAGAGGGCAAATTTCCGGACGACGGAGTCCATTCGTATAAAATCGCGGACGAGGAGTCAAAAAAGCTCGAGAGGCTGCTTAACGGTCTCTAGAGTGCTCCGGGGAACCGGACGAACAAAGGGGGGGGGACGGCTTATGAAAATTGTGGATTACAAGACCTATGCGGTCAATGCGTCATACCGGAATTTAATTTTCGTGAAGGTATTTACGGACGAGGGCGTCTACGGCGTCGGAGAGGCGACTATCGAGTGGAAAACGAACGCGACTCTCGGCGCGCTTGAGGATATCCGGCCTTACGTCATCGGAGCGGATCCCACGAGGATTGAGCAAATGTTTTTCGAGTGCTTCCGGCAGACCTATTGGCATACCGACCCGTGTACCTTGTCGGCAATAGCCGCGATAGAGATGGCGTGCGTGGATATTACGGGCAAAATATACAATGTCCCCGCGTATCAGCTATTCGGCGGCAAGGTTTTTGACAGAGTGAAGATTTACGTCAACGGCTGGAGCGCGCGGGCAAGGACGCCGGACGAATTTGCCGTCGCGGCTGCGGATGCCGTGCAAAAGGGCGCAAAAGCGCTGAAATGGGACTTCTTTGGCAAAAGCTGGATCACCATCACCCACGAGGCCATGGACAGGGCCGTCAACTCGCTCGCGGCGGTCAGAGAAGCCGTCGGCCCGAATATAGATCTGCTTATCGAGGCGCACGGCAGATTCAACGTGCATACGGCGCTGAAAATCGCCGACGAGCTCGCCCCGTATAAGCCGATGTTCATGGAGGAGCCCGTATTTACCGACGTCGTTCAGGATACTATTGAGTTTCACAAATGCAGCCCCGTACCGACGGCGGCCGGCGAGAGACTTTTCGGAAAAACAATGTTCCGCGAGCTTATCGACCGCAACGGAGCGGATTACGTGCAGCCTGATTTGCTTCACTGCGGAGGTATGAGCGAACTCAAAAAAATCGGAATTATGGCGGAAGTACACGGCATACAGATAGCCCCGCACAATCCAAACGGACCTGTGGCGACGGCCGCCGCCATGCACGTATGCGCGACGCTTCCGAACTTTGAATTCCTGGAGATGATGAACGACGCCCCGCACCGCGGCGAGGTTTCAAACGAGCGGCTCACAATAGAGGACGGGTATCTCACGGCGCCGGAGACGCCGGGTCTGGGCGTGGATATAGACGAGGAAGCATGCAAGAAATATCCCGCCGAGGTGACGCCGCAGATATTGTTCAGCGGCGCGTTCTGATGATTTCGGGGGTGAAATGTGAAATATCCCAGACCGGCGTATCTTGATCCACGCGTACCTTTAGAGAGAAAAAGGCAGGTGTTCGGGAATTCCTTTACAGAGCTCCCGCGATTTGAAACGCCGATCACTCCGTCGGAGAATTTCAAGCGCGCGGCGTCCCGCGATAATCCGCTGTGGGTACCTAACGCGCTGACCGATTTTCAGACAATAATGGCGCAGGACGTCATATACGGAGAACCGGACGGCGTTCATATCCATACTGATTTCCGCGACGATCGCAACGCCGTCAGGGATTATGTGTTTACCGATTGGTTCAACACAAGCTGGACATGGGTGGCGTCCGCCGGCGGCGCGATGCTGACGCCCGGTACGAGGCTGGTTGAGGATATAACCGAGTGGGAGAAAACGGTCAAGTGGCCCGTGCTTTCCGAGTGGGATTTCAAATCAAAGGCCGTTGACTATATGAGACAGGAGTACGACCCCGATAAGATGATGCACTACGATATAGGACGCGGTTGTACCGAACGGCTTATCTCGATCGTCGGGGGATACACGGAGGGTATGCTGGCGCTTGCGATGGAACCCGAGGCGGTGAAAGCGTTCATAGACCGCTACGCCGACTTTGTAATCGATCTTTTCGACGCGATTTATGCACTCTACCCGCTGGATATGGTTACATATCACGACGATTGGGGTACGGAGCGCGACACGTTTTTTTCCGAGAGGATGCTGGAGGAGCTTGTGTTCGAGCCGACAAAACGGATCATAGAACACGTCAAAGCCACGGGCGCGGCGTTCGAGCTCCACAGCTGCGGGAACATCACGCGATTTTTGCCATACATGGCCGAGATGGGCGCGGACTTTGTTCAAATACAGAGGCGAGCCGTGGATATACCGGCGGCGAAAGCGAGATACGGCGACAGAATCGGATTCAACACGGGGATAGAGGGCCTGCCGCCGGACCATGCGCCCGCGGCGGAGGAGCTGATTAAAATGGTGCGGAACACAGTCACGCTGTACGGCGCGGGCGGCGGCTTTTACGCGTCGGTTCATTCGCAGGATCCGAAGACGCGCTGGGAGATACTCGCGGAATTGTATGCGTACAGCCGTGAGTATTACGAATCGTTCGGCCGGTAATAGTTTTTCAACTACCGGATCATACAATACTGTTAATTATTTATTTTAGGGGGAAACATGATGAAAAGGATCACAGCAATCGTTCTGGCGCTCATGGTCGCGCTGTCTATCGCCGCCTGCGGCGGCGGAAGCGACATCGAGACTCCGTCGCAGACTTCCGGGGGAACGCCGCCGGATAGCGGCTCGCCGACGGCGCCCGCGGCGGAAAGCCCGTCTTCCGGCACGCCGACGGACACGCCGCCCTCCGGCGGCGCGAGTTACGGCGGCGTCGTGCGGATAGTCTGTACCGCGGAGGGCGCAAACCCGATCGGCGTGCCGTGGGAGGTTTTTGGGGTAGATACGGCCTTGCTGATACCCGCCGTCGAATCACTGCTATTAGAGAGAACAAATGGGGAGATTGTCCCATTTCTCGCGGAATCGTATGAGGAGGATGCGGAGAACCTCGAAATTCGGATCAAGCTCCGGCAGGGAGTCAAATTCCACGACGGCTCCGATTTTAACGCGGATGTGGCGATATGGAATCTTGAGAGGTCTATTGAGCACGGCGGCAATATTTCAACGGCGGTAATCGGCGTCGAGCGGCGCGGGGATTACGAGCTTGCCCTACTGCTCGACAAGTACCAGAATAATATCATTTCGGGTTTGGCCAGCCACGCCAACGGCATGATTTCCAAGGAGTCCTACGAGGAGAACGGCATTGACTGGGCGCGCGACAATCCCGTGGGAACCGGCCCGTTCAAACTGAAAGAATACGTACACGGCGGGTCGATAACCTTTGTAAAGAACGAGGACTACTGGCAGGATGGCAAGCCGTACCTTGACGGGATGGAGTTCCAGTTTATCCGCGACGTCATGACACAGAATGTGGCGCTGCAAGCCGCGGGCGACCAGAGTATAAATGTTCTTGATACGACGAACGGCGAACAAATACAGATGTTCAGCCAGATGGGATACAGGATCAACTCCATGCCCATCGGCCCGATTTCACTTGTTCCCAACAGTCTTGATTCATCCTCGCCGCTCTCAAAGCTGGAGGTGCGGCAGGCGATTTCTTTCGCGCTGAACCGCGAAAGCATAGTAGCGGCGCGCGGGTTCGGCGTACTTCAGCCCGCCTATCAGTTCGTCGGGGAGGGTTGGAACGCACATCTGCCGGACTCTTACAATCTGTCGTATGATCTTGACAAGGCGAAAACGCTCCTGGCGGAGGCGGGCTATCCGGACGGCTTTACAACAACCTTGATAGCGCAGCCCGGTCTTGCCGATAAGGACGCCGTCGTAGCCATGCAGTCCCAGCTAGCCCAAATAGGAATCACGGCGGAAGTCGAATTCCCGGATTCCGGCGGCTATTCGGCTTACCGTTCCAACGGTTGGGAAGGTCTGCTTGTTCAGCACACGCGGTCGCTTACCGTTATCGCCAGCACCTTCAACTTCTATTTCGGGCAAACGATGAAGCTGCTGTCACAGCTGTGGTATCCCGACGAAATGGAGCAGGCTATAGAAAACGGCTTCGCCAAGTCGGAGAATACGGAGGAAGTGCAGCAGTTGCACAAGATGGTGCTTGATAACGTGCTTGTAATCCCTGTTTACTATCTGTATGACACATGGATAACTCAGCCGAACGTGGAGGGCGGAGGCTTTGCGGGGTGGGGCTCCAGCACGATGTTCCTTCCCGAGGAGGTATATCTCGCCGCGGGTTAGCGCGGAAGCGTGCGGGGGACGATAAACGGAGGAAAGCGCAATGGCAAGTTATATTATCAGGCGCATAATATACGCGTTTATTATAATCATATTAGTCAGCCTTGCGGTGTTCCTGCTCGTAAGAATGTTACCCGGCGATCCGATCGAGATGATCGTCGCGCAAAATACGCTGGCTGATTTCGGCCCGGAATATTACGAACAGTTGGAGCGCGAATACGGGCTTGACCGCCCTGTGCCGGTACAGTACGCGGACTGGTTTATCAAGGTGCTGCGCGGCGACTTTGGCAAGTCTATCCTGCACAATTATGATATAGGCAAGGATATGCGCAGCCGCCTTACCGTCACGCTCATGCTCGGGCTGACCGCTTTTGTTATCAGCTTCATAGCGGGGCCGCTTCTCGGCATAATCAGCGCGATACGGCGCGGGAAGATGATTGACGGCGTGGTCACGGTGCTTGCTAACGTCGGTATAACGGCGCCCACGTTCTGGGTCGGAATTCTGCTGATATTCCTTTTTGGGGTCAAGCTGGGGATACTGCCGCTTTACGGATACACGCTGCCGTGGAAAGATTTTGGACTAAGCATCCGGCAGAGTATTATGCCGGTGTTCGTTATCGCGCTGGGTCCGATTGCGTCGTCCGCGCGCCAGACGCGCTCCAGCGTGATTGAGGTTCTCGGCGAGGATTACATTCGCACGGCGTGGGCAAAAGGACTGAAAGAAAAAGCGGTCATATTCCGGCATGTGCTTAAAAACTCGATGATGCCTGTGGTCACGCTGCAAGGAACAATGCTCAGATTGATCGTCGGGGGTTCGGTCATAGTCGAAACGGTTTTTGTCATACCGGGACTCGGGAAGATGATGGTGGACGCCATGCTCTCAAACGATTACCCTGTTATACAGGCCGCAACCCTCGTCATGACGTTTGTCGTGGTGATTTCGAGTCTTGTCGTCGATCTGCTGTACGGTTGGATCGATCCGCGTATTCAATACGAGTAGGGAGGCGCGTAACGTGACGGATACGAGAGACGCTGCGGACAGACTCTTTCATCCGGCGGAGGTCGAGGTTCTGGATGAAGAGCTTCTGCCGCCTGTAAATGAGTTCAAACGCTTCGTGAAAGTCTTTTTCAAGCGTAAAATAGTCCTTGTCGGCTTTGTTTTGGTCGTTATAATACTTCTTGTGGCGGCGTTGGCGGACGTCATAGCGCCCTTCAGCCCGTACGAACAGGATTTGTACAACGTGCTGGCGGCGCCGGGCGGCGCCCATTTACTCGGTACCGACGCGCTGGGGCGCGATCTGTTCAGCCGTATAATTCACGGCACGCGGGTCGCGCTCGCGGTGGGCGTGAGCACAGTGCTCGTGTCCGCCGCCATTGGCACGCTCATCGGACTGATCGCCGGTTACGCGGAGGGCGCGTTGCAAACCGTCGTCATGCGGTTGACGGACGCCATGATGGCCATCCCCTCGCTGATATTACAAATCATCATCGCAAATGTACTGAAATCCGGCGTGCCGGGAGTAGTTCTCGCAGTGGCGATCACGCTCTTCCCGGGCTACATCAGGTTGATAAACGGGCAGGTGCTGTCGCTCAAGCAGAATGATTATGTGCTTGCCGCGCGCTCGATGGGCGCCGCCAAAGCGCGCATCGTGCTGGAGCACATACTGCCGAACTGCCTCTCTCCGCTCATCGTGCAGATGACAATGATGATGGGCGTCGCCATTATGGCGGAGGCCGGGCTTAGCTTTTTGGGGCTTGGTATACTGCCTCCGACCGCCGCGTGGGGCAGTATGGCGTACGACGGATACCGCTATCTCATGATGCGTCCGCTTCTGTCGCTCGCGCCCGGTTTCGCGATAATGATACTGGTATTCTCGTTCAATATGGTGGGAGACGGTTTGCGCGACGCGTTAGATCCAAAATTGCGCGGATCGCTCGGTTAGCGCGTGAGGAGACGAATGTCGTGGAAAGGTTATTGACGGTCAGAAATCTGTCCGCCGAATTCCGGACGGAGCGCGGGATTGTGCGCGCCGTAAACAATGTGTCATACCACGTAGACAAGGGCGAGATCATAGGGCTGGTCGGCGAGAGCGGCTGCGGTAAATCCGTCAGCCAACTGTCGGTCATGCAGCTTATTCCGAATCCGCCCGGACGTATAGTATCCGGAAGCGTCGAGTTTGAGGGGGCGGATCTGCTGAAATACGGGCGCGAGAGCAAACTGAATACGACGCAGCAACTTTAACAGTTGCGTCGCGCAGAATTGACAGATGCGACGCAATGATTTGACAGTCGCGACGCAGTGACTTTACAGGTGTATTAAACTGTAATTTGCGCCC
>JAISXU010000082.1 GCA_031270395.1 Oscillospiraceae bacterium
TTTCAAGTGCGATGCACCGCCCCGCCTGTTTTGCCGCAAAAGCGCACACATGTTCCACTCTCACCGCCGACATCCGCCGCCCCTGCCGCCCCCGGCATCCTCCACCGCCGGGCGCACACACATACAAATACACAGGGGGACGCCGCGCGTCAGCGCGGCGTCCCCCTGTGTATCGGCAATCAGCCGGACTTAATTGTTATTATTCATTATTACCTGCCGTCTCTCTTTTTCCTTCTGCGGCCGTATATTGTCACAGCCAGCGCGCCTATCGCCGCAACTCCGCACACCGCGGTCCACAAGACCGGCGTCGCGTCGTCTCCGGTGGGAGGGTAGTCTCCCAGCGGCGGGTATTCTTCGTATATCCACCCTTCCTCCGGATCAAAATGCCACTCGCCTTGCGGCACTCCGTCGGGGTCTATCTCGACAAACGTACCGTCGTCGTTGGGTACAAGCACGTTCTCTGTGTCCGTAGGCGGCGGAGGTACGTCAGAACTCGGCGGTGTGTACGGAGGCGTGTACGGAGTCGGCGTGACCGGGGGCGGTGTGAGCGGCGCGTTCGGGGGCGGTGTTGGAGACGTGCCTGGGGGTGGCGTGGGCGACGTGGGTGGCGTGGGAGATGTGGGCGGCTGCGTGACCGTCGGCGTCGGCGACGGCGTCGCTGACGGGGTTACCGACGGCGTGGGAGTCGGCGTCGCGGGAGTCGGCGTCACGGGGGGCGGGGGCGGAGGCGGCGGAGGCGGGACATACGTCGGGTTCTCCGTGGGATTGCTCGGGTCGCCGTCGGGGTTCGCCGGGTCGTAGCCGTCGCCGCCTTCGGGGTCTAAGTACGCCACGTTCCTTATAGTACCGTATGATGTCACGCGGACGGTGAACGAGACGCTGCAGCTCTCGTTTTCCTCCAAATCCGGCACTTGCCAGACGAGGCCGGAGCGCTGTCCCTGTGGCACGAGAGTGGCCACGGGGCTGCTCGACACGTACTGCGTATACAGCGGGATCGCGTCCGTTATCGCATAGCCTTTCATTGTCTCAGTGCCGAGGTTCTTAAGCTCTATCGTGTATGTTATCTCGCTGCCCAGATACACCGTGGTTCCCGTGGCCGGGACGGAGCGCTTTATGAGCGTGTATATGTGCGTGCGCGTCTCGTTTGTCGGATCGCCCGGGTCGTCGGGGTCAAAGGGATCGGGTTTTTTGGGGTCTTCCCCGGGGTCTTTGGGAGTTTCCTTCACATACGCGCGATTGACGACGTCGCCTGTCGGCGGTTCTACGCCTGCCGTTATCGGCAAGACGCGCGCCGTGAACCATACTGTCCTCTGTCCGTTGGGCGCCAGCTTCCCAAGCGCCCAGCGCACGGCCGCGCCGCCGCCCGCTATCGGAACGGCATAGCCGCCCGCGCTGATGCCTACGAGCTCGGTACCCTCCGGCACGGGGTCTGTCACGGTCACGTAGTCCGAATCTATCATGCCGACGTTGCGCACATCTATATAGTAGGTTATCAGACTGCCCGGCTGCACGAATGTCCCGCTCGGCGGGTCGGAGCGTTTGGAGTACCGCAGATACGGCGTATATACCGGGTGCTCCGTCGTGTTGCTGGGTTCTCCGTCGGGATCGTTCGGGTCAAACGTGCCCGTTCCGGGTTTATCGCGCAGATACGCCCTGTTGCGTACGGCGCCTTCAAACTGTCCCTCCGGCATATCCAGCACTTCTACCGTAAAGCTCAATTCCTTGTAGCTCTTTGCCGGTACGCTGACGTTCGTCCATTGCACGAGGACGGTCACGCCGTCTTTAGCGAGGCCGTGTATGCCTCCTTGCGTTATGCTGCCTTGTATGAGTCTCGTTCCCGCGGGAACCGGGTCGGCGATTATCAGTTTTTGCGCGGCGGTGCTTCCCGTGTTGCTCACTTTGATCGTGTACGTTATCCTCTCGCCCGGCTCTACGGACTGTCCCGACGGCGGAACCGCCGTTTTGCTTATGTGTACGCCGCCATCGCCTTGCAGTATGTGTTCCGTCTCGTTTGTCGGCATGCGGGGATTGCCTGCGTCGCCCGTCGGGTCGTTGGGGTTGAAGTAGCCCGGGCCCTGCGGGCCGCCGATGTAGGCGGTGTTATTCATAACGCGGTAGTTTTCGCCATCCCCCAACTGGTTCATCGTCACCGTGAAGGATACTGTCACGCTTGCGCCCGCCTTGATCTCCGGTATCACCCATTGCACGACAGTCACGACGCCGCCCATTCCGGGGCCGGAGGCGCCGCCGTCTGATATGCTGCCGCTCTTTAGCGTCGTGCCGGACGGCACGGGGTCTGTCACCACCACGTCTGTCGCAGCAGCCGCGCCGCTGTTAGTGACCGTGATGGAATATGTGATTTCGCCCGGTTCCGTGACTACCGTGCCTGTCGGCGGTACGGAGCTTTTTGTCGCCGAGAGGGCCGGCAGACGCACAATGTGTTCCGTCTCGTTTGTCGGCGTGCGCGGGTTATCCGGGTCGCCGCTGTCCGTCGGCTTATCGGGGTCAAAATACTGTGTTCCCGGCAGTCCCCCTATATATCCGACGTTTTCTATCACTGCCTCTACGTCGTGTCCCATGAGGGGCAGCACTCTCACCTTAAACGATACGGTTTTGGTCGCTTTCGGCAAGAGCTCGGGTATCACCCACTGCACCACGGAGGTCACGCCGTCCTTCGCGAGGCTGAGGACTCCGCCGTTTTGCGCGCTGACGAACGCGGTTCCAACGGGTATTTTATCGGTAACGACGACGTTTTTCATGCTCTCGGTATCGCCGGTGTTTGTCACCGATATCGTGTACGTTATCTCGTCGCCCGGCTTTACCTCGAGTCCACGCGCGGGGTAGGAATCTTTCGACGCCGTAAGACTTCCCCTGGGTATTACCTTTTCAACATCGTGCTCCGTCTCGTTTGTCGGTTCGCGCGGGTCCTCCGGGTCGCCGGTGTCAGTCGGTTTTTTGGGGTCGAACGGGTCGTCCGGGTCGCCGCCTGTGTACGCGGTGTTTTTGATCACGGCGCTTGTCGCACCGCCGGATAGCTCTTTCACGCGCGCCGTGAAGGTGACTGTGCGCACCATGCCAATATCCACGTTCGGTATGACCCATTTGATGTACTGCGCGCCGCCTTGTGTTATCAGCGTACCGCCGTTGCCGACGTCCGCCTGCGTGACCGTGGTTCCCGCCGGCACGGGGTCTATGACCACTACGCTGTACGCGTCCGCGTCGCCGTTGTTTGTCACGCGGATGGTGTACTTTATCTCTCCGTTCTGAGGTACTTGCGAGCCTGATGGGGGCACGGATGTCTTTGCGCCCGTGACGTGCGGCACGCGCAGCTTGTGCGTCGTGGTCTGCGTCGGTGTGCGTGGCGTGATGTCCGTGGGTTCGCCCGGGAGTGTCGGGTCATTGGCCGGATTGTCGGGACGCCAATAGTCGCGCCCCGCCGGCCCGCCCACGTAGGCCGTGTTGTTCGCGTACTGCGTATACTTCGATGTGCCGCCGCTCAGTAGATTCTGTCCCGTCTTAAACGGTGCTTTCACGTCCTCCGGCGAGAGCACGCGCACGGTGAAGCTGCGGCTTGCAGTCGCTCCCGGCGCGATGGCGGACACCACCCACTGTATATATGTGTGGCGCACGCCGTCCTTCGTATCGCGTGTAAATATTTCGTAGTCGGGCGACGGTGCAGACGCTGTGTGCAGCAGCGTTCCGTCCGGGATTTGATCGGTCACCGTCACATTGCGCGCCGTGGCGGTTGTGTTTCCGTTTGTTACTTCTATCGTGTATGTTATGAGGCGTTTCGCGTCGGCGCCCGTGTCGGCCGGGTCGAGGTCTTCGTAAGCCGCCGGCGGCCAGGGAAGATTTTCATCGCCGTCTGGGAATCCGGGCGTCGCCTTCTTCACCGCGGTCAGCAGAGATCGGCTGTAGAAGCCGGCGTCTACGTTCTCGTACTCGTCCACGGGCGAGGTCATGTCCAGCGTCGCCTTGAACACGTAGTCGTCTCCGGACATATACCAGTCGTAGCCGCCCGCTTTCACAACAGCTCCCGCGTCGCTGTTGTGTGACGTCGGCACCCCTGCCGCGTGATATGTGGTCACGTCGTAATCAACCGCCATCGCGCCGGGCAGCAGGAAGCCGACCCGGTACGTGTTTCCGTTATCCAAGTGCGGCAGAGCGTCAAACCGGTACGTCCCGTCCGCGCCGGTGAATACGGCGGTGATGAATTTGCCGACTATATTTTGGATTACGGGTGTATATGTTGAATCCGATTTATTATACTCAAAGAGCATCGCTTGCACTCCTGCGAGCGGCGGTTCGCCGGGGTCCTGGCGGCCGTTCTTGTTCGCGTCGATCCACGCCCTACCGCTTATGTTGCGCGCCACGACACCTGTCGTCACTATCCCCGTGCGCAGCAGCACGTTCATATCGCTGTTTGTGAAGCATTGATTCGCGTATATGTCGCGGGGTGCGTTACTGCTCGGGGCTATGGTGACTTCGACAGGCTTCAGCACTCTCTCGTCCGATTCGCTTATCGCCCGCCCGTAAGTCAGCGCGAGAGCCGTCACCCCCTGTAGTGGCGCGTTGCCGGTGACTTGCGTCCAGCCGTTGACTGTCGTCAGCGCGGCCTGCTTTGGAGGATCGCTGGGAATTCCCGCCGGATCCTTTTTCGTGTAGTAAACTTTCAGTTGAGGGTCTGTAAGACCCCATTCACTCAGTTCCTCCGGCGTCAGCGTCGGCAGCTTCACCGCAACCGAATAAACACCGTGAATTCCCGTCCCCCTGCCGTCGCCGTTAAACGGCAATATGTCCAGCACGCGCGCGCCGCCTATCGCCTCCTCAGTCGTGGCGTACACCTGTAGGGTGTATTTGAAGTCCTCCTCCATATCCGTCAAATATTTGTTTGAGGTCTTGCGCACGCCGATGCCTTTCATCTTGTGTATCGTCACGGTATACATGCCCGTGCGGGAGGCGATATGGCTCCTGTCCATCGGTATGCTTATCTCCGTCCGGTTGAGACGGTCCGCCGAGTTCCCTCCGGCCACGGGTACGGATGAGACGTTCGGGTCGTATACGTTCGCCGAAGGCGCCCCCGGATCGGGGTTGTACAGATTTCGATCGTTCTTATCAAAATCCAGATCGATCGCGACGTCCGTACTATACTCTATCGGCTCTATCACCTTCCCGGGCTCCGCCATGATTTTCCAGATGAGCAGCGTATAGCTGTCGCCCTGAATATCAACTCTGCCCTGCTGCATGGTCGGAGGGAAATTTACCCAGTTGCTGTTATTGCCGTTTACACGCTGTCTGGCGGAACCGCTAACATACACAAGCCCCTGCGGTATCTTGTCGGTTATCGTGACCTCCACCTTTGGCAAGGGGTCGGTTGAACCGGTGGTGTTTACGGTAAACGAAGGGTTCAACTGCCAATGCAACTGCTCGTTCTGCATGAACGACGTTTTGAGCGGCGCGGCCGGCGCGGCGCCATATGTGTTTTTGACGGTTTTTGTGATCGTCACCTTGTACGGCAATATGAGCACGGTGTCCGCGAACTTCTCGCCGGGATTGTTATAGTCGCCGCCGGCGGTCGGCGCGCCGTCGTCGTCGTAAAATGTCCTGGAGTAATGGTTGTCGGCGATGGTGCTGGCGGTGTACCTCTGTCCGTCGCCATCGTGAATATATGAGCCGGCAGGGTAATCAGGTTTGTTATCTTTTACATTGCGGAGGTATCCCGTTACGCCCGCCGGATCGTTATAATATACATAACCATCAAAGGGGTCGTTCGTCACAGCATTTATATCGTCGTAGTCGGCCATATCCCGCTCATTGCGGAACCTGACGCCCCACGTGTATATGCCCGTGGTGTCGTTATTATATACGCCGCTGGGATAATTCCGGTCGGCGTAGAACTCCGAGTAGAAGGCCCTTCGCGCGCCGGGTTCCGTTGGAGTGAAATCCTCCACCAGAATCGCGCATACCGGTATCGGCGGGTCGGCCGGATTTGCCGCCGGAACAGTCGCGGGAACATTCGTTATGTTATCACTCCCGAAGCCGACGAGCGGGTACCATGTGTAATCCCGTCTCCGCGCCTCCTGTATGGTCGTGTCGTCATACTGCCCGCTGTTGAGCGTCCCGTAATAGTATTTGACATTGTTTACCAAATCCGGTATGTTGTAACCGTACGCGGTCTGGAGACGGCGCGTCCTGTTGGCCCTGACCATCAGCGGATTCCACTTCTGTATGATCTCTGAACCGCCCTTGGCGTCCGCCACAGACATAGATGTCTCCAGAACGGACAATACTCCAAATCTCCCGTTGTACGCTATGGAGCCGAGTCCGTCGCCTGAGATCGAGGCGTCCCTGCGCCCGGATAGGGAAATACTCTCGACAAATGAGCCCGTGGCTCTTGTTATCTTGGTGTACACCTCCATATTTCCGGGCGGATAATAGTATTCCGCGTGGGAAGCGTTGCGGTCGAGCGTGTCGCTTGTATACACTTGGCCCACGGAGATTTTTTTCACAAAGAGTGTCGCCAGTATATTCGCACTATCTCTTTGGATAGCGTCAACCGCTCCCAACGTATCCAACGGCACGTATACAAGAAGCGCCGCCGAGGCGAAGTATCTGTTTGTGTTGACGTTAAACGATGTGGATATATCGGACTCATTGATACGCCGGTCGGGGAAATGCGTCGATATAACGTAGTCCTCAAACGTCAGCGTCATTTTTTGATTAGCCGGGTCTCTGGGCGTTGACGCGCTGATCGGGCTGTCGTTTGTCGCGCTTATTTTTCCGGTGTTATGCACAGCCCTCCGGTCCGTCGTATTGCCCGACGTTACCTTGTAACTCCCTATACCGCCGAGGAAAAAAGCGGCCTGTACGTTTTTGGTGGGTACGTCTATTTCATCCGTAAAGTTGCTGTATCTCTGCGCAAGCAGCGCCTCCGGGGTCGTCGCCCCTGTGGCCGTATACGCGTAGTCATAAGCCACAAGTCGCGATTCATACATATGCTCTTTGTTTATATCAACAAGTGTCTGTGTACTACCGGAGCCGCTGCCCTGCAGCAGCACCCGCTCCTCAAGCTCCACCGTTATCTCGTCGCTCGGCGCCATGACGCCCTTCATGTCGGACTTCGCCGTATCGCTCGGGACGCCGAGGTCGCCAAGCTTCTTCAGCGGAGCCATTTTTATGGCGACATTGTAGCTGACGAGCATACTGTCCTCAGTGTAACCCGCAGGGGCGCTTCCGGGGGTGAACAGCGAATCGTATCTCATTCCGCTCGCGCGGCTGTTGACCACCATCGCGTCAAGACTGATAGCGGCGCTCACGGTCGTCGTGGGTTCATTCAATACAAGCACTGGCAGCCCCTCTGCGGGCGTGTTATCCGGGCCGTATGATATGACCTGCGCCTCAAACGCGGGCGTGAACGTAGTTCCGTCTTTCGCGCCGTACACCTGCAGCGTCAGCGGTATCTCCCATGATTCGCTCATCCCCTTGAACGTGATTACCGCCGTCGCGGTGTTCACGTCGTTCGTGAATGTGGACGCGGAGAATGGCGCCGAGAATTTTGCGTATACGGAAGCTCCGTCTTGCGCGGCGGGCAGCGACGCCGTCAGCCGTACCTTTATATTTGTGTATGTCGTGGGGTCTTCCACATTTGCCGGTGTGACGGACAGCTTGGTATTGTAGATTATTAAGTCGTTTGAGCGCACTATATTATTTTTACCGTGCGCATCATAGCCCGGAACATGTCCGCCCGACTCATTCGCCGTGACGTCAAACTCCGCGGTGCCGTCCTGCGTACTGATGATGGAAAATACATTCACATCTACGGGGGGCACGCTCTGCGTGCCGATTCCTCGCGCCGCCCTCCTCGCCATCGGCACAGGAGCGTCGGACACCTCCGCGGCGCTCGCGGCGGTTGTCGTCTCTCCGGCTGCGCCCGTGGCGCCCAGCGCGAAGCTCGCCGTACCCGCGGCCGTCGCCTGAAAGACGAGGCGGATACGCGTACCCGCAGTACCCAGCGAGTCGTCAAAGCGCAGCTTGCAGCCGTCCACTACCCAGACAAGGCTGTCCGAGCGGCCGTATTCAGCGGCGGCGACGGGCTCCGGCTCGGTCGCGGACTCCGGCTCGGACACGGGCTGCGACTCGGGCGCGGACTCCGACTCGGGCGCGGACTCCGGCTCGGGCGCGGGCTCCGGCTCGGACTCGGGCTCCGGCTCGGTCGCTGGCTCCGGCTCGGACGCGGGCTCCGGCTCTGGCGCGGGCTCCGGCTCGGACGCGGTCTCCGGCTCGGACGCGGACTCCGGCTCGGACGCGGACTCCGGCTCTGGCGCGGTCTCCAGCTCGGGTGTAGGTTCAGGCTCGGGTGTAGGTTCGGGCTCGATGTCGATGTCGCCGTTTAGAGCGTAGCTCTTATATATCACGTTTTGCGGCAGAGCGACCTCCATGTCCCGCAGGCCCGAGGCCGGCGGAATCAAGTCAATCTCTATATCGTCTCCGACCGTTACGCCGCCGGTCAATACCTCGAACCGGAACAGCTCGTCCCCAACCACGGCCTCCTGCTCCGCTCCGCCCCGCTGCGACCCCGTAAACAGCGATAGTGATACCGCCGCCGCCAGCGAGAAAGCCAGTATTCTCTTTAATGCTTGCGCGTTCCGTATGTTTTTCATGTTTTTGACCATTCCTTTCGCATCGCCACAACCGCAATATTTTATTTGCCGTCTTGATATATAGTATTCGCGCGCTCCGTCAGACTTGCCGACTTTCCGGCAAGACCGCAGAAATACCGCGTTTCAGACAAAAAAACTCATACCGCGACCACGCCCTTCCCCATAGAAGCGCCTGTACTCTCTAGGGGGACTTGGACGGACGCACAAATTTTCCTAAAAAACCATGTTTTTTGAAATTACCTATTGACAACTGGTGAATTTTGTATGATAATGATATTCGTTGCTAGCGAAACGTGTCAGGGACGCGTTTCGCATAAGAATAGCCGCACATGTTACAGAGAGCGCATTTTATGATATTTGGCCGTAAAATTCTGTGGTTACAATTCTATAGAATTTTCCCCGCTTGTTTTGCCGGCGCCGGAGGCGGCGCGGCGGACGGCGCGAGACGCGGAAAAGCGGGGTGGCGTTTTGGATGTTATATCTTGCTAATTTGTTCTCGGGCATGAAATCCGCGTCCGGCGCGCGGCGGGAGACCGCGAGCCGGGAGGGCGGGGCGAGACATTTTATCCCATCGGATATGCGTTTTTACGGAAACGCGCCGATTCATAAAATATACCCAATAATAGGTAATAAAAATGGAGGCGTCACGATGAAAAGAACAGTAAAAGTACGAGCGAG
>JAISXU010000091.1 GCA_031270395.1 Oscillospiraceae bacterium
CGACGCCAACACCAACGCCGACACCAATACCGACGTCAACGCCGACACCGACACCAATACCGACACCAATACCGACACCAATACCGACACCAATACCGACACCAATACCGACACCAATACCGACACCAATACCGACACCAACGCCGACGCCGACGCCGACGCCGACGCCGACACCAATACCGACGCCAACACCGACACCAATACCGACGCCAACACCGACGTCAACGCCGAGCGAACCTACTCCCGAAACATCGTATACTCCGGAACAGAACCCGGAAATCCCGCCGCCGCCGATGGAGATAGAAAACACACTCGTACCGACTGATGAGGGAACATATATTGAGCTGGACCCCGAAGGGACGCCGCTCGGAGAATGGCGCTGGAGTCCGGACGATGGGACGTGGATATTTGAGGAGCTCCCGCCGATGGGGGATTACCCGCCGCGTACGGGGGACGAGTTATCCGTCGTGTGGACTGCGTTGTTCGTGACCGGAGCGGGAACGCTCGCAACGATAATAGTATCCCCCCGCCGACGCAGACGATAATCCGGCGTCCGCGCCCGGGAAAAATCACTCATCCGGAAACAGCGCGTCTACTACCGATTCGACGTAGGCGCGCTGCCCGGCGGGGGCGCGCATGTCGGCGCCCGCGAACGCGTCGAACAGTCCCGGAAACGCCGCGTAATAGAGCAGAACAGACGATATGAGCTGGATCAGCAACCGACGCGCCTCGGGCTCTTCCAACCCGCGCCGCTTCCTGAGTATCTCGGCGAGCATTCTGTCGAGGAACACGGTCATCCTGGTCAGAGCGGGCGAGTCGTAGTTGTTGTTTACAAACATCTCGTAAAAGTGCGCCTGTGATATTCTGGGGAATTTCACTGCGCCGGCGGCCAGATGGCACAGTATTTCCAGAAGCTGCGCGCGCAGCGGCCACTCCTCGGTATACCGGAAATCCTCCCAGCGGAACGCGTTATCGAGGGTTATGGCCATCACGCGGTCGATCAGGGCGCTTTTCGAACGGAAATAGTAGTTGACGGCGGCGCTGTTGATGCCCGCCAGCTCGCTTATTTTGCGTATGGTCGTCCCCCGGACGCCAAATTCTTCCAGACAGGCGATGGTCACGTCGATGATTTTTTCCTCAATTGCTCCCATCCGCCGTCAGGCTCCATTCTAAAAGGTTATTTGCGTGTTGACGCGGATACAGCATAACAAATCTAAAAAGCTATGTCAAACGGTCAGGGCGCTTCAACACGTACCGGAGCGGAAAATTTAATGTATTTTATATGACGATTTAATCAATAATTAAAACAAGCGTTTGACTTATCCCTGCGGATGTTATAGAATACCTCCGCAGGGATTTTTACCATTATGCTCACATCCCATACCGCTGAGCGGCGCAAGGCCGCGGCGCGGCGATCGGCGTACTGGAGGGATTTTTTTGAAGCGGTGGTTCATGGTCACGGGCGCCGCCGGAGGGCTCGGCAGATCGTTATGCGTCGCCTGCGCGCGCAGGGGATACGCCCTGTACATGACCGACGTGTCCGCGCGGCGGCTGGACGCGCTGGCGGCGGGGCTGCGCGGCGCTTACGGCGCCGAGACGCGCTCCTCCGTGTGCGATATGACGGACGCGCCGTCGCGTGACGCGCTGTACGTGGAGATAGCGCGCTCGGGTATCCGTTTCTCCGGGCTTATCAACGCCGCCGGCGTGGATAAAGAGGGTGCGTTTGACTCGCTCGGGCTGGAGGACATACGGACGATCATGCAGCTCGACATGTGCTCCGTCGCAGAGAATATCAGGAGCATCCTGCCGTACCGCAGGGAGAGTGAGCTGTTTACAATTATAAATGTGGCCAGTCAGGCGGCGTTTCAGCCGATGCCGTACAAGGCGCTGTACGCGGCGGGCAAGCGGTTTTTACTGCAATTATCGCTGGCGCTCCGGGAGGAGCTGCGCGACAGCGGGGTGTACGTCGCCGCGCTGTGTCCGAGCGGTATGCCGACGACACCGGAGTGTATTGAGGCGATAGGCGCTCAGGGTTTCATAGGCGCGCTGACGGCGCGCAATACCGGCGATGTTGCGGAGGCGGCGCTCCGCGGCGCGCTGCGGGGACGCGCGGTGATCGTTCCCGGGGCGGCGAACCGCCTGATATGGGCGCTGTCCGCGCTGACGCCGCAGACGTGGTCCGCCCGCTATGTGGGCCGCCGTTGGGGCAGGGCTTTGGCGTACAGAGCGGCGTCGGGGCCGGCGGCAATCCCGCTTCCCGCTCCGGCGCTGTCCCGCGGGGCGAGCGCGTCATGACGGATACGACGGCCGTCGTGACGGGGGCGACAAGCGGCATCGGCCTGGCGGCGGCGCGTCTGCTCGCGGAGAAGGGCGTATATGTGCTCGGCGTCGGACGCGACGCGCGGCGCTGCGGTCAGGCGGAGTATTCGATACGCGCCGCGTGTCCCCAAGCGCGGATCGAATATGTCACGGGCGAGCTCGGCGGCGTCGGTTCGGTGAGGGAGCTCGCCGCCGAGCTCGCCGACAGAGTAGAGAGGACGGGCGGCGGCAAGCTGGACATTCTGGCGCACGTCGCCGGAGCGGTGTCCACGTGGCGTATGCAGACGGATGAGGCGTATGAGATGCAGTTCGCGGTAAACCATCTTGCGCCGTTTATGCTGACGGGCGAGCTCATGCCGCTGCTGAGGCGCTCCGGCGGTGCGAGAGTGCTGGCCGTCAGCTCCGGCTCGCATTACCGCGCCCGTATCCGATGGGACGACGTAATGATGCACCGCCGCTACCGCTGTCTGGCCGCGTACGGGCAGTCCAAGCTGTGCAACATCCTGTTTATAGCCGAGCTGGCGCGGCGGGAGTCGGACTCCGGGCTGTCGGCTTACGCGTTTGACCCCGGGCTTGTGAATACCGACATCGGGCTGAAGGGGACGCGCGGGCTCGAAAAATTCGTCTGGGAGAGACGCAAAAAGCGCGGCAGGCCGCCGGAGGTCCCGGCCGCGTATCTGGCCGAGCTCGTCACGGCGCCCGAATACGCCGGACGCAGCGGTCTGTACTGGAAAGACGGCCGCGTCAAGACTCCGAGCCGTCGGGCCCGCGATCCGCGCGCTCAGCGGCGGCTGTGGGCGCTCTCGGAGGAGCTGTGCGGGACAGTCGGGTGAAGTCCCTGTCTCACCGCGCCCCTCCCGCGAGGCCCGCTCATAGACCGCTCAGATATATCATCAGCGCGGCGACGTCGGCCGGCGACACGCCCGGAACGCGGGCGGCCTGTCCGAGACTGTGCGGACGCGCGGCGGAGAGCTTCTGGCGCGCCTCGACGCGCAGTCCGTTCAGCGAGCCGTAGTCGAGAGTCTCCGGCAGAATATGCGACTCCAGCTTCCGCATTTCCTCCAGCTCGCGCTCCTGACGCTTTATATACCCGGCGTACTTAACAGTTATCTCGATCTGCTCGGCCACATCGCGCCCGAGCTCCGGGCGAGCGCCGTCAAACCGCCGGAGGTCGCCGTAACCCACCTTAGGGCGGCGCAGGAGCGACGCCAGACTGACGCCGGAGGACGCAGGCGCGGATCCGAGCGACGCCAACAGCTCGTTGAGCTCCGGCGACGGAGCGATATATGTGCTTTCGAGGCGCGCGCTCTCACGGCTGACGGCGTCGTATTTCGTGAGCACGCGAGCGTACCGCTCGTCCGGTGTCAGCCCCGCGCGGCGCGCTATGTGGCAAAGCCGTATATCGGCGTTATCCTGCCTGTGCAGCAGTCTGTACTCGGATCGCGACGTCATTACGCGGTACGGCTCCTCCGTACCCTTCGTGACAAGATCGTCTATCATCACGCCGATATATCCGTCGCCGCGCCGTATTACCATGGGCTCCTCCCCGCGGATCCTAAGCGCCGCGTTGACGCCCGCCACAAGGCCCTGCGCCGCCGCTTCCTCATATCCGGACGTCCCGTTGAACTGCCCCGCGCCGTACAGCCCGGATATTTTTTTCGTCTCGAGCGTCTGCCGGAGCTCCAGCGGATTTATGCAGTCATATTCGATAGCGTACGCAAACCTCATTATCTCCGCGTTCTCCAGGCCGCGAACCGTACGGAGCATCGCCGTCTGCACATCCTCCGGCATGGACGACGAAAAGCCCTGTACGTACATCTCTTGCGTATCGACGCCCGTAGGCTCGATGAAAAGCTGGTGCCTCTGTTTGTCCGCGAAGCGCACGACCTTATCCTCTATTGACGGACAGTAGCGCGGCCCGACGCCCTCGATAACGCCGGAATACAGCGGGCTCCGGTGCAGATTCGCGCGTATTATTTCGTGTGTGCGCGCGTTCGTGTACGTGAGGTGACACACGGCGCGGTTTCGCGGCGTCCCGGCGGTCTCAAACGAGAATGGGACGGGCTCGTCGTCGCCCGGTTGGAGCTCCATCCTCGTGAAATCAAGGCTGCGGGCGTTCACGCGCGGCGGAGTGCCAGTCTTGAAGCGGCGCATGTCGAAGCCCAGCTCCCGCAGCCGGGCGCCGAGACGCGTCGCGGCGAACATCCCGTCCGGGCCACCCTCCCGCACAGTGTCGCCGACGACGGTTCTGCCGGACAGATACGTCCCGGAGCATATGATCACGGCGCGCGCGCGGTAGACGGCGCCCGTGTAAGTTTTGACAAACTCGACGGCGCCGTCCGACGCCCCTATATCGACGATCTCCGCCTGACGCAGCGTGAGCCCCTCCTGACGCTCGAGCTCGCGCTTCATTATCTTCTGATATTCGCGCCTGTCCGCCTGCGCCCGCAGCGAATGTACGGCGGGCCCCTTGCCGCGGTTGAGCATCCTGTACTGTATGCATGCCTCGTCGGCGGCGCGGGCCATCTGCCCGCCGAGCGCGTCGATCTCGCGCACAAGGTGTCCCTTACCCGTGCCGCCGATCGCCGGGTTGCACGGCATATTGCCCACGGCGTCAAGGTTTATGGTGAAGCACACCGTTCGTGCGCCGAGACGCGCGGCGGCAAGCGCGGCCTCGATACCCGCGTGGCCCGCGCCTATGACCGCTACGTCAAACTCCCCCGCGTCGTAATCTGTCATTTAAGTAACGCCGCGCCCGCGGCGCGCCTCCCCACTCATAAAATGCCGGACGACGCCTCTCCCGTTGAACGGTTCAGGCATGGGAGCGTATAGACCTCAATTCCCCTGAACATGCTGATTACCGACATGACCAGCCCCCGCCTTTCAAGCTGATATCTCGCGCAATAGAGGTTTTGATATGCACGGAACGCATGGCGAGCTTCCGCCCCAGACGCCGCTGTAACCTCCGTGATAATAGTCGTAACGATTGCCATGTATTTGTTTTGTTCAATGGCGTATGCTGTGTTCGTTGATGACCTTACAGTATCAGAGGTTAGCGAGCGAGCTTGTAGAGGCAGTATTGGTTCAGACTGACGCCCTGTTCCTTTGCTATCTCAATAAGTTGGGCGTGTAACTCTCTCGGCACGCGCAATAAGATTTTCCCGCTGAACTCGCGTCTGGCTATAATACTGTCAAGGGTGGTTCCTTCGTCGTTTGGATCATGCTCAGCGTCGAGCTCCGCCAGCAGTTTGCGGTCAATTTCATCGGGTTCGGCAACCGGAATAGCGACCAGATTTTTTGTGAAGGCGTCGTTCAAACTAACCATCTCCTCATTTATAAGCGTCACCGCGCGGTCCGATTCTTGTCACCGTCTTGCCCCTGTATCATGCTATCATATGTGATAGCGTATGTCAATAGTTTTCCTGCCACTTGCGCACTTGTGAAATGCGGTGTCCGAATCAAAATAATTTCGTATGTACCCATTTACGCTCTCTCGTCCTTTTCGCCTGTGGCGAAAAGAATTTTTGCGGACGAAGTGCGCCCTCGTCGGAGCGAACTACACTGCACTGCACCGCCCTATGGGCGGTATCCGCTCCGTTGCGTTGCTCCTCCTCTCCAACACGAACCCACTTCGTTGGGCTTCGTTTCGGTTTTGGACGTGGGGGTTGGGACGCCGCCGGAGATATGCCAACAAGAATCATTTGCCATGCCATGCTTGCCGGAGCGCCAAAAATCAGTTATCATAGCAGAAGCTATAAACAAAGGCGGTGTGACATGGCAAAAGCGATAATGGTGCAAGGCACAATGTCAAACGCGGGCAAGAGCATCCTCGTGTCCGCGCTGTGCCGTATTTTTAAGCAGGACGGGTACAGGGTCGCGCCGTTCAAAAGCCAGAATATGGCGCTTAACAGCTTCATCACACGTGACGGTTTGGAGATGGGCCGCGCTCAGGTCACTCAGGCGGAAGCCGCCGGAGTCGAACCGGACGTGCGCATGAACCCCATACTGTTGAAGCCCGTTCACGACCAGGGCTCGCAAGTCATTCTCCACGGCGAAGTGCTTGATACCATAACCGCTCGAAACTACTACGCGATGAAGTCAAAGCTGAAGCCCGAGATAATGAAAGCGTACAATTCTCTTGCCTCGGCTTTCGACGTGATAGTGCTTGAGGGCGCGGGTTCCGCCGCGGAGCTAAACCTGTCAAAGGACGACTTCGTCAATATGGGTATGGCAAAAATGGCAAACGCGCCCGTGCTGCTTGTCGGGGACATTGACCACGGCGGCATATTCGCGCAGTTGTACGGGGCGGTGAAAATTCTCCCGAAAGACGAACACGACATGATAAAAGCCCTGATTGTAAATAAATTTCGCGGCGATATGGCGCTATTTGACGACGGGGTGAAAATACTGGAGAACATCTGCGGCAAGCCTGTCGCGGGAACAGTGCCGTATCTTGACGTTGACATAGACGATGAGGACAGCGTAGCGGAGCGAATGGCGCGCAAAAGTGATGCGGCCGTACTTGACATAGCGGTCATATTCCTGCCGCACATCTCCAATTTTACGGACTTTGCCGCACTCGAAGCCACGCCGGGCGTCAGAGTGCGTTATGTCAAAGAGTCGTACCGCCTGGGCAAACCTGATTTGGTAATTATTCCCGGGTCAAAAAGTACGATTTTCGACTTGCTTCGTCTGCGGGAGTGCGGCATAGAGGCCGGAATCAAGCAGCTTGCACATCGCGGCGTACCCGTTATCGGCATATGCGGCGGCTATCAAATGCTCGGCGAGAGTATCAGCGATACCGCAAACACCGAGGGCGGCGGCTGCGTTGCGGGAATGGGTCTGCTGCCGGTCACGACCGAGTTTGCGGAAGAAAAGCACCGCACACGCGTAACGGCAGCCGCGGCGAATACGGGCGGCATTCTCGCGCCGCTCACCGGGGCAAGGCTGGAGGGTTACGAGATTCATATGGGCGTGTCGGCACTCAAGGGCGACGCAAAGCCGCTGTTGACGCTCAGTAACGGTGCGCTTGACGGCTGTCAGCTTGGCAGCATATACGGCACGTATCTTCACGGCTTCTTCGACAGCGCGGAGTGCCGCGACAGAATACTTAACGCGCTTGCCGCGCACGCGGGCGTGTCGCTGGCTGATACGTCGTTTGATTTTGCCGCGTACAAGGAGCGCAATTATGACTTGCTTGCACAGGGTGTCCGTGACGCGCTTGATATGGACCTGATTTGCCGTATATTGGAGGAGGGCGTCAATTTTGTTCAATGAACAATGGCGTGTGTCAAAATAAGTGAGTAATTCCGCGAAATATGATGAAATCAACTAAAAAGATTCATTACGACGAGATAAATTGTAATATCACCACAAAACAGATAAAAACAGCCTATTGAGCGGGGAATATCGAGTTTGACGTTCCCTGATGTTCGGACTATAATTAGCTCATAGGTCAAAGATAGTCAAAGTCAGAGTGGAAGGAGCAGCCGCGATTCATTCGCGGCAAGCGGGTCAGCGAGCGGTAAAGACCGCGAGCCGCGCCCGCAGGCGCGTTCCCCGTGCGTTAGCACGTGAGCGCGGCCGCGATTCACTCGCGGCAAGCGGAATAGTCATGGAGGAGGTGGCGCCAATTGGGAATGAGCGACGTGATCGCCGGCTTTATCAACGACATGCTTCTTGAGACGGACGGCAGCGCGGAGCTCCGGCGCGCGGAGCTTGCGAACCGGTTCAACTGTGTGCCGAGTCAGATAAACTACGTTATATCGACGCGTTTTTCACCTGAGCGCGGGTATATTGTGGAGAGCAGACGCGGCGGGGGCGGTTACATCAGGATCAGACGCATAAGCATGGAACCCAAGGAGCTAGTCATGCACACGGTAAACGCGATAGGCGAGCGGATAGACGTGAATACGGCGGCGGCGCTGATCGCAAATCTGCTTGACGGGCTGGCGATCGACGAACACACGGCGAACATGATACTGGCGGCGACATGCGCGAACGCGCTCCGTCCGGCGGACGCGCCGGAACGCGAGGCGGTCAGGGCAAGCATAATAAAGCAGATGCTTATCAACATTATTTGATTGGGAGGATATGGACATGAAATGTGAAAATTGCGGAAAGAACGAGATCAACTTCCACTTTACCTCAAATGTGAACGGCGTGGTCACGGAACGCCATCTGTGCTCGGAGTGCGCGTCAAAGCTGGGATACGGCGGCATTACCTCAATGGCGCCGGGCGGACTGCTCAGCGATATTTTTAACGATTTCTTCGGACACGGGAGAGGCATGGCCCCCATGGGCGGATTCGGAATCGCGGCGCCGATGTTCGCGGCGTCTCCGGGTTTGGGACTTGCCGCGCCTGTGACGGTATGGCAGCCCGATATGGACACGCCGCGCGAGGCGGCGCCTGACATCCGTCTGGACGACGAGCTGAAGAAAAAGCTGGAGATCAACAAGCTGCGCGCGCAGATGCAAAAGGCGGTCGGGAGCGAGGATTTCGAGACTGCCGCGCGTATCCGCGACCGTATTCGCGAGATGGAGGCCGCGGCTTCGCCTGAAAGGGAGGGAAACAAAAATGAGATTTGAAGACAGATTGACGCAGAGCGCAAAAAAGGTGTTCGAGCTGGCGAACGCGGCGGCGGCAGAGCTGGGGCACGGGTACGTGGGCAGCGAGCACATCCTGCTGGCGATGACACGGGAGAGCGGGAGCGCGGCGTCCAGAATACTGCGCGAGGCGGGTTTGGAGCCGGAGCTTGTGAGCGAGCTGATCGTGAGACGCATCGGGCGCGGCTCGCGCGGCGAGACGCCGCCGCAGGGACTTACGCCGCGCGCGAAACGTATAGTCGAGATAGCGGCGCTGGAGGCCAACAGACTCGGCCACAGCTTCATAGGGGCGGAGCATTTGCTCATGGGTATGCTGCGCGAGCACGACAGCGCCGCGGCGCGAATGATAATCTCGACGGGCGGAGACCTCAACAAGATATATATGGAGATATTGAACGTCTTCGGCAGCGGCAATTATGACCCGAGAAGTCCCGTGGGCGCCGGTCGCGTGGTGAGGCGCGGCAACACGGGTACGCTCGACCAGTTCAGCCGCGACCTCACGCAGATGGCCGACGAGGGCACGCTCGACCCGGTGGTCGGCAGGGATACGGAGGTGGCCCGCGTCATACAGATACTCTCGCGCAGGACAAAGAATAATCCCGTCCTCATCGGCGAGCCGGGAGTAGGCAAGACGGCGATAGCCGAGGGACTCGCCCAGCGCATAATCGCCGGGGACGTGCCGGAGACGCTGCGCGACAGGCGCGTCGTGGCGCTCGATCTGTCCGGTATGCTCGCCGGCACAAGATACAGGGGCGACTTTGAGGAACGCATAAAAACGGCGCTCGACGAGGTGCAGAAGGCCGGCAACGTCATACTGATGGTGGACGAGCTGCACACTATAATAGGCGCCGGCGCGGCCGAGGGCGCGGTAGACGCCGCGAATATCATAAAGCCCGCGCTCGGGCGCGGCGAGATACAGGTGATAGGCGCGACGACGCTCAACGAGTACAGGAAATACATCGAGAAGGACGCCGCGCTCGAACGCAGATTCCAGCCCGTAACGGTCAGCGAGCCGACGCAGGAGGAGTCCATACAGATACTGAGGGGTCTGCGCGACAAGTACGAGGCGCACCACAAGCTGAAGATAACGGACGAGGCCATCGAGGCAGCCGTGAGCATGTCGAGCCGGTATATAAACGACAGGTATCTGCCGGACAAGGCGATCGACCTCATAGACGAGGCGGCTTCACGCGTCAGGATGGATAATCTCCGGCTGCCTCCGAGTCTCAAGGAGCTGGAGGTTCGGCAGGAGGAGCTCGGAAAGGAAAAGGAGTCCGCCGTCAAGAGTCAGGATTTCGAGCGCGCCGCCCGGCTGCGCGACCGCGAGCGCGAGCTGGAAAGCGAGATGGAGAAAGCGCGCCGCAACTGGGAAAACGTGCGCACGGGCGACGCGGACGGAGTTCGCGCGGAGGATATAGCGGCCGTCGTCTCCGGTTGGACGGGCATACCGGTGACAAGCATAACCGAGGACGAGGGCAAGAGACTGCTGAAGATGGAGGAAGTCCTCCACCGCCGCGTGATAGGGCAGGACGAGGCGGTAAGCGCCGTATCGCGCGCCATCCGCCGCGGCCGCGTGGGACTGAAAGACCCGAAGCGTCCGATAGGCTCTTTCCTGTTCCTCGGGCCGACGGGCGTCGGCAAGACGGAGCTCTGCAAGGCGCTGGCCGAGGCGATGTTCGGCGACGAGAGCGCGATGCTGCGCATAGATATGTCCGAGTATATGGAGAAGCACACGGTATCAAAGCTCATAGGCTCGCCGCCCGGCTACGTCGGATACGACGAGGGGGGGCAGCTCACCGAAAAGGTGCGCCGCAAGCCGTATTCCGTGGTGCTCTTTGACGAGCTTGAGAAGGCGCATGAGGATGTGTTCAATATCCTGCTCCAAATCATGGAGGACGGTATCCTGACCGACTCGCAGGGGCGCAGGGTGGATTTCAGAAATACTATAATCGTGATGACGTCGAACGCCGGGGCGCGCAATATCACGGAAAAGCGCGCAAAGCTCGGCTTCGCGTCCGGCGAGGACGCCTCCGGCGGCTTTGACGCCATCAAAGAGGCCGTGATGGCGGAGCTCAAACGAGTATTCAAGCCGGAATTCCTCAACAGGATCGACGAGACCATAGTCTTCCGCCAGCTCACAAAGGACGACATAAGAAAGATAAGCGCCAAAATGCTCGACACCGTAAGGGACAGGATAGGCGCGATGGGCGTCGAGCTCGACGTAGAGGACTCCGCGCTTGACGCGCTGTCCGAAAAGGGGTTCGATCCGGTGTACGGCGCGCGGCCGCTGCGCCGCGCCATACAGAGCGCCGTAGAGGACGCCGCCGCGGAAAAGCTCCTCGACGGGGGCATAAAGAGCGGCGACCGCGTCACAATATCCGCTCCCGACGGAGTGATCCGGTTCAAAACGGAGGTCAAAGGTTGAAACAAGTTCAACCTTTACGTTAAAATCGCGTTTTGCTCGCCCTACGGGCAACCGCAAAACAGGCGCATTATGACCATGCCTTTTCATGATCGTTTTGTGCCTGAAGTAAAACGAAAGGCATGGTCATAAGTATGATTTTCTACTTTACCGCTACGGGGAACACGCAGTACGCCGCGGAGAGAATAGCGGAGGCGACGGGCGACCGGCTCGTGTCGGTCGGGCAGGCGCTGAGGAGCGGCTCGTATGAGTACGACGTCACGGGGGACGGGTATCTCGGTTTCGCGGCGCCCACGTTTGCGGGGACGCTGCCCGGCGCGGTAGGCTTGTTCCTTGACAGGCTGAAGCTCACGGGATACGGCGGCCAGTTTGTGTACGGCGTCTTTACATGCGGGGCGAGCGACGGCTTTGAATCGGCGGCGCTGTACACCGTGCTGAAGAACAGGGGTATCGATTTTAACGGTTCATACGAGCTCGTAATGCCGGACAACTTCATCGTGTGGTCGGATATCCCGTCCGGGGCGAGGCTGGGCGCGATACTGGAGAGGGCGGACAGGCGGCTTGACGAAATAGCGGCGGCGATCAAGGGCAAAAGGCCCGGAAAGGTGGACGCGCGCGCGCCGCAGCAACTATATATGCCGCTGTCCGAGGTGAGCGCCGCCGGAAACACGGGCGCTCTCCACGCGGACGGCAAGTGTACCGCCTGCGGCCTGTGCGCGGAAATCTGTCCGATGGGCTGTATCAGGCGGGACGGCGACGGGCGCCCCGTCTGGGACGGCTCGTGTACGATGTGTCTCGCCTGTCTCCACAGGTGTCCCGCCGCCGCCGTGCAGCACGGCCGCGACACGCAAAACAAGGCGAGGTACGTCCACCCTAAGGTAAAATTTATTTGAGCTGTGCGCGCCTCCCTCCCCTTGTGATTTTGCCGGATGTGTATTATAATTCGATGTGCCGCCGACACATTACCCGTCATTACGGCAAAATCATCCGGAACGCGCCGTCCGCGCGCTCCGGGACGACTGGAGGCGCGTTTATATCAAAACGCTTATGCTTGGGAACGAGGCCGCGGCGCGCGGCCTGTACGAGGCGGGCTGCGCCGTCGCCTCAAGCTATCCGGGAACGCCCAGCACCGAGATAACGGAGAGCCTTGCCGAATACGGCGAGATATACACGGAGTGGGCGCCGAACGAGAAGGTGGCGCTGGAGACGGCGTTCGGGGCCTCGTTCGCCGGACGGCGCGCCTTTTGCGGCATGAAGCACGTGGGGCTGAACGTCGCGGCCGACCCGCTGTTCACGATCTCTTATACGGGCGTGAACGCGGGCCTCGTGATAGCCGTCGCGGACGACCCCGGTATGCATTCGTCGCAAAACGAGCAGGATTCGCGTCACTACGCGATAGCCGCGAAGCTGCCGATGCTCGAACCCGCCGATTCGGCGGAATGTCTCGAATTCGCCAAATACGCCTTTGAGCTGTCGGAGCGGTTCGACACGCCCGTCCTGCTGCGCGTGTGTACGCGCATCGCCCACTCGCAGAGCGTCGTGGAGACGTCCGCGAGGGCGGAGCCGCCCGCCGCGGAGTACGTCAAACGCGCCGAGAAATACGTCATGATGCCCGGGAACGCGCGCCGGCGCCATCCGGTGGTCGAGCGGCGCACGGAGGAGCTGAGACTTCTCGCGGAGGACACGTTTCTCAATCGCGCGGAGCCGGGCGACCGGCATCTCGGGGTCATTGCCTCCGGCACGGCGTACCAGTACGCCCGGGAGGCGCTCGGCGACGGCGCGAGCATATTGAAGCTCGGGCTTGTCAACCCTCTCCCCGAGAAGCTGATACTCGATTTCGCGGCGTCTGTGGACAGGCTCGTCGTAATAGAGGAGCTCGACCCGGTCATAGAGGATCATTGTAAAAGGCTCGGGCTCCGCGTGGAGGGGAAAAACATTTTCCCCGCGATTGACGAGTTTTCGCAAAACCTCGTGGCCTCCGCTCTCGGCCTGCCGGCGCCCTCCGGCCGGACGCTCGGCGAGGACGTCCCGGCGCGCCCGCCCGTTATGTGCGCGGGCTGTCCGCACAGGGGCCTTTTTTACGCGCTGTCAAACAATAAGGTGACGGTAATAGGTGACATCGGCTGTTACACGCTCGGGGCGTCGCCCCCGCTGCAAGCTATGGACTCCACCATATGTATGGGCGCCTCGGTGTCGGGGCTCCACGGGTGGAGCCGCGCACTCGGGCGCGCCGGGAGCGGACGCGCCGTCGCGGTTATCGGGGACTCCACGTTTATACACTCCGGCGTTACGGGGCTCATCAATATCGCCTACAACGGCTCGGATTCCACGGTCATAATTCTCGACAACTCCATAACCGGCATGACGGGGCACCAGCAGAACCCGACCACCGGCTATAACATCAAGGGAGAGCCCGCCGGAAAGATCGATCTCGAAGCGCTCTGCCGCTCCGTGGGCATTACGCGCGTGCGCGTCGTCGATCCCTACGATCTGGCGCAGTGCGAGCAGGCGCTGCGCGAGGAGCTTGACGCCGCCGGGCCGTCCGTGATAATCTCCCGCCGCCCCTGCGCGCTTCTGAAATACGTCGCGCCCAAGCCACCGCTCGCCGTCGCTCCGGGCAAGTGTAAGAAGTGTAAGGCGTGCATGAAAATAGGGTGTCCCGCCATATCCATGCGGGACGCGGGCGCGAGCGTCGATCCGACGCTCTGCGTGGGCTGCGGCGTGTGCGCGCAGCTCTGCAAGTTCGATTCGTTTGACACGGCTCTGCCGCAGCATTGACGTCAGTCGAGGTGAGGGATATGGATACAAGGAATATTATGATCGTGGGCGTAGGCGGGCAGGGGACTCTGCTCGCGAGCAGAGTGCTCGGGCGTCTGCTGCTGGCCGAGGGCTTCGACGTAAAGGTCTCGGAGGTACACGGAATGAGTCAGCGCGGAGGCTCCGTCGTGACATACGTCCGGTACGGGCGGAGCGTGGCGTCGCCCGTCATAGACGCCGGGCAGGCGGACTACATCGTCTCGTTCGAGCTGCTGGAGGCGGCGCGGTGGCTGGGGCACCTTGCCCCGGACGGACATATAATAACGAACACCCGGCAAATCGACCCCATGCCCGTCATAACGGGGGCGGCGGAATATCCGTCCGACCTCGCCGCGAAGCTGGCGGCGGCGGGGGCGAGAGTGGACGCGTTTGACGCGCTCGCTCCCGCGGAACGCGCCGGGTCCTCCAAATCCGTAAATATCGTGCTTATGGGGAGACTGTCGAGATATTTTGAATTTGCCGAGACGGCGTGGGAGCGCGCACTCTCCGAGTGCGTACCGACGCGCTTCATCGACATGAATAAGGAAGCTTTCCGGCTTGGAAGGGATGGGAGTCCCGTTTGACACGGCGCCGCCGCGACGGACGGGCCGCACAAGCCGGATGAGTTTTTATAGCTTATTGAGCGGACATCGGAATAAATAAGAGAGGCGTGATTGATTTTGCAACGCTACTACCAACCGGAGATCGAGCGCATGTCGTACGACGAGATGAAAGCAATACAGGACGGGAGGCTCAGCGAGCAGGTCGCGCACGTATACAAAAACGTGGCCTATTACAGAAAGCTGATGGACGATAAGGGCGTCGCGCCCGAAGACGTCAAATCCACGGAGGATCTCCGCAAGCTGCCGTTCCTGACTAAGGACGATCTGCGCGACGCGTATCCCTACGGACTGCTCGCCGTTCCGCTGCACGACGCCGTGCGCATACAGTCTACGTCCGGAACCACGGGACGCCGCGTCGTCGCGTTTTACACGCAGGAGGACATCAATCTGTGGAGCGAGTGCTGCGCCCGCGCGATAGTCGCGGCGGGCGGGACGAGCGACGACGTCGTGCAGGTGTGCTACGGGTACGGGCTTTTCACGGGCGGGCCGGGACTTGACGGGGGCTCGCACAAGGTCGGGAGTCTCACGCTGCCGATGTCGTCGGGGAACACGGAGCGGCAGATACAGTTCATGTGCGATCTCGAGACCACGATACTCTGCTGCACGCCGTCCTACGCCGCGTACATAGGCGAGACGGTAGATGAGATGGGCGCGCGGGACAAGCTGAAGCTAAAGGCGGGCATTTTCGGCGCGGAGGCGTGGAGCGAGGAGATGCGGCGCGGCATCGAGGCGAAGCTGGGCCTAAAGGCGCACGACATATACGGCCTTACGGAGATATCCGGCCCCGGCGTTTCGTTCGAGTGCTGCGAGCAGACGGGGCTCCACGTGAACGAAGACCACTTCATCGCCGAGATCATCGACCCCGCGACGGGCGAGGTGTTGCCGTACGGCGAAAAAGGGGAGCTCGTATTCACGAGCATCACGAAAAAGGCGTTCCCGCTGCTGCGCTACAGGACGCGCGACATATGCGTGCTGACGCGCGAGTCGTGCTCGTGCGGGCGGACGCTCGTAAAGATGTCACGGCTCATGGGGCGCACGGACGATATGCTCATTATCAGGGGCGTGAACGTATTCCCGTCACAGATAGAGACGGTGCTCATAAGCAGCGGTTTTCAGGCAAATTACCAGCTTATAGTGGACAGGGTGAATTTCTCCGATACCCTGGAGGTGCGCGTCGAGCTGACGCCCGATATGTTCTCGGATACCGTGCGCAAACTGGAGGATCGCGGGCGGGAGCTCAGGGACAAGCTCAAATCAATGCTCGGTCTGTACGCAAAGGTGACTCTCGCCGAACCAAAGAGCATAGCGCGAAGCGAGGGTAAGGCCGTGCGTGTCATCGACAAACGCAAAATATAATACAATACAATACAATAACGGGAGGCTGTGAAATCAATATGACAATCGAACAACTGTCTGTTTTCGTGGAAAACAAGTCCGGCAAGCTCGTGCAGGTGTTAAAGACTCTAGGCGACGCGGGGATCGACCTGCGCGCGATGTCCATAGCCGACACCTCCGATTTCGGTATCCTCCGGCTCATAGTGGACGAACCGGGCAGGGCGCACGATATCCTGCGCGCCGCCGGATACGTCGTGATACTCAACAACGTGCTCCCGCTGGCCATCGACGACGCGCCCGGAAGCCTCGCGGGAGTGCTCGGCGCCCTGTCCGAGGCCGCAATAGGCGTCGAATACGTATACGCGTTCGTGGCGCACGGCGGGAATCGCGCGCACGTCATTTTGCGCACTACGGACGATAAGCTCGCCGCATCCGTGCTCAAGGCGCGCGGCGTCGCGTTCGTACCGGCCGGGGAAATACTGCGCGCGCCGCAGTAGGCGCGCCGTCCGTCAATCGGCCGTTTGTTCAGTATGACGGTGATTTTCGACGTATTTCTCCTATAATTGTCTATATTTGCATGCAGATTACGTCTTGAAATTTCATTAACAATTTGTTAATATATCAGGGTTGCCGGCGGACAGCCGCCGGAAAAATAATCGGGCGCCGCTGATCAACTCCGCACCGAGTCATTTATGGCGTCCAATTCTATTTTTATTATGGGGGTCGGAATTACTTTATGGACGGTTTGTTGTATGCCGTGGCCTGCGCCGCCGGTGTCCTCGCGCTGCTTTTTGCCGCGTATCTCGCGCGCAAGATAGGCAGGGAGGATCCCGGAGACGATAAGATGCGGGAGATCGCGGACGCGATACACACGGGAGCGATGGCGTTCCTCCGGAGGCAGTACGGGGTACTGATCATCTTTGTGGCGGTTCTTGCGGTCGTTATCTTCGTCGTGGGCGTCGTCACAAAGGGAGATCAGAGCTTGCAGCCGGCGACGGCAATCAGCTTTATTATCGGCGCGCTGTGTTCCGTGCTCGCGGGGAACTTCGGAATGCGCGTCGCGACAAAGGCGAACGTGCGCACCGCAAACGCCGCGAAGGTCAGCGGCGCGGTCAAGGCGCTCACCGTCGCGTTTTCGGGCGGAAGCGTCATGGGTATGTGCGTCGTCGGGCTCGGTCTCGTGGGACTGTCGGCGGTCATATTACTCGTGAACGTCGTGCTGCGCGATCTGCCGCTTGAGACAAAAGCGTCCATTATCAACGGATACGCGCTCGGAGCGTCGTCCGTCGCCCTGTTTGGGCGCGTCGGGGGCGGCATATATACAAAGGCCGCGGACGTGGGCGCCGACCTCGTGGGCAAGGTGGAGGCCGGTATTCCCGAGGACGACCCGCGCAACCCCGCCGTCATAGCCGACAACGTCGGCGACAACGTCGGCGACGTCGCAGGTATGGGCAGCGATCTGTTCGAGTCGTTCGTGGGCTCCATAATATCGGCTATCGCGCTCGCCTCGGTAATCATAACGGGCGGCGGAAGCGACGGCGAAAACTGGACCCGGCTCCTCATAGCGCCAATACTCGTCGCCGGCATAGGCACGATAGCGTCGGTCATCGGAAGTCTATTTGTCCGAACTAAGGAGGGGAAAAATCCCGCGAGAGCGCTGAATATCGGCGAGGTCGTCTCGACCGTTCTCGCAATCGCCGGGATATTCGCGGTATCGCTGCTCATTATTCCGGATAAATTCACCGACGACGGCAAGACGTTTACGAATATGGGCGTGTTTTTCGCGTCGATATCCGGCCTGATCGTCGGCTTTATCATAGGCAAGGTGACGGAGTATTACACCTCCGCCGACTACAATCCGGTCAAGGCTATAGCCAAATCGTGCGAAACCGGCACGGCCACCAACATAATATCGGGTATCGCCACCGGTATGGGTTCAACCGCCCTGCCGATCCTGCTCATAGTCGCGGCTATCCTCATCGCCAACGGTCTCGCGGGGCTCTACGGCGTCGCGATGGCGGCCGTCGGAATGCTCTGCACTACCGGCATGGTGGTCGCCGTGGACGCCTACGGGCCGATCTCGGACAACGCGGGCGGTATCGCGGAGATGGCCGGGCTCGACAAGAAGGTCCGCGAGATAACGGATAAGCTCGACTCCGTGGGCAACACGACGGCGGCCATAGGCAAGGGCTTCGCTATCGGTTCCGCCGCGCTCACCGCGCTGGCGCTTTTCTCCGCGTATGTAAAGGCCGTGGGCCTCAGCTGGAACGACACCAGTATTCTCGACCCGCAGGTCGTGGCGGGGCTTTTCATCGGCGGTATGCTGCCGTTTTTGTTCTCGTCTATGACGATGCAGGCCGTCGGGCGGGCCGCACAGACGATGATCGCCGAGGTGCGCCGCCAGTTCCGCGAGATAACCGGCCTGATGGAGGGCAAGGCAAAGCCCGATTACTCCAAGTGCGTCGATATAAGCGCGAAAGCGGCGCTCCGCGAGATGATAGTTCCGAGCCTCATAGCCATCATTGTACCGATCCTCGTCGGCGTACTGCCGTTTCTCGGGGCAAAGGCGCTCGCCGGTCTGCTGGCGGGTACGCTCGTGTCGGGCTTCCTGCTGGCTATTATGATGTCAAACGCCGGCGGAGCGTGGGATAACGCCAAGAAGTACATAGAAGAGGGCAATCACGGCGGCAAGGGCTCCGACGCCCATTCCGCGGCGGTCAACGGCGACACCGTCGGCGACCCGTTCAAGGACACCTCCGGCCCGTCGATAAACATACTCATCAAGCTGATGACGATCATCGCGCTCGTCTTCGCGCCGATGTTCTAACAAGGCAGGCCCTCAAGTCCCCCGGCTTCCCAAGTCAACATAAGCTGAAATCGAATAATTTCGTTTGCACTCGTTTTCGCTCTTTCGTCCTTTTCGCCTGTGGCGGGCTTGCGGCGCGGCGGGCGTCATTGCAGCCCGATCACTTCGGCGACGAGAGCGTCCGGCGGACGGACGCCCGTGAATATCTCAAACGACAGAGCCGCCTGTCCGACGAGCATGGCAATACCGTTTACGGCGCGCAGACCTCGCGCCTCCGCCTCGCGCAGCAGGCGTGTTTTGCGCGGACTGTACACGAGATCGTATACGCTTCCGCCGCGTCTCATGGAATCGAGGAAGCCGAAGCCGTCAAACCGGGCGTTTGTTTCCGACATGCCAAGCGGCGTTGCGTTTACCACAAGCGCCGCGCTATCCGCTGCCCTCGCGATTTCGCTCCACGGCAGCCGCTCGTCCGCGTATTCCGCCGGGAATTCTTCCGGGCGTCGCGCCGCCACGCGCGTATACACTCCGCGTCCGCGCAGAGCGGCTGCGACGGCGCGCGCCGCTCCCCCGGCGCCGAGCACGAGCGCGCCGCCGTCTCCGGCGTCCAGCCCCAGCAGATCGAGCGACAGGAGAAAGCCGTCCCCGTCCGTGGAGACGCCGTACAGCTCCCCGCCGCGCAGGGTTACCGTGTTCACGGCTCCGCCGGGCGCGCGCGCGCCCGGCGGAGCCGTGAGATACGGCAGTAATAGCCGTTTGAGCGGCATTGTGACATTGAAGCCCGCCATGTTCAGCGCGCGCGCCGCTTCTATGAAGCCGCCGAGCGTGCCGGGCGTGACCTCGAAGGCCACATATACGTAAGGCAGTCCGAGCGCGCGCGCAAAGCGGTTGTGTATGAGCGGGGAGAGACTGTGCGCCACGGGACTGCCGATAACCGCCAGCAGCCGCGTATTTCCCGTTATTTCCCAAGCGCCGCTTGTGGGCGCTCCGGCGCCGTTATCTCCGTCCATTGTCCGCCCCCGTCCCGCGCGACGCGAAATAGCTGATCGCGGCGATGTAGCCCGCGAAGCCGAGTCCGCTTATCTGCCCTATGCAGGCAGGCGCGGTGACCGACCTCCGGCGGAAGCCCTCACGCGAGGCGATATTTGTCAGATGCACCTCTATGGCGGGCACATCGACCGATTTCAGCGCGTCGTGGATGGCATAGCTATAGTGCGTGTAGGCGCCGGGATTTATGACGATGCCGTCCGCGCCGCATTCCGCGCCCTGTATGGCGTCTATTATTGCGCCCTCGCTGTTAGACTGCACTATCTCCACCTCGACGCCCGCGCCGCCGGCAAAGCCCCGTATCGTCCGCGTCAGGTCGTCGTACGAGCTCGCGCCGTACACGTCCGGCTCGCGCCTCCCCAGAAGGTTCAGATTCGGTCCGTTTATTATGAGCAGCTTCACCTTAGTGCCTCCAATACTCTCTCCGCGGTTTCCTCTATCGAACCGCTGTTGTTGATTTTGAGATCGCAGGTATCCTCATAGAGGACGCGTCTCTTGCCGTACAGCTCCCGCAGACTGCCGGGGTCCTTCAAAAGCGGCCTCGAGCCCGGCGCCACCGCCGCGGCAATATCTTCTAAGGTGCGCTCCAGATACACCACGACGGCGTTGCGCCTGAGAAGCCCCGCGTTTCGCGCGACGGCGCCCCCGCCGGCGGAGATCACCGCGCCGCTCCGGGACGACAATTCCAGCAGTGTCTCCGTCTCGAGCCGCCGGAAATACTCCTCTCCGAACCGCTTGAATATCTCCGGGACGCCTATCCCCTCCGACGCCTCGATTTCAACGTCGGAATCGTACCATTTTCTCCCCAGCCGCGACGCGACGGCGCGCGCGACGGCGCTTTTGCCGCATCCGGGCATCCCGATGAACACGATGTTTTTCGAGTTCATTCGACGATCTCTCCGCAGCAGCCCAGCACCTCGAAATAGTCGCAGTGCATCGACGCGAGCGTGAGCGCGTCGCGCGTCGCGCCCGACATGATATTTGACTGCAGGTCGGCGAAAAACCTGTATCTGTCGGCGGATACGGGGCGCGACTCTATGCGCGAGAGGTTGATGCCGGTCAGCATGAACGCCTCCAGCACGGCGCAGAGCGCGCCGCTGCGGTGCGCTGTCGAAAACGTGATGCTCACGGTGTCGCAATTCTCGTCGTAAAGGGGTTCAGCGGCTATGGCGATAAAGCGCGTCTTGTTTCCGGCGTCGTCCATTATGTCGGGCGAGACTACCTCCAGTCCGTAGGCGGCGGCGGCGCGGCGCGAGCCGATCGCGGCGTATTTGACACCGCCGCGCTCCGCCGCGAGCTTTGCAGCGTAGGCGGTATTGCGGCAAGCCGTCAGCTCCCAGTTTCTGTTTTTCAGGAAGCGCGAGCACTGTCCGAAGCCCTCCGGGTGTGAGTATACCTCGCGGATGTCGCTCAAAACCGCGCCCTTTTGCCCGAGAAGGCACTGCTTGACGGCGACCCATGCCTGTCCGACAATATAGCAGGAGTGGCGGCGCAGCAGATCATACACCTCTCCAATGGCGCCCGTGCGCGAATTTTCTATCGGCAGCACGCCGTAGTCCGCATCATTCGCCACGACCGCTTCAAAAACGCTCTCGAAGTAGTCGTATCCGGTGAAAGCGGCGCCCGGAAACAGCAATTCCGCCGCGTGCTCCCCCCACGCGCCCTCCACCCCCTGAAACGCCGCTCTGACGCCGTCCGTCTTTCGGCTTGACGACGGGGGAAACGAGACGGCGTCGGCGAGTCCCAGCTTCTCTATTTGCCGTTTCTTTGACAGGGATATGAGCGCGCGCATCAAAGTCGCGGCAGCCGCCCTGTTCCTGTCGCCGGAGGCTGCGGCCGCGGCGTCAATGACGTCCTGCTCGCGCCGCAAGTCGGTGACGGCGATATTTCCCCGCTCCTTCGCCCGCGCTATTTCCTCCGATACGCGCATCCTCTCGTTGAACAGTCCGACGATACGCCCGTCTATGCCGTCGATCTCCCCCCTGAGTCTCTCCAATTCCTCTTTAGCTGTCAAAGCTGATCATCCTCTCAAAATTTATTCTGATTGCGACTGCCGCGCGATTGTGCCCGTGTTGCGGCGCAATCGCGCTATCTTATCGCGGCCCGCACAGCGTCCGCCTTGCGCATCAGCCTGTGAAACACCTGCGGAGTGATGGACTGGGCGCCGTCGCACAGCGCCGCCTCCGGATGGTTGTGTACCTCGATTATCAGGCCGTCGGCGCCCGCGGCGACGGCGGCAAGCGCCATCGGCTCCACGAGATGCCAGTAGCCCGTGGCGTGCGACGGGTCGATCACGACGGGAAGATGCGTCCTCTGCCGGAGTACCGGTATGGCCGAGAGATCCAGCGTGTTGCGCGTCGCCGTCTCGAACGTGCGTATACCGCGCTCGCACAGTATGACCTCCTGCGAGCCGCCCGCCATGATATACTCCGCGGCCATCAGCAGCTCCTCGAGCGTTGACGACAGTCCGCGCTTGAGGAGCACCGGCTTTCCTATCGAGCCTACCTGCTGCAGCAGCGCGAAATTCTGCATATTGCGCGCTCCTATCTGTATGACGTCCACGTGCTCGGCGAAGGCGTCCAGATATTCCTGTGACATTATCTCGGTCACTATCGGCAGACCCGTCTTCTGACGCGCGAGACGCAGAAGCTCCAGCCCGTCCAGCCCGAGACCGCGAAACGCGTAGGGCGACGTGCGCGGCTTGAACGCGCCGCCGCGCAGAAAGCTCGCGCCGGACGCCTTGACGTCGCGGGCGACGGACAAAATCTGCTCCTCGCTCTCCACCGAGCACGGCCCCGCGATGACGGCGAACTCCCCGGCCCCGATCCTACGCCCGGATATCTCGTACATGCTGTCCGCGGGGTGGAACTTCCGCCCCGCGAGCTTGTACGGCTCCTGTATGCGCATTATGCGCTCGACGCACGGGAAGCACATAACGGCGTCCTCGGATATAGACGAGGTGTCGCCCGCCAGACCGATCATTCTGGTCGTCTCCCCCACTATGTCCTGCATTATGATGTTTTGGCCCGTCAACAACCGCCTGATAGGCTCGATTTCCGCCTCGTCCACACCACTTTTCAGTATAAGTATCATATTGACCTCTCCTTTTTCAGATCGAGCAGGCATAGCGCCAGCCCCGCCTCCACCACCGGAACGGCGCGCGGCGCGACACACGGGTCGTGCCGGCCGGTGAACGAGTGTTCAACAGTCTCGCCGCTCCGGATATCCACGGTAGTCTGCCGTTTCGATATTGTCGGAGTCGGCTTGACGGCCACCCGCAGGACGATCGGCTGCCCGTTGGATATTCCTCCCGCGACGCCGCCGCCGTGATTCGTCTTGTAGGCGACCTGCCCGCCGCGCATATACATCTCGTCGTTTGACTCGGAACCGAGCTTGTCCGACAGCGCGAAGCCGTCCCCGAACTCCACGCCCTTGACGGCCGGTATTGAGAACATCATCTCCGCCGCGGCGCTCTCAAGCGAGCGGAAAAACGGTTCGCCCCAGCCCGGCGGAACGCCCAGCGCGACGCACTCGACTATACCGCCCACCGAGTCGCCGCGCGCGCGCGCCGCCTCAATCTCCGCGCGCATGAGCTCGCCGCGCCCGGCGGAGCACACGGGCAGCTCCCGTCCGGAGGCCGCCAGAATATCCTCCGGCGCGGCGTCGATATCGCGGACGCCGCGGACTGAGAGTATGCGAGCGCCTATCCTTATTCCGTCTCCGCGCAATATCTGACGCGCGAGCGCGCCGGCAAACACGATAGGCGCCGTGAGTCTTCCGGAGAAGTGTCCGCCCCCCCTGTAGTCGGCGTAGCCCCCGTATTTTATAAAGGCCGTCATATCCGCGTGTCCCGGCCGCATGACGCCCCGGACGTAGTCTTGCGATCTGGCGTCCGTGTTCCGAATGACAGCGCACAGCGGGGCGCCCGTGGCCGCGCCCTCAAAAAGCCCGGACAGCACCTCCCATTCGTCGCTCTCGCCGCGCGGCGTCGCCAGCGGGCCCGTCCCGGGCGCACGCCGCGCCATCTCGGCCCGCACGCCGTCCCAGTCGGGCACAAAGCCCGGAGGCAGTCCGTCTATCACAACGCCTATCGCGGGGCCGTGCGATTCGCCGAACAGCGATATTTTGAATCGGCAGCCCCAATTTCCGCTCATGTGCTCACATCCTTGTTCCTCTTTTCAAAATCGTCCCAGAAACCGGGATACGATTTGGCCACGCAGTCCGCGTTCTCTATAAATACGGGCCTGTCGCAGCGTATCGCGGCGACGGCGCCCATCATGGCAATCCTGTGGTCGTTGCGCGAGCTCATGGCGCCTCCCGTCAGCCGTTTTGCGCCATTTATCACGATATGGTCGGTTCCCGCCCTGATTCCCGCGCCCAGCTTTTTCAGCTCCGAACACACGGCGGCGAGCCTGTCGCTCTCTTTCATGCGGAGTCTGCCCGCGTTCACGATACGGCTCTCACCGTCGGCAAACGCCAGCAGCGCGGCGAGCGGCGGGACGAGATCGGGTATGTGCGTCGCGTCTATCATCATCGGCTTTATCCTGTCGCACGGGAAAACCGTAACGCCCCCGCTCCGGCTCTTGCGCACGCGCGCGCCGCAATCCTCCATAAGCTCGACTATATAGCTGTCTCCCTGCCGCGAGAACGGGGCGAGTCCCGTACATTCGCACTCGTATCCGAGGGCGCCCGCCGCGAGAAAATATGCCGCCTGCGAGTAATCCCCCTCGATTTTCACATCGCTGTAGATATAGCGCTGTCTTCCGTGTATCAGCAACCGGGCGTAGTTGTCGTTGTACGCGGTGACGCCGAATTTGCTCATGACGTCGAGCGTCACATCGACGTATGACGCCGAGACCATCGGCGTGATCAGCCTTATCTCGCTGTCGCCGTTCAGCAGCGGGAGCGCGAGCAGCAGCCCCGTGATAAACTGCGAGCTGATATCGCCGGGCAGAGCGTACACGCCCGGCCGCAGGACGCCCTCCACGGTAATTTTGCCTCCGTACGAGCTTATCTCCAGGCCGTGCCTCCGCAGCTCGTCGAGATACGGCTCTATCGGGCGCTTCATCAGCCGTCCGCGCCCGACAAACGTCTTTTTCCCGGGTTGAAGCGCCGCCACCGGGAGCATGAAGCGCAGCGTCGAGCCGGATTCCCCGCAGTCGAACACCTTATCCCCGTCGCCGGACATGGCCGCCGCGCAGCGGGCCGTGGCCTCCGTGTCCTCGGAGACGGCCGCCCGCGCCACTTCCTCCGGCCTGCCGGACAGCGCGGTACATATGATGACCCTGTGCGCTATGCTTTTTGACGGAGGCATCTCTATCACGCCTCCCGGAAAGAGCGCCACGCGTTTAGTGTATCCCAAGGTTCGCCCGCCCCCCTTTTGAACTCATCCGGTCTGCGCCGCGTCCGCCGTCAAAGCGCGCCCAAGCGCGCCGCCGCTTATCCTGCGACTTGTCGGCGCCCCAAAATTTTCAAGCAAAATAAGCGTTATATCGCCGTCCGTATTCTTTTTGTCGCCCGCCATAAGCGGGATAAGGCAGCCCGGGTCGCCGTCGAAATCATACCGCAGTCCGCACGTATCCATCAGCCCGAGGAGCTCGCGCGACGCCTCCGGCGAGGTCACTCCCAGCGCCTCGCCGGCCCTCGCCGCGAGCGCCATGCCCATCGCCACGGCCTCGCCGTGCAGATATGTACCGTAGCCGTAATACTTCTCGATCGCGTGCCCGAAGGTATGCCCGAAGTTGAGCGTCATGCGCTCGCCCGTATCGCGCTCGTCGCGCCGCACATAGCCGGCCTTGCACCGGCAGCACATGTATACGATGTCCCCGAGCCTGCCGGAGGGCGCTCCGCGCGAGGCGAGCAGTCCGGCAAGTCCGCTCTCGCCTATCGCGGCGTACTTGACGACCTCGGCCATACCCGAGTACAGCTCGCGCTCCGGCAGCGTGCCGAGCAGCGAGACGTCGGATATGACGAGCCTCGGCTGGTAGAAGCTGCCCACGAGATTTTTGCCCTCGTCGATGTTCACGGCGACCTTGCCGCCGACCGACGAGTCCACCTGCGCGAGCAGCGTAGTCGGTATCTGGACGAGCGCGACGCCGCGCATATACGTCGCGGCGGCAAAACCCGCCAGATCGCCCACCACGCCCCCGCCGAAAGCGATCACGGCGTCGCTCCGCCGCAGCCCGAAGCCCGCGAACGCGTGATACAGCCGTTCGAGGTTCGCAATAGACTTGCCGCCCTCCCCCGGCTCCACCGCGACGGTCTCCGCCTCGACGCCGCGCGATCTCAGTACGTCCGAGAGCGCGTCTCCGTGCGCCGCCCTGACGTTCGTGTCCGTCACAACGGCGGCCCTGCCGCCGCCGCAGAGCTCCGCTATCCGCTCCGCCGACTCCCGGAGAGCTCCCTCGCCGATAAAAATCGGGTATGAGCGCTCGCCGAGCTCGACGTCCAGTCTCCTCATTTTCCGAATCACCCGCCTGTCGTCAATAGAAAACGGGGGGATCCATTCTGATTATGAATCCCCCCGCCTGATTTATGTTTCCCGACGCGCCCCGTCCCGGTCATTCATATCCGATATTCACTTGTCCGCAACCAAAGTAACCAAAGCTAAAAAAGCTCTGGCAGCTGCGACAGGCTCGCCTCCAGATTTGCTATCAGCGCCCGCGCCTTGTCCGCGCGCGCCCTCTCCGCGTCCACGACGCGTTGCGGCGCCTTTGACGTGAATTCCGCATTGCGGAGCTTGCCTTCAAGGCGCTCCAGCTCGGCGCGCGCCTTTTCAAGCTCGCGCGTTATGCGGCCGCGCTCCGCGTCCAGATCCACAAGCTCGCTAAGCGGCATATATATCCGCGCGGAATCCGTCGCGGCCGATACAAGCCCCTCCAAATCCGCGGGCGCGGCGCGCGAGACCGTGACACCGCCCGCGCCGGCGAGCCTCGCGATATACGCGCTCCCGGCCTCGAACGCCTCCGGGGCGTCGGACACTATGGTGATATGCGGGCGCTTTGACGGCGGTACGTTCATCTCCGCCCTTCTCGCGCGTACGGCGCGTATGGCAGCCATGACGCGCCCGAAATCCGTTTCCTCGCGCGGGAAGTGCAGCGCGGCGTCGAACTCCGGGAATTTCTGAACCATTATCGGCGCGTCCCCGCCCTCGCCGCGCGGCAGCGCCCGCCATATCTCCTCCGTTATAAAGGGCATAAACGGGTGCAGGAGCTTCAATATTTCCGACAGCGCGTACAGCAGCGTCCTGCGCGCCGCGCGGGCGGACGGCGAGTCGCCGGAATTGAGCCGCGGCTTGCACAGTTCTATGTACCAGTCGCAGAAATCGTCCCAGATGAAGTCGTAGATTTTCGACGAGGCGACGCCGAGCTCGTACCTGTCGAGATTTTCCGTCACCTCGCGGGCGGTAGAGTTAAGCCTTGACAGTATCCACTTGTCCTCCGGCTCCGGCGCCTCGGGCAGACCCGTCTCCGGATCGTCCGTCAGGTTCATCAGCACATAGCGCGCGGCGTTCCATATCTTGTTTGCGAAGTTGCGCATGGCCTCGCAGCGCTCCGGGTAAAAGCGCATGTCGCTGCCGGGCGAGACGCCGGTTATCATATTCATCCGCAGAGCGTCCGCGCCGTATCTGTCGATGATCTCCTGCGGGTCTATGCCGTTGCCGAGCGATTTTGACATCTTACGCCCCTTGTCGTCGCGCACCATGCCGTGAATGAACGCCGCGCGGAACGGCACGTCGCCCATAAACTCCATGCCGGAGAATATCATTCTGGCGACCCAGAAGAATATTATCTCGTAACCGGGCGTCACTACCATCGTGGGATACCAGTATTCGAGCTCCGGCGTCTTATCCGGCCAGCCGAACACCTCAAACGGCCACAGCGCGGAGGAAAACCACGTGTCGAGCACGTCGGGATCGCGCTCGATGCCCGTATGGCCGCACTTTTCGCATCTGTCGGGGTCCTCGCGCGACACGGTGACATGCCCGCATTTGGCGCAGTACCACGCCGGTATCTGATGCCCCCACCAGAGCTGGCGCGATATGCACCAGTCGCGCACGTTCTCCATCCAGTTCGTATATATCTTAGCGAAGCGCTCGGGGACAAATTTCATGCGCCCGTCGCGCACGACGTCCATAGCCGGGCCCGCCAGAGGCGCCATTTTGACAAACCACTGCGGACTGACGATCGGCTCCACCGTCGTGCCGCAGCGGTAGCACTTGCCGACGCTGTGCGCGTGTTCCTCCGTTTTATCCAAGAGCCCGAGAGCTTCGAGGTCGCCAACGATGGCGCGGCGCGCCTCGAAGCGGTCGAGGCCGTCGTACTTCCCGCCGTTAATGATACGCGCGTTGTCGTCCATTATGAGTATTTGCGGCAGACCGTGGCGCGCCGCCACCTCAAAGTCATTCGGGTCGTGGCAGGGCGTTATCTTCACGCAGCCCGTGCCGAACTGTGTATCGACGTATTCGTCGGCTATTATGGGAATTTCGCGGTCCATAAGCGGCAGGAGGCCGGTCTTGCCGACGAGCCACGAGTAGCGGGCGTCGTCCGGATTGACGGCGACGGCCATATCTCCGAGCATCGTCTCCGGGCGCGTCGTCGCCACGGTAACGTAACCGCTCCCGTCTAATATGGGGTATTTTATATGCCAGAGCTTCCCCGCCTCGTCCTCGTGCTCCACCTCCGTGTCGCTGAGCGCCGTCACGCAGTGCGGACACCAGTTGATAATGCGCTCACCCTTGTATATGATCCCCTTTTCGTACAGGCTGACAAAAACTTCGCGCACGGCGCGAGAGCATCCGTCGTCCATCGTGAAGCGCTCACGCGCCCAGTCGCACGAGCTTCCGAGCAGCTTCAACTGCTCTATGATCCTGCCGCCGTACTTCTCCTTCCACTCCCAGACGCGCTTCGTGAACTCCGCGCGCCCGAGGTCGTGCCGCGTGAGTCCCTCACGGCGAAGCTCCTCCTCGACGCGTATCTGTGTGGCGATTCCGGCGTGATCCGTGCCGGGTATCCATACGGCAGAGTAACCCTGCATGCGCTTGAAGCGCGTCAGTATATCCTGGATGGTGTTGTCCAGCGCGTGGCCGAGGTGGAGCTGTCCCGTGACGTTCGGCGGCGGTATCACGACGGAAAACGGCTTTTTGGACTTGTCCGGTTCCGCGTGGAAATATCCGCCCCTCTCCCACATCTCATATATGCTCTTTTCAACACCCCTCGGGTCGTACACTTTTTCCAGTTCTCTCAACAGACGACACTCCCTACCCTTTCACTCGAAGTTTATCGCATTATACACCGCGCGCCGCGTCTTGTCCACGTGTACACGTACATACATACACCGCCGGGCAGCAATCACCCGAACCCCCGCGCGAAACATTCGCGGCAAGTGCGAAACATTCGCGGCGAGAACCATTTGACAAACACGTTTATCCGATATATAATGGCGGCAGTATAAGTGTTATGGTGTTAAAGCTCCTGCGGAATAATATCGCCGACTGCTTCCGCCCTCCGCGCAACGGGGGTAAGAGCAGGGCGTTTTAAGCGGTGTGAGACCCGTCCGGCGCCGCCGGGGGGTTTCTGTGAGTTTTGCTTTTTGCGAGCGTATTGCAAACTGATTTTATCAGTACGCCGGACAAGAGTTCCGGCGCCGCGCCGCGCGCGGCGCTATGAGGAGCGTCCTTTTTGTTCGCCCGACGCGCGTACGGCGCCGCGCGCCGGGGCGTCATGAATCCCATAACCAAATCCGCGGCTCCGGTATGACCGGGAGCGGATTGATCCCCGCAGGCGGATATTGTCCGTCCGAGGATATTATTTTATATTATAAAGGAGTAATAATCAGCAAATGGCAGTAAAACTCAAAATCATCTCACTGGGCGGTCTCAACGAGATCGGCAAAAATCTCACGGTCTACGAGTACGGTTCGGACATCATGATCGTAGACTGCGGCCTCGGCTTTCCCGACGACGATATGTACGGCGTTGACATCGTCATACCCGACGTCACGTACCTCGTCAAAAACCAGTCGCGCATACGCGGAATCGTGCTGACGCACGGACACGAGGATCACATCGGCGGCATACCGTACGTGCTCCGCGAAATATCAGCGCCCATCTACGCCACCCCTCTGACGGCCGGACTCGTTCAGCTCAAGCTCAACGAGCACAGACTTGCCTCCAAAACAAAGTTGGAGGTAGTCAACGCGGGCCAAACGATACGGCTGGGCTGCTTCCGCGTCGAGCTCATCCACATAAACCACAGCATACCCGATTCCGTCTCGCTCGCAATCAAGACGCCCGTCGGCGTGGTGATCCACACCGGAGATTTTAAGGTGGACACGACGCCGATTTCCGGCGATATGATAGACCTCGCGCGCTTCGGAGAGTACGGGAACAAGGGCGTTCTGGCGCTCTTATCGGACTCGACCAACGTGGAAAAGCAGGGCTACTCCACCTCCGAGCGCAAGGTTGGCGAGCGCTTTGACGGGCTATTCAGAGGCTGCACCCAGCGCATACTTGTGACGACCTTCGCGTCAAACGTACACAGGATACAGCAGGTCATAAATTACGCCGCTAAATACGGGCGGCGCGTCGCCGTCACCGGCCGGAGCATGGAAAATATCATGAAGGTCTCGACGGGTCTCGGCTGTATGAACGTCCCGGACAGACTGCTCGTGGATCTCAATCAGGTGAAAAATCTGCCACCCGAGCAGGTCGTCATCATAACGACGGGCAGTCAGGGCGAGGAGATGAGCGCGCTGCACCGCATAGCGTTTTCCGATCACAGGCAGGTTGAAATTAAGCCCGGCGACAGGATACTGATTTCCGCGTCCGCCGTGCCCGGAAACGAAAAGACGATCAGCCGCGTGATCGACGAGCTATTCAGGCGCGGCGCGGAGGTCATATATGACAAATATTCCGAGCTGCACGTATCGGGACACGCATATCAGGAAGAACTGAAAATGATGATCGCGCTTACAAAACCGAAATTCTTTGTCCCGGTACACGGCGAGCACCGGCATCTGAGCACTCATGCGAAAATAGCCGCGCAAATGGGTATCGAGCCGAAAAATATTCTCATCAGCAGCATCGGCGCCGTTATTGAGCTGACGGAGGACTCCATAGCGCGAAACGGTTCCGTGCCGTCGGGCCGCGTGCTCGTGGACGGCAGCGCCGGCGAGGTCGGGTCAGTCGTGATGCGCGACAGGAAGCATCTCGCGCAGGACGGAATGCTCATTGTGATCTTAAACCTCTCAAGCGAGGACGGCGGCGTCATATCCGGGCCAGATCTCATCACGCGCGGCTTCGTTTACGTCAAGGAATCGGAGGAACTCATGCGCGACCTGAAGGAGGTCGTGCTCAACACGCTCTCCGGCTATACCGACCACAGGAATACTGACCTCGCCGCCCTCAAAAATTCGATAAAAACAAGTCTCTCCACATATCTGTTCAAGAAGACGAGGCGCAACCCGATGATACTGCCCGTCGTGACGGAGATATGAACATTCAGATTTTCGGCAAATCGAAGTGCTTTGACACCAAAAAGGCGGAGCGGTACTTCAAGGAGAGGCGGATCAAATATCAGAGTATTGACGTCGTCCGCTACGGTATGAGCCGCGGCGAATTTAACAGCGTAAAAAGCGCCGTCGGTTTTGACGCCATGCTTGACGCGGGCGCGAACGGTGCGGAGCTCATAGAATATCTCGCGCACGAGAGCGCGCGCGAGGAAAAGCTCATGGAAAATCCCGCGCTTATAAAAACGCCCGTCGTCAGAAACGGACGCCAAGCCACGGTCGGCTACCGTCCGGATATTTGGAAGGATTGGGAATGATTCCGTTTTCAACATCCGCGCCATGTCCGCGCCATTCGCTTTCCGCAAAAACGGCGTTATGTACAGCCGAGCGGCATAATAATAAATTCAGGAGATAAACCGATATGAAAAACAAATCACCGCTTCCGTCTATTATCGGATGCCTCGTAATCCAACTGTGCGTGGGGATACTGTATCTCTGGAGCGTGTTTCGCAGGGATTTTCCGGCTGTCTACGCGCTGCCGCCGGATTCCACGATACCTGGCATGATCACGTCATACATGCTGTTCGCGTTCGTTGTGGGTAATTTCATCGGCGGATTTATCAACGACAAAAAGGGCCCGCAGTTTACCGCCATAATCGGCGTCATACTGTTCGCCGCCGGCGTAGGGTCGACCGGACTGCTGACGAAGGACAGCGTGGGCCTGATAGTCCTCACGTATTGCGTGACGGGGGGGCTGGGCTCCGGCATCGCGTACGGCGCCTGTATAAGCTGCGTACAGAAATGGCTCCCGCACAGGCGCGGTCTCGCGTCGGGTCTCGCGGTCTCAGCGTTCGGTTTTTCCACGGTAGTTTTCGCGCCCGTCGCGAACTGGCTCATCGGCGCGTTCACGAAAGTTGACGCCGCTACGGGCGCCGCGACCGCCAATTTCAGCCCTGTGTTCTTTATCCTCGCCGGCGTATTCTTTGTGTTTGGGATTGCGGCCTGCTTCTTTGTGCGGCTGCCGGACGCCGGCTATCTCGCGTCGCTCCCGAAGCCCGCGGCAAACACAAAGGTCGTCTCGTCCGCGCGCGACTACACGCTCGCGCAGGCGGCGAAAACCGTTCCGTTCTGGTGCATCTTCCTGTACATTTTCTTCATAAACGGCACGTGGAATCTGACCTCGCCGCTTATCGCCACGCTCGGGGAGCAGGAGCGTGGCCTCACTAACGCGCTCGCCGTATTTGCAGTGTCGTTTACCGGCGTTACAAATTCAGCCGGGCGCCTCATTATGGCCGCGGTTTCCGACAGGATAGGGCGCGTCGCGGCGTCGGTCGTCCTCTGCGGCGTCACTCTGGTCGGCGCCGTGCTTATGACATTTATTGCCGGTATCCCATACATTATAACCGTAGCCGTCATAGCGTTTGCGTACGGAGGGCCGTCCGCAATCAACGCCGCCGTCAGCACGGACTTCTTCGGCCCGAAAAACTCGGGGACAAACTACGGCGTCGTGATGATGGGGCTCGGCGTCTCGTCGGTATTCTTCAACATGATATCAAACACCATTCTCAAAAAGAACCCGGTTCCGACATTTATTATGGGCGGCGTCACGGCGGTGCTGGCCGCGCTCTGTATGCTCGTCATCAGCCGCTATCTCGCCAGAGTGAAGCGCGGCGAGAGCATCTAGCAGCCGCCGAGGGCGCCGCGCAGACCGTATCGGCGCTTTGTCAGGCGCCAAAGTCCTCGAGAGTCCGGAGCAATTTCTCATAGGTATCCACGGCGACGCCGCCCTCCAGCAGAGCTATATCGTGGGAGCGGAGCGTCGCGACGTCAATATCGGTCACCGCGACCGGTTCTCCTCCCGGCGGCATAAAAACCGCCACCTTGCCGTCGCTGGCTTTCACTATATATTCCGTATCCGCGCGCGCGTCATACATGACCGCGCCGGTGCGCGCCGGCCGCGAGCCTCTTATTATTCCGGGCAACGGAGAAATAAACGCCATTACCGCCATAAGCACGGCGGCGATAACCGCCAGCGCCGCCTTCAGCGGGAGTCCCCGCGCGCGTTCTGCCGCCATTCCGTTCCTATTTACCATCATTCCAACAGTCCGCCTTTCGTGAAGCTGGAACCAAGCCAAGCCGCATGTGATTTTTGCGTATTTTACCCGCCGGGGCGAGCAGCCGCGAAATCTGCGTATAGCACCCATGACGGAAATACGGCTTGCTTCTCTTTCAATTATTCCCATAACTGCCTTTATTATTCCACATTGACCCGGCGCGCGTTCCGTACGCTTGCGCCGGGTTTTTCTACGCGCTGCCGCCCGCGCGCCCCGACTTTTCGGGCGGTTCAGACCGGCGCTCAAGACGCAAAAAAGTGTACAAATTAAACGACCGTTTTTTCTGTACAACTTTGGGGGAAAAACGGAGAAAAGTTGCAAAAATGCAAGGAGGAAAAAGCATGAAACATCTCAGCAGGTTCCTGAGTCTGGTACTCGTC